>NZ_DDOP01000017.1:0-20221 GCF_002341725.1 Bradyrhizobium sp. UBA2491
ACCGGAGCTTCTGCCCGCCGCGGCGGAGGCGGTGCGCCGGGTCGCGGGGGCGGCGGGGGACCGAACGCCTCCGTGCGACCGTCGGCATGCGCAACGATCTGGGCGTGGATGACACCCCGATCGAAGCTGCCCTGGACCGTGAGGATCTCGCCTTTGGCCACCGTATCGGCATTTTCACCGCGTGGCCCGAGGTCGACCAGCGCGCGACCGCTGCCGTCGTCGAGGATGAACTTGTTGCCGAATATCTCGGACACGCTGCCATGCACGGCTGACGGCGCGCCGGGCTGGAGCGCGTTGATAGCGGTCGGTTGCAGCAGCATGACGCTGCGCGGCTGCCACTTCTCGGCGAGCCTCACGCCGCCGGCTCCGGCAGCCGCGCCGACCGCGAGCACGGCAAGTGCCACGCCTGCGAGCAGACTACGATGCCGGATCTGCGGGCGCGCAGCGGGCGCCAGGCTAGCATCCGAAGGTGATTGGCTTTCGGTCATCGGACCGTCCTTTCATCGATTGCGATGACCGCAGCCTAGGGCACCCTCCCCAATCCAGCCTGAACCGTTTCGTTCAGGTTGGGTTAAGCTCCCGGGCATAGGTGCAGCCGAGGTGAAGCGGAATGAAAATCCTTCTGGTCGAAGATGATCGCCTGCTCGCGCAAGAGATCGCCCGCGCCCTGCGCGAGGAGAACTTTGCGGTCGACGTGGCCGCGAACGGCGAGGACGGACAGCATCTCGGCGAGACCGAATCCTACGACGCCGCGGTGCTCGATCTCGGCCTGCCGAAAGTGCCCGGCATCGACGTCTTGCGCGGATGGCGCAAGCACGACCGGCATTTGCCCGTGCTGATCCTGACCGCGCGTGACGGCTGGACCGACAAGGTGGACGGCTTCAAGGCAGGCGCCGACGACTATCTGACGAAGCCGTTCCGGACCGAGGAGTTGGTCATGCGCCTCCGCGCACTCGTCCGCCGCGCCTCCGGGCATTCCGCGCCGCGAATCTCATGCGGCCCGCTGAGCTTCGAAACGCAGACCGGCGTGTTCGAGCTCGATGGACTGCCGTTGAAGTTGACTGCGCTGGAATGGCGGGTTCTGGAATGCCTCGTCCTCCGCAAGGACACCGTCGTCGAGCGCAGCCTGCTCTCGGAGAAGGTCTACGAAGGCGACGTCGGGACGGACTCCAATTCGATCGAAGTGATCGTCGCGAGGCTGCGTCGCAAGATCGGCAAAGCGCTGATCGAGACCGAGAGGGGTCGCGGCTACAAGCTCAACTCGGGCTCCCGCTGATGAGCCGAACGACGTCACTCAGCCGACGCCTGATGATCGGAGCCGGCGTGTTCATCACCGTCGCGCTCGTCGTCGCCGCAGTCCTGATCTCGTTCGTCCTGCATCGCTTCGTGCAGGGGCAGATCGATCAGAGGCTCGACGCCCAGATCCTGTTCCTGTCGTCGATGCTCGATGCCGACGGGAACGGCAATTTGCGTCTGGCGGGATCCGCCGACGGGCCGCCGTTCGACCGCCGCCGGCACGGCTGGTACTGGGAAATCTCCGGACCGAAGAATACGCTGCGATCCCGGTCGCTCGATGGTGCCGATCTGGCTCCTCCCGATCTCCGCCACAGGCCGCCGCCACCTCCGCCCCCGCCCCGCCAAGCCGACGACGATCCGCCGCCGCGAGACCGCCCCGCGCCGGCCGATGGCATCGGTCCGGACGACCGCAAGCTGCACTTCCGCATCCTGAACGTATCGGCATCCGGAGTTCCGGCGACGATCGTGGCTTCCGCGCCGAGAGACGCGGTGCTCGGACCGTTATGGGAAGCAATGCGCACATTGGCGTTGTCGCTTGCCGCGCTCGGTATCGCATTGATCTGCGCCATGCTGATTCAGGTCAGACTGGGATTGCGCCCGCTGGAGCAACTGCGCCGCGCAGTGGCCGACGTGAGATCGGGGCAGAGCGAGCGCGTGCCCGACGCTCAGCCGAGCGAGGTGCAGCCGCTGGCCACCGAACTCAACGCGCTGCTGGTCCAGAACGCGACAAACCTCGAACGGGCACGAAGGCACGTGTCCAATCTTGCGCACGGCTTGAAGACGCCGCTGGCGACCCTGGCGATCGCGCTGCAAAAGCAACCGTCGGGCTCGACGGATCTCCACGATCTCGTCGTCCTGATGGATCGCCGCATTCGCCATCATCTGGGACGTGCCCGATCCGCCGCGCTCGGCGGACCGGTCCGAAGCCGAACGGCGGTTGCATCGCGCGTCACGGATCTTGCCCTCGTCCTCGGCAAAGTGAACGCCGACAAGCAAATCGCCTTCGTCAACCACATTCCATCCGAACTCTCGGTCGCTTGCGAGCAACAAGATATCGACGAGATGCTCGGAAACGTGCTGGAGAACGCATTCTCCTGGTGCCGGAGCGAGGTCGTCGTCGGATCGAGCGAGGACGGTCGGGACGTCGTCATCGTCATCGACGACGACGGACCGGGGCTTTCGCCGGAGCAGATGTCGCAGGCGATGCAGGCCGGCCGGCGGCTCGACGAGAGCGCTCCGGGATTCGGCTTCGGACTGTCGATCACACGCGAACTCGCCGAGCTCTATGGCGGCTCGCTGACCCTGGACCGGTCCTCGCTGGGCGGACTTCGGGCAGCGATCCGCCTTCCCTCGGCGGGCCTGGTCTGACCGGCTCGCTTTCAGGAACCGCCGACCTCGAACGCCAGCAGGACGTTGCCGGATAACCCGCCCCATTGGGCGTAGCCTGAATTGACGTACAGCATGCCGTCGACGACGATCGGCCCCGGTCCGTCCATGGCGCCGCCGTGGGCCGGAACGCCGTTCACGGTGGGGTAGTCGCGCGCGGTGTCGATCTCCCAGAGCAGCCGCGCGTCATCGGTGGCATAGGCGCGCAGGAAGCCGCTCACGCCGCCCGAGAACACGACGCCGGGAATGACCGTGACCGCAGCCGACAACGCCGGACTGCACTGGGCGCGATCGCCACAGGCCACCGGCGCCACCTGCATGGTGATTTTCCCGGTCGCCAGATCCAGCGCGAACAGGCCGCCGCCTTCCTTCGAATTGAGACGCCGCGTGCCGTCGGTCAGAAACCGCACGTCTGAGTTGGCGACGTAGATGCGGTCCTGGTCCGCGGCGGAGCCCCACTCGGTGCCACCCAGCGCGCCTCCCTTACCGATCCGTGTCTGCCACAGGATCTTGCCGTCATGGTCGGGATCCAGCGCATGGACCACGCCGGATTTCTGGCCGACCGCCAGCACGCGGTGTCCGTCATGCAGGCTCACCAGGATCGGCGATTGTCCAAAGTCGTAATCGGGGCCGCGGTCCTGCGGGCAGTTGGACTGGTCGAAACCGAAACAGGCGACGACGAAGCTGTCCTTGGGCGTGGCCTGCTGGTGCCAAAGCATCCGGCCGGTCGCAAGATCGAACGCGAGGACGGCATCGCTGGTGTCGGTTGCCGGATCGGCGTAGCTGTTCGACGTCGCGACGTAGAGCGCCTTGCGCTGGACGTCGATGGTCGGCGCGGACCAGACCGACGCGCCGGCCGGGCCGAACAGCTGGGTGCCATAACCGTTGGTCCGGGTGGGCTGCGGCGCCTCGGGGATGGTGTAGGACTTCCAGATCTGCGCGCCGGTCGCGGCCTTCAGCGCGACGACGCTGCCGCGAAACGTGCAGCATTGGTAAGTCGGCCGCGATCCCGTGGCTTCCTCGATCGAGGAAACGCCAACATAGACGACGCCGGAATAGACGGTCGGTGCACCGGTAATCCGGGCGGCCGGATGATCGTCGACCTTGCTCTTCCAGATCAGCGCACCGGTCGCAGCATTCACAGCGTAGACGTTGGCACGCACATCGCCGAAGACGACTGCAAACCGGTTGTCATCCAGCGACGCGAAACTGATCGCAGCCCGGACCGGCGCCTCGGTCGGAAACACCCACCTTGTGCATCCGCTGCTGGCGTCGAGCGCATGGACCTTGCGGTCGCCGCCACCGACGAACAGCAGGCCGCCGACAACGGTCGGCTGCGCATTGGCGTTGGACGTGTCAGGAAACCCGAACGCCCATTTCAGATGCAACCGCGAGACCTGGTCCGGCGCGAGACCGGCCATCGCCGCCGGCTGAAACCGGCTGTTGTTGAGATCGGCGCCCCAACCGTTCCAGCGCGGCCCATCGATCGGGCGCGGAAAACCGGTCTCGCTCGCCGCGCATCGGCCGGCGCTTCCCGTTGCGGGTTGCTCAGCAACCTTACCGGTGACGAGCGATGCGATCGCCGTCCGCTCGTCATTGGTCAGCCCCTGCGCGAACGAGGCCATCGGCCCCGTGGTGATCGCGCCCATCACCTCGGCGAACGATTTCGATTGCAGCACGGCGCGGCTCGGCGCGCGAACATCAGGGTTGCCACCGTCATGGCACTGCGCGCAGCGCTGCGCATAGAGGGCGGCACCGACGGGCTGGGCCGCCGCAGGCAGGCAATATCCGATCACTATCGCGGCTGTCAGGGCAATCAGCTTCATCGTGCTTCACCGGCGTTGAATTCGATGACACGCGCGGTCGCAGCGTAGCAGAACCGGAATGATTGCCAATGCGCATGGCTACACAAGCAGAAGCCGCACCGCGCTTGAAGCGTGCCTCCCGGCCGCGCAGAGAGCGCGTCAACGGCGATACTTGACGCCGGGCGTGGAGCAGCGATCATGCGAGCACACACCGAAGAGTGTGATCAATACTTGGGGAGAGACTCGCCATGACGCTGCGTTACTCACGTGCATTGTTCTGCGCCCTCGTGCTGGCGGCCGCAGCCGCTCCGGCCCACGCCGAGAAGAAATACGGCCCCGGCGTCACCGATACCGAAGTGAAGATCGGCCAGACCATGCCCTACAGCGGCCCGGCGTCCGCATACGGTACCCAGGGGCGCATCGAAGAAGCCTACTACGCGATGATCAACGCCAAGGGCGGCGTGAACGGACGCAAGATCAAGCTGATCTCATTGGATGACGCCTATTCGCCGCCGAAAACCGTGGAGCAGACGCGACGTCTCGTCGAACAGGACGAGGTGCTGGCGATCGTCGGCACCATCGGCACGCCGACGAATTCCGCGAGCCAGAAATATCTGAACCAGAAGAAGGTCCCGCAGCTCTTCATCTCGACGGGGGCGGCGAAATGGGACGACCCGAAGAACTTCCCGTGGACCACGCAGCTCTATCCGCCCTACCAGATGGAGGGCATGATCTTCGCGAAATACCTGTTGAAGAACAAGCCCGACGCCAAGCTCGGCGTGTTCTCGCAGAACGACGACGCCGGAAAGGACTACGTCAAGGGGCTGAAGGACGGCCTCGGCGACAAGGCGAAGACGATGATCGTCAAGGAGGTGACCTACGAGGTCTCAGATCCGACCGTCGATTCGCAGATCGTATCGCTGAAAGCATCCGGCGCCGACACGCTGTTCACGATGGCGACGCCCAAGTTCGGCGCACAGGCGATCCGCAAGGTCTACGAGCTCGGCTGGAAGCCGCTGAATTTCGTCGTCAGCGTCTCCTCGTCGATCAAGGGCGTCATGGAGCCGGCCGGCGTCGAGGCATCGAAGGGCGTGTTGACCGCGCTCGCGTTCAAGACCCCCACCGATCCGACCTGGGAGAACGCCGCCGACGTCAAGGAGTTCAAGGAATTCCTGGCGAAGTGGTTTCCGCAAGGCGATATCGCCGACGGCAGCAACGTCACCGGCTACATCTCAGCCTACATGACGGTGAAGATCATAGAGATGTGCGGCGATGACCTGACCCGCGAGAACCTGTTGAAGCAGGCGACCAACCTCAACAAGGTCGTCGCGCCGCTGCTGCTCCCCGGCATCACGATCTCGACGCGGCCGGACCGCTACGCGCCGTTCACGCAGATGCAGGTCGCGACCTTCGACGGCAAGAGCTGGGTGCCGCAAGGCGAGATCTTCAACACCGACGCGGCGGCCGGCCGGTAACGATGGCATGATTGGATTGCGCATCGGCCGCTGTGATCGGCGGACCGATGTGCGCCAACAAGCATGCCTCTAGTGCCCCGCCGAACCCGGCACGCCGCCGAACAGTTTCTCCTGCTCGGCGCGGCCGGCGTCGACGATGCGGGTGGTGGCGGTCTCGATGGACTCGCGCAGCCTGTTCATGAACTCGTCGCGCGGCAATCCCGGCGGCAGCGGATCGAGGAATTCGACCACCAGCGTGCCAGGATAGCGCATGAAGGTGCGGCGCGGCCAGAACAGCCCGGAATTGAGCGCGATCGGCAGGCACGGCACGGCGCTCTCGGCATAGATCTGGGCGACGCCGGCCTTGTAGTTCGGCGCCGCGCCGGGCGCGGTGCGGGTGCCCTCCGGAAAGATCACGAGCTGACGGCCGCGCTTCACCTCGGCCGCTGCCGCCTTCAGCGTCTTGATCAGCGAGCGCGGGCCGCCGCCGCGCTCGACCGAGATCATGCCGACCTTTTTCAGGTACCAGCCGAACACCGGGATCATCATCAGCTCGCGCTTGAGGATGAACAGCGGATACTCGAAGAAGCGCACCAGCGCGAACGTCTCCCAGAACGACTGATGCTTCGAGGCGACCACCAAGGGTCCGGCCGGAATCTTCTCGACACCGCGGAACTCGATCCTGATGTTGCAGATCACGCGCATCAGGAACAGGCTGGTATTGGCCCATACGGCCTCGAGCGCCATCAGCGCGCCACGCGGCAACAGCAGCGCCGGCAGCGCGACGATGCACAGCACCACCAGCACCAGATAGAACAGCACGTTGAAGATCAGCGAACGCAGGAAGATCATTGCAACCCTTGTTTGAGCAGCCGCTTGGCCGTTTCCCGGATCATGCGTGGTCCTAGTTCGCCTGCGCCGTCGCCGGGCGGCGTGGCACAGCACTCGGCTCGGCGATATCGGAGGTGAGATCGAGGCCGATATCGGCCAGCCGGACCCGGAGCTCGGCCGCGACATATTTGGCGTATTCCGATAGCAAGAGACGGAAGGTTCCGCCACTCGTCCACCATGGCTCATCGCGCCATTTGTCGCCGACCACCGCGAACGGGATCAGCGTGATGTCCGGCATCGCATGCGACAGTTCCACGATCGCGCGCGGCATGTGGTAGTTCGAGGTCACCACGATCAACGACTTGAAGCCGCGCTCGCGCGCCCAGCGCCGCGTCTCCGCCGCATTGCTACGGGTGTTGACCGCCGAGCGGTCGAGATCGACGCAGCAGCTCATCAGCCCCTGACTGTCCGGCACCGAGCGGGAAATGTCGCTGGCGTCGTTGGTCGGGTGCACGCCCGAGATCAGCAGCCGCTTGCCGTAGCCATGCGCCAGCAGTTCCATCGCATCCGAGACCCGCGACGACCCGCCGGTCAGCACCACGATGCCATCGGCATTGTGCGGCGGATCGGTCTCGACGCCGCGCAATTGCGACAGGAAGCCGATGAAGCCGACCGCCGCGGCGACGAAGACGAGCGCCAGCGGCGCGACGATGACGGCGCGCAGCCAGCCGCGCGGGCGCGCGGCACGGCCATTCGGCGACGTTTCGTCGGGCTGCAAGCTCATGTGATGCTGATATCCTTCCCCCGGGGGATTTTAGAGCATGGCGTGGAAAAGTGGAAACCGGTTTTGCCTCGGCCGGGGCGCCGGCCATGCGCACGAAATCACACCTCACGGCGCAACGCGATCACGATACTGCCACCATGATTGCGCTGTCGCGGCCCGTCAGTCGATGTCGTCGAGCGTCGCGAACAGGGTGCGCCGCGACGCCCATGCGGTGATCGCCGCGATCAGCACCGCCTGCATCGCCAGCACCAGATAGCCGGACGGGCGTAGCGAGAAGGTGCCGAGCAGGGCCGCGAACTGGTCGCCCACCGGCGTGCCGGAGAACCAGTTGGCGATCGATTCCGAGAAGCCGAAGGCCAGCATCGCCGCACCGCCGCCGATCAGCCCGCCCTCGAGGCCGAGCCTGAGGAAATGACGCAGGAAGCGGTTGGCGATGAAGCTGTCGCCGGCGCCGACGAAATGCAGCACCTCGACGATCGGACGGTTAGCAGCCATCGCGCCGCGAGTCGCGAACGACACCGAGATGATGGTGGCGATGATCACCAGGATCAGGATGCCGATGCCGGCGAACACCGTGGCGCCGGTCATCGAGCGCATGCGCTCGATCCAGGCGCGGTGATCGTCGACGCTCGCGGTCGGCGCCGCCTGCGTCAGGCGGGTGCGCAGCGCAGCGAGATCGAGCGTACTGCCCGGCTGCACCCGCGCCACGATGACACGCGGCACCGGCAGCTCGTCGATCGAGAGCCCGCTGCCGAGCCACGGCTCCAGCAGCTTGGCGGACTCCTCCTTGCTGAACGGACGGACCTCGAGGATGCCGGACTGCGCCCGTATCGCGTCGACCGCGGCCTGCGCGTCGCGGTCGAGGTCGCGGCCGGGTGACGGGCGCACCTGGATGGTGATCTCGCTCGCCACCTCGGACTGCCATTCGGCGGCCGAGGCGCTGACCAGCAGCACGGTGCCGGTGGTCAGCGAGGCAAGGAAGGTCATGATCGCGACCACCGCGACCAGCGCGCGGCCCGAGATCGAGGCGCGCGGCACGATCGGCGACATGTTGCGCGCGGTGGCCGGGACCTGCGGACGCTCGCGCCCGAGATCGACCAACGACACCTTCTCGTCGCCGCTCCTACTCATAGATGTGCAGCCGTCCCTGATGCAGCACCAGCCGCCGCGCCTCGTATTGATCCATCAGCGTGATGTCGTGGGTCGCAATGATGACCGCGGTGCCGGATTTGTTCAGCTCGATGAACAGCCGCAGCAGGCGGCGCCCGAGCGTCGGATCGACGCTGCCGGTCGGCTCGTCGGCGAGCAGCAGCTGCGGCCGCGAGATCACCGCGCGCGCGATCGCGGCGCGCTGTTTCTCGCCACCCGACAGGATCGGCGGCAGCGCATCCATGCGCTCGCCGAGGCCGACCCATTTCAGCAGGTCGATCACCTCGCGGCGATAGGTCGATTCCTCGCGGCCCATCACCCGGAACGGCAGCGCGACGTTCTCATAGGTCGTCATGTGGTCGAGCAGGCGGAAATCCTGCAGCACGATGCCGATGCGCTTGCGCAGGTCGGCGACCTGGTCCTTGTTGAGCAGGGAGACATCCTTGCCGAACAGATTGACCAGCCCGCGGGTCGGCCGCAGCGACAGGAACAGCAGCCGCAGCAGCGAGGTCTTTCCGGCGCCGGACGGCCCGGTGAGGAACTGGAACGAATGCGCCGGGATCATGAAGGACAGGTCGCGCAAAATCTCCGGGCCGAGCCCGTAGCGCAGACCGACATTTTCGAACCGAACCAATGCGCTAGCTCCGTTCGACAGGGCCGATAGCCCGATACCCCGCACGCCACCCGAAACCTGCGGCCCGGGCACTGGCCGATCGGCCGCGAACCGCACTGAAAGGTTGTGCGTCGGTTATGGTTTCCGATTCGTTAACGGTCGCTAAGTAGCATCCGGGCATACGGAGATTCGGCTCCATGCATATCGTTTGCCCGCATTGTACAACATCCTACGCCATCAATCCGGCCACGCTGGGCGCAGCCGGGCGCACCGTCCGCTGTTCCCGCTGCCGCGAGGTCTGGCTGGCCCGGCCGGAAGACGCGATGGAGACCGTCGCCCCCACCCTGGCCTACCAGCCCGCGGGCTCCGATCTCGCCGCCGAATGGGAGGCGATGGGTCGGGAGGACGTTAACGAGACCCCGGTGGTCGACAGCCCCTCGATTTCGGCTGATTTGCCCTCCGACGGGCACCGTGAGGCTGAATGGCCTGTCGTGGCCGAGGCGGACGCCGCCGTCCATGCCGACGCCGAAGAGACCGCCGGGACCAGGCGCCGCTTCCGGCTTCCCCGCCTGTTCCGCCTGCCGGCCCTGCCGCGGATTCCCTTCATGCCGGTGATCGGCGCCCTGCCGACCACCTGCGGCGCCATGGGCGCGCTGATCATCGCGCTGTTCGTCTGGCGCAACGACGTGGTCCGCCTGCTGCCGCAGACGGCGCTGTTCTACAAGATGGTCGGGCTCGACGTGAATCTGCGCGGCCTCGCCTTCAAGGACCTCAAGATCACCAACGAGACCGTGGACGGCAAGCCGGTGCTGGTGATCGAGGGCATGATCGTCGGCCAGACCAGGAAGCCGGTCGAATTGCCGCGGCTGCGCTTCTCGGTGCGCGACGCGCAGGGTGCCGAAATCTACGCCTGGAACGCGGTGCTGGAGCAGCCGGTGCTCAATCCCGGCGAGCGCGCCTTCTTCAAGTCGCGGCTCGCCTCGCCGCCGCCCGAAGGCCGCAATATCGACGTACGCTTCTTCAACAAGCACGACCTCGCCGGCGGCCGCGCCTGAGGCTGCCGACCAATCCTTTCGGGACCTGACCCATCACCATGACGCGTGTTCTGATCGCCGACGATGAAGACTCGATGCGCTCGCTGGTGGCGCGTGCCATTGCGATGGACGGCCATGAGACCGTGACCGCGCAGGACGGCGCGGAGGCGCTGGAACTGCTGACCCGCGACGAAGGCGCGTTCGACCTGCTGCTCACCGACATCCAGATGCCCATCATGGACGGCATCGCGCTGGCGCTGACCGCGGCGCGCGACTTCCCGGAATTGAAAATCCTGCTGATGACCGGCTTCGCCCATCAGCGCGAGCGCGCGTCGGGCCTCAGTGCCATCGTGCATGACGTGGTGACGAAACCGTTCTCGGTGGCCGATATCCGCACCGCGGTGGCGGATGCGCTGGCGGCACGGAAGAGCTGATTGTTGGACGGTCGCGCTGCCTTCAGGCTGTTAGCGGCCGCTTCGGAGAAGCCGAGTGGATGACAAGGCTGGCGAGCCGGTCATCTGGTCACACAATCGACGACAAACAAGAGTGGAAACTGCGACACCGCCGCGGAGACGACGCATATACGGCTTAAAGCGAACTCGGCCGGTACCAACACCGAGTCGCCTGCCTCGTCCGCTGGTACCAACCCTGAGCCGTTTCTCTCGGTCGCCTTCTGCAGAAGCCAATTCCAGCGAACGACAATGAAACATGGAAGGGCAATCGACGGAGCCGTCCAAACCAACAACATGAGCCAAATCGTCTCAGACGAATCCGTCAGTGGATGCCAACCAGGACAGGCGCGCGGCGGCTCGCACAGCAGCAATATCGCCGCGATCACGGCGGTGAAGAATAGTGCGATCAGAATCGCGGCGCGGGCCAGGTTCACGGCAGGTTCAATCGGCATCAGGCGCAGTTTGAATACTTAGATTGCGTAAACCGACTCCGTCAACCTTCACGGCGACGTACATTCAATTTCGTACGGTGCACACGTGGAAACCATTCCGGTCAAATCCGTCGATGGTGAAAAGACCGATCGCGGTGGCCGATATCCGCAACGCGGTTGCGGCTGCGCTGGCGGCACCGAAGGCTAGCTAGAGCATGATGAGATTAGGTTGAGATGGAACGGCGTCGAAGGTTCACCTCTCCCTTGGGAGAGGCCGATTTGCGCAGCAAATCGGGTGAGGGGGTACAGGCCATCGAGAGGGCAAGAGCCCTCACCCAGCGCTTCGCGTCGACCTCTCC
Organism: Bradyrhizobium sp. UBA2491; assembly: GCF_002341725.1. Lineage (NCBI taxonomy): Bacteria > Pseudomonadati > Pseudomonadota > Alphaproteobacteria > Hyphomicrobiales > Nitrobacteraceae > Bradyrhizobium > Bradyrhizobium sp. UBA2491. The sequence continues at coordinate 11,595 of NZ_DDOP01000017.1, forward strand.
CCGACGGGGAGAAGTGGACGGAGACACCGCTTCATGGCCCGCGAAAGCGGACATCCAGCACGCCACGACTTCGATTCATGCACTGACGTCGCTGGAATACTGGATCGCCGGTCGATGACAGCAGAGGTGGTGGCCGGATCAATAGTCCTTCAACAGCCGCTCGATATAGTCGAGCTCGATCTGCGGCCGTGACGGATCGGCGAGGCGGCGGCGCAGTTCTTCGAGGATGCGGCGGACGCGCTGGACGTCGATCTCGCCGGGGATCTTCACAGTGTAGTCGTCGCCGAACTCGCGGCCGTGCAGCGGACGGCCGAGCGGATCGGTCTGGTTGCCGCCGCTCTGCTGGCGGCCGGCGCGATTGCCCTGGCCATCGCCCTGCTGGTCGCCATCGCCTTGCTGCATCGCCTCGGCGAGGCTTTGCGCGCCCTTGCGCAGCGCATCGAGCGCACGCCCTTGCGAATCCACCGCACCGTCGGCATTGCCCTCGCCGAGCCTGCCGGACGCATCGCCCATCGCGGAATCGGCCTGATCGAGCCCGTCGCCGTCGTCGCCCTGTTCACCTTGGTCGCCGCCTTGCTCGCCCTGCTGGGCCTGATCGCCTTGCTGACCTTTTTGGCCCTTCTGGCCGCGCTGCTCCGGGCCCATGCCGCGCTTGGCAAGCTCCTCCTGCAACTTCTTCAGCCGGTCGCGCAGCGCCTGCTGATCCTGCTGCAGGTCGCCCATCGGTTGGTCGCCCTGCTTGCCGCGCATCCGGTCGCGGCGGGAATCCTGGCCCTGCTTGAAGGTCTTGTCACGCAATTGCTGCTGCTTGCGGATCATGTCGCCGAGCTCGTTGAGCGACTGCTGCATGCCGTCGTCGCCCTGTCCGGGCTGCGCCATCTGCAGATTTTCCAGCATCTGCTGCATCTGCTCGAGCAGCTGCCGCGCAGATTCCTTGTCGCCGGAGCGCGACATCCGCTCCATGCGATCGAGCATGTTCTTGAGGTCCTGCTGGCTCAAGACCTTGGCGTTGGGATCGAGCGGGCGGGCGAGCTGCTGGGGATTGTTGCGGTATTGCTCGGCAAGCTGGCGCAGGAAATTGTCGAGCGCCGCGCGCAGATTGTCGGTGAGCTTCTTGATCTCCTCGTCGCTGGCGCCGCGCTCCAGCGCCTGCTTGAGCGCGTCCTGCGCCGCGCGCAGCGCCTTGTCGACATCGCTGATGTTGCCGTCCTCGATGGTGACGGCGAGCGCCCACAGGCTGGCAACCACCTCGCGCAGCTGGTCGTCGGTGCGAGCCGCTTCGAGCTGGCGGGCCACGGAGTGCAGGCCGAGATAATAGCCGGTCTCCGGCGTGAACATTTCCGGCGCGATCATCAACGCATCGAGCGCGGCATAGACCTGGCCGTTCTGGTTGGCGTCGAGCGCCAGGATGCGGCGCTGCTCGATCAGCGCGCGCGCCAGGGGCTTGGTGAACAGGCGCTCGGGCAGGCGCATGTTGAAGGGTTCGCTCTTGCCCTCATTGCCGGCCTCGTCCTTGGCCGTCAGCGTCAGCGTCACGTCGGCGCCGGCATAGGGGTCCTCGCTGAGGTCCTTCACGGTCTGGCCGACGCCGTTGCGGGTGCGCGCGTTCGGCAGCACCAGCGCGAATTGCGGCGCCTCGAACAACGGCCGCGGCTGCGCGGGCTTGCCGTCGGCATCCTTGCTCGCATCCTTGCCCGCATCGGCAGGCCGCGCCACGAATTGGGCGCGGGCTTCGCTGACGCCGTAATCGTCCTCGAGCTTGTAAGACAGCTGCAAGGCGCCGCGCGCCTGCCGCTCCGGATCCTTGGCGAGCGCGATCGACGGCGCACGGTCCGGCGTCGCGGTGAATTTCCACTGCGGCTGGCCGGCCGGTGCGCGGACATGCGCGGTGCCGTCGGCGGTGATCTTGAAATGGCGCTCGTTGGTGCCCTTCGGCGCCTGCCCGTCGGGCGCGACCTCGGTGACGCCGCCACCGACGACGACGTCGATAGTGCCGCCGCTGGAGCGCACCAGCAGCGTGCTGCCGGAGGGAACCGCGAGCGGGGTGTTGTCGGCGGCGCTGGCGTCCTTGTTGGCGTTGGACAGGATGATCGGCGGCTTGCCGGTGTAGTTCGGCGGCGTCACCCAGGCATCGACCCTGACATTGGCCGGCGCCATGATGCCGTTCCAGTCGAACGCCGAGGCCACCCGCAGGCCGCGTTCGTCGCCGGCGGCGACATAGGTCGCGACCAGCATCACGATGACCAGCGCGCGCAGCGCCCAGGGATCGTGCAGCGAGACACGCGGCCGCGGCAGACCGGCGCTGATCCGCTTGAGCGAGGCCAATGTGCGCTCGCGCTGCGCCTGCCATAGCGCCAGCGCGAACGGATCCTTGTTGGTGAGCGTGTCGGAGAGCGTGGTCGCGGGACGGTGCGGGATGCCGGCGCCGCGGTCGAGCCGGCTCAGCCCTTCCTCGCGGCTCGGCCAGCGGAAGTGCACCAGCGGCAGCAGCGCCGCGAGCCCGGCAAGGCCGAACAACCCAGCACCGGCCACGCGTGCGACAAACGGCAGCACGAGCCACAGCCCCGCCCAGGACGCGACCAGGAACAGTCCTACGACCGTCAGGAACCGCGCCAGATGCGGCCAGGCCCGTTCCCACGCAATCGCGAATTTTGCCCGCTGCAGAGCCTCGTTGAGCTTCTGTTGCGTCAGCTTCAGCCGCGCAGCCGCATCGCTGTCGCGCGCGGCGCTTGACGGGGTGTCAGACGGGTCGATGTTGGCTCCGCTCAATAAAATCTCCGGGGTAGCCGGCAGGTCAGCCTAGCACAGCGGCGGCTTTGAGGCACCCGTTCCGGGACGTAACCCACACCGGGAAATACGCATAACACGAAGGCGTGACTGCGGCGGTTCGACCCCGTAACGTCCCGGCCGAACCAACGCCTTAACGCATGAGGAAACGACATGGACCAGAAGACGCACGACAAGGGGCTCGAAATCCGCAAGGCGGTGCTCGGCGAGGCCTATGTCAACAATGCGCTGAAGAACTCGGACAGCTTCAACAAGCCGTTCCAGGAACTCGTCACCGAATATTGCTGGGGCGCGGTCTGGGGCCGCGAGGAGTTGCCGCGCAAGACCCGCAGCATGCTCAACCTCGCCATGATCTCGATCCTGAACCGTCCGCACGAGTTGAAGGCGCATATCAAGGGCGCGCTGACCAATGGCGTGTCACGCGACGAGATCCGCGAGATCTTCATGCAGGTCTCGATCTATGCCGGCATTCCCGCGGGCGTCGACAGCTTCCGCATCGCGCGCGAAGTGTTCGCCGAGCTCGACAACAAGGCGTGAGGCGCTGCTGCCTCACCGCCGTCGTCCCGGCGAAGGCCGGGACCCATAACCACAGGCGTTCGTGATGAGAGATGCTGGAGCCCCAGCGTCGCACAACAATCTAATGCGGTGGTTATGGGTCCTGGCTTTCGCCAGGACGACATCGAGGGGCGCGGGGCTTCGCGCATAACGAAGAATAAGGAAACGACCCATGGAAATCGGATTCATCGGCCTCGGGAAGATGGGCTTCCCGATGGCGCGCCGGCTGATCGAGGCCGGCCACAAGCTCACCGTGTTCGACACCAGCAAGGACGCACTCGGCCGGCTTGTTGCGCTTGGCGCTGCGGCCGCGACGTCGCCCAAGGATATCGCCGACCGGGTCGAGACCGTGATGGCGAGCCTGCCCTCGTTGCAGGCCTCGCTCGAGGTCGCGACCGGTGCGGGCGGCGTGATCGAGGGCACGCGCGTCAAGCGTTTCATCGATCTGTCGACGGTCGGCTCCCAGATGGCGGTGAAGATCCACGATCTGCTGGCGAAGAAGAACATCGTGCAGATCGACAGCCCGGTCTCGGGTGGCGTCTCCGGCGCCGAGAAGGGCACGCTGGCAGTGATGGTGTCGGGCCCGCGCGCCGATTTCGAGCTGGTCAAGGGCGCGCTCGACGTCATCGGCAAGGTGTTCTTCATCGGCACCAAGCCGGGCTCCGGCCAGACCATGAAGCTCGCCAACAACTTCCTCTCCGCAACCGCGATGGTTGCGACCTCGGAAGCCGTGGTGATGGGCGTGAAGTCCGGGCTCGATCCGGCCGTGATGATCGACGTCATCAATGCCGGCTCGGGGCTGAACACCGCGAGCCGCGACAAGTTTCCTCGCTCGGTCTTGCCGCGCAGCTTCGACTTCGGCTTCGCCACCGGCTTGATGGTGAAGGACGTCCGCCTCGCGGTCGAGGAGATGCGCTCGCTCGGGCTGTCGATGGAGGTCGCCGAAGCCGTCGGCCGGCTCTGGGAGGTGATCATCCGGGAGGAAGGTGCGGAGTCGGATTTCACCGCGGCGATCAAGCCGATCGAGAAGGCTGCGGGCGTGATCGTGGGCGGAAAAGGCAGTCACGCCACCAAATAAGCGGTGCGTAGGATGGGTGGAGCGCAGCGATACCCATCGATGGTTCCCGTGCGGCGAGACGATGGGTATCGCTGCGCTCCACCCATCCTACAAAATCACAGCCACGGCGCGGGCTTGTCCATCGCGATCAGCGCGTCGACATCGATGCGCGGGCGGATCACGGCGTACTGGTCCTCCTTGACCAGCACCTCCGGCACCAGCGGCCGCGTGTTATAGGTGCCGGCCTGCACCGCGCCATAGGCGCCGGCGGTCATGATCGCCAGGAGATCGCCGGCCTTCGGCTGCGGCAGTGACCGGTCGAGCGCGAGGTAGTCGCCGGTCTCGCAGACCGGGCCGACCACGTCGGCGATCATGGTCGGCGTGCCGGCGGCTTGCTGCCGCACGGGCAGGATGTCGTGATGCGCCTCATACAGCGTCGGCCGGATCAGGTCGTTCATCGCGGCGTCGATGATGACGAAATTCTTGGCATCGCCCGGCTTCACATGGATCACGCGGGCCACGAGGATGCCGGCATTGCCGACGATCATGCGGCCAGGCTCGAACATCAGCGTGCAGCCGAGATTATGCGTGACGCGCTTGACCATCGCGGCATAGGCGGCCGGTTCCGGCGGCGCGGCGCGGTCCATGTAATAGGGAATGCCGAGGCCGCCGCCGAAATCGACATGCGAGATGTCATGGCCGTCGGCGCGCAGCGTCTGCACGAATTCGGCGAGCAGGCGGAAGGCGGCCTCCAGCGGGCCGAGATCGGTGATCTGACTGCCGATATGCACGTCGGTGCCGGTGACCTTGATGCCCGGCAGCTTCGCCGCGCGGGCATAGACCTCGCGGGCGCGTGCGATCGGAATACCGAACTTGTTCTCCGACTTGCCGGTGGAAATCTTGGCATGGGTGCCGGCATCGACGTCGGGATTGACCCGCACCGAGATCCGCGCGGTGGTCTTCATCTCGACCGCGAGTCGCGACAGCATCTCGAGCTCCGGCTCGGACTCGATATTGATGCAGAGGATGTCGGCCGCGAGTGCGGCACGCAGCTCGGGTTCGGTCTTGCCGACGCCGGAGAACAATATCTTCGAGGGCGGAATGCCGGCCGCCAGCGCCCGCTTCAATTCGCCGCCGGACACCACGTCGGCGCCGGCGCCGAGCTTGGCCAGCGTCCGCAACACCGACTGGTTGGAGTTCGCCTTCATGGCGTAGCACACCAACGCCTTCTCGCCGGCGAAGGCTTCGGTGAAGACGCGATAGTGCCGCTCCAGCGTCGCGGTCGAATAGCAATAGAACGGCGTGCCGACGGCTTCCGCCAGCTCAATGAGATTGACCGCCTCGGCATGCAGCACGCCGTTGCGATAGTCGAAATGATTCATGACACGCTAGGTTGTTTGAGCATGATCTGTTCGGAAAACCGGTTGCCACTTTTCCGGATCATGCTCCCGAAATTAGTTGCCGAGCAGCGGATCGAGGACGAAGGGCCGTTTATTGCCACGGGTCGCGGCCGGCGCCGCATCCGAGCCATAGGTCGGATTGAACACGCTGGGCTGTGCCGCCCGCTCGCTCTCGGTATCGCTCGCTGCGGCGCCCGGCGCGGCGTTCGCGGTTGGCGGCAGGTCGAGCGGTCCCTTGCGGCCGCAGCCGCCCAGCGCAAGCGCCGAAACGCCCAGCACAATGATGGCCCATCCCGAGGGGGTCAGGCGGTTCTTGCTAGTCACGACGAATTCCCCAATTTGGGGCGCACCATACAAACATTGGCGTGCTCTGGCGAGAGGCGGAGGACGATGAAATCACGGCCAAATTTTCTCGATCAGCCCAATTTTCGCTCTTTTTCCAGCCGCTTGGCCCAGGCCTTGGCCTGCGCCATCACATTCTTCGGCGCCGTGCCGCCAAACGAGGTCCGGCTCTTGACCGAGGATTCGACGCTGAGCACCTTCAGCGCCTCTGCCGTAATCTTCGGTTCGACCTCCTGCATGGCCGCAAGCGGCAGCTCGTGCAGCGCCACGCCCTTGCTGGAGGCCAGGCCGACGATGCGTCCGGTAACGTGGTGGGCATCGCGGAACGGCATTTTCAGGGTGCGCACCAGCCAGTCGGCAAGGTCGGTCGCAGTGGCATAGCCCTCGCCGGCCGCGGCCTTCATCTTTGCTTCGTCCGGCACCAGATCCTCGACCATGCCGGCCATGGCGCGGATCGCGAGCGACAGCGCCTCGAACGCCTCCATCGCGCCCTGCTTGTCCTCCTGCATGTCCTTTTGATAGGCGAGCGGCAGGCCCTTCATCACGATCAGGAGCGCGGTGAGCGCACCGATCACGCGGCCGGTCTTGGCGCGCACCAGTTCGGCCGCGTCCGGATTGCGCTTCTGCGGCATGATCGACGAGCCGGTGGTGAACTTGTCGCTGAGCTTGACGAGGCCGACGAGCGGCGAGGTCCAGATCACGATCTCCTCGGCGAAGCGCGACATGTGCACCGCGCAGATCGCGGCGGCCGACAGCGTCTCCAGCACGAAATCGCGATCCGATACCGCGTCGAGCGAATTGGCCATCGGACGGTCGAAGCCGAGCGCCTGGGCGGTCGCAGTGCGGTCGATCGGAAACGAGGTGCCGGCGAGCGCGGCGGCGCCGAGCGGCGATTCGTTCAGCCGCTTGCGCGCGTCGGTGAAGCGGCCGCGATCGCGGCCGGCCATCTCGACATAGGCCAGCAGATGATGGCCGAAGGTGACGGGCTGCGCGGTTTGCAGATGGGTGAAGCCCGGCATCACGGTTCCGGCATGCTCCAGCGCGCGGGTCACCAGCGCCTGCTGGAACGCGGCCAGCGCCGCGTTCGTCTCGTCGATCGTGTCGCGGACATAGAGCCGGAAATCGGTCGCGACCTGGTCGTTGCGCGAGCGTGCGGTATGCAGCCGCCCCGCAGCCGGCCCGATCAGCTCGGACAGCCGCGACTCCACGTTCATATGGATGTCCTCGAGCGCACGCTTGAAGTCGAAATCGCCCTTGCCGATTTCTGACAAAATCGTGTCTAGACCTTTACCGATATTTTTCGCATCAGCTGAGGTGATGATGCCCTGCGCGGCGAGCATCGCGGCGTGGGCCTTGGACGCGGCAATGTCCTGGGCATAAAGGTGACGGTCGACGTCGATGGAGACGTTGATTTCCTCCATGATCGCGTCGGGACGCTCCGAGAACCGGCCGCCCCACATCTTGTTGCTCATGACATCTCGCTCACGAATTTGCATTTCAGGCCTTGCTGTTTCATTGGCCGTAGCGCGAAACAGGATGGCGGTTCCGAACGTATTCCCGGCACTGCATAGCCATAACTGACCCAGGATGACAAACGATATGCCCGAGACGCCCCCATCTGAGCCGACCGCCAAGCCGACTGCCAAGCGGCGCATCCCGCTGGTGATCGGCGCCGTGCTGGTCGGAGCCGTGATCGGCTATGTCGGGGTCTCCAGCCTCAGGCACCCCCCCGGCGGCGACGTGGCCTGCAACGGCGCGGTCGCACTGGCCAAGAAGATCGCCCCGCTCGCCCATGGCGAGGTCGCGGCGCTGACCATGGCCACCACGCCGTTGAGGATACCGGACCTCGCCTTCGAGGACGCCAACGGCCAGCCGAAGAAACTCTCGGATTGGCGCGGCAAGACCGTGCTGGTCAATCTGTGGGCCACCTGGTGCGTACCCTGCCGCAAGGAGATGCCGGCGCTCGACAGCCTGCAAACCAAGCTCGGCGGCAAGGATTTCGAGGTGGTCGCGATCAACATCGACACCCGCGACCCGGACAAGCCAAAGAACTTCCTGAAAGAGGCCAATCTGACCAATCTCAGCTATTTCAGCGATCAGAAAGCCAAGGTTTTTCAGGATCTTAAGAACATAGGCAAGGCGCTGGGCATGCCGACCTCGGTGCTGGTCGACGGCCAGGGCTGCGAGATCGCCAATATCGCCGGCCCCGCCGAATGGGCGAGCGACGATGCGATCAAGCTGGTGAAGGCGGCGCTAGCCCCGGCCGCGGCAGGGTTCTGATCAGGCGACGGCGTTGAGGTTGCCGCCGATTCCGGGCGACAGATTCGCGGTCGAAGGCGTGCCGAGCAGGGTCTGAACCGCGAACTTTTCCGCGTCGAGGTTTTGCTTGGTCACGCGGGTCGCGATCTCACCTTGCAGGTTGCCCTGCTGCATCGACAGGATGCTGGTGACCATGCTCATCATGTCCATACGCGGTACTCCCAAGT
>NZ_DDOP01000017.1:20431-99239 GCF_002341725.1 Bradyrhizobium sp. UBA2491
GTAGCGCGCGAAAGTTAATGCTTGGGTAACGGATGGCCGCGTCAGGCTGACGCATCGTCGTCTTCATGGCGCAGGAGGTCGCCCGGCTGGCACTTCAGATAGGTGCAGATCCGCTCCAGTGTGTCGAACCGGACGCCTTTCACCTTGCCCTGCTTGAGCAGGGACAGATTGGCCTCGGTGATCCCGACATATTCGGCAAGCTCCTTCGATTTCACGTTGCGCTCGGCGAGCATCACGTTGAGCCGGACCCGGATCGGCATCGCAACAGCCTCAGACGAATTGCGCGTGCTCGTCGGCGATCGCGTTGGCCTCGGCCATCACCCAGGCGGTCACCGCGACCAGGCCGGCGAACAGCAGGGCCAGCAGCGTATCGGAGCCGAACGCGATCACGACCGATTTGCCTTGCGCGTAGGTCTGCCAGCTCAGCAGGATCGAGAGCAGCGCGCCGATCAGCGGCTTCAGCAGGGTCGAGGCGAGCATCGCGATCGCGAGGTCGCGCAACCCCGCAACGTTATCGGCGGTGAAGAAACGTCCCGCGGCGAACGCACTGAAGCAGCGGCGCACCCGCGACAATCCCCAGATCAGACAGGCCAGCGGCATTGCCGAGACCATCAGGCTCATCACGCGGACCAGCCAACCGATCGGATGGAATGCGACGCCGTTCAGCCCGGCATCGCGCAGGATCGCCTCATCCGGGCTCGCCAGCCAATAGGCCAGCAATCCCACGGCGAGCACGAAGGAGATCGCGGTACACGCATAGGCGAGCACGCGGCTGACCGAGCGGATGCGGGCGAGGCGCGCGGGCCGCACGGACGGGGAAAACTCTGACGAAAGGGACACAGACATACTCGACCTCGGAGGTTTCTGGCGCATTATTATTGTTTTACGATAATAAATATTCGCAAGTCAACATATCTTGAAAGGTACCTCATGCTCCGACGCCCCGCGCGCACCATCTGCGCTCTTCTCTTGCTGACCACAACCGTGCATGCGCAGCCTTCGACATCGCGTGGACAGATCTCGGTCGCGCAGGTCGGGGCGATGCTGGATCAGGCCGCCACCAATCCGACCGCGCGTCAGACATTGACGGCGTATCTGGCCGGGTCAGGCGAAACCGCCGGCTGGCTGATGGATACGGCGCGCGGCCTGCCGCCCTGCGCGCGGCGGCTGTCACTCGACGCACAGCAGGCTCGCGACGCGATCGCCGGCGCCACCGCCGAGACACCGGCGACGCCGCTGATCATCCGCGACATGCTGAAGCGTGCAGGATGCCGGTTGACCGAATGACGAACGCCTAAGCCGCGTTCGCCGCGAAGGCCGCACCGAGCGTGCGAAGCGCCTGCCGGGTCCGCACGTCGGACAGCTTTGAGTAGAGCACGACATCGCGGCTCGGCAACGGCGGCAGGCCAAGCCGCGGCCCAAGGTCGACGGTATCCGCCGGCGCCACCCGGCGCGCCAGCGCCGCGACCGCAAGGCCCGCTGAAATCGCCGCGCCGATCGTCGCAAGCCCGCCGCCGACGAACGCTTCGGTCCAGGGAATGCCGGCAGCGTCGAGCGCCTCGACCGCCATCGCGCGCACGCTGCACGGCTCGGCCTGTGTTGCCAGACGCAGCGGCTCGCCAGGGCGATGGTGGAAATCGGGTGCGGCCATCCAGCCGAACGGTTCCTCGAACAAGACGTCGCCATCGCGGCGCTTGGCGTCGTGGCGCAGCACGATCGCCGCATCGAGCCTGCCGTCGTCGAATGCGCTGAGCACGGACCGCGACGTGTCGACATGGAGCTGGATCACCAGCCCCGGATCGGTGGCGTTCATCCGCTTCAACAGCGATGCGAGCTCCGATCCGACGATGTGGTGGCTGATGCCGACCATCAGCCGCCGGTGCTCGACCGCGAACGCCCCGATCGCCGACTGATGCGCGGCAACCAGATCGCGCGCAGCGCCGAGGAAGGCGGCGCCTTCAGCGGACAGCCGCACCAACCGCGGCGTTCGCTCCAGCAGCCGGCGGCCGAGCCCATCCTCCAGCCGCCTGATCTTCAGGCTGACCGCGGACTGCGTGGTCTCCATCGCCTGGGCCGCGCGGGTGAAGCTACTGAGGTCCGCCACCAGCACGAAGGCCTGCACCGCCTCGATGTCGAGCGCCTTCATGGCCATTCATTGGAAATGAATATCATTGAAATGCATTACCATACGGTTTTCCAATGATCAACGAAGCCCTAGGTTCGGCTGAACGCAACGATCGCCGCCAGGAGAGCCAACATCATGCCGCTGACCCGCGTCTCGCTGCGGCGGGGCAAGCCCGCCGCCTACCGCAAGTCAATCCTCGAAAGCCTGTATCGCGCCATGCGCGAGACCTTCGATGTGCCGGAAGACGATCGCTTCATGACGATCTCCGAGCACGACGATGACGACTTCGTCTACGGCGCCGATTACCTCGGCATCAGGCGGAGCGACGACCTGGTCATCATCCAGATCACGGTCAGCAACACCCGCCCCGTGGCGCAGAAGCAGAGGCTGTATCGGCGGATCGCCGAGCTGCTGGCGGAAAGTCCCGGGTTGCGCCGCGAGGACATCTTCATCAACCTGGTCGAGGTGCTGCCCGAGAACTGGTCGTTCGGCAACGGTGAGGCGCAGTACGTCCGATGACTGCCACACCGCTCCTCTCGCCGCGGATGAGCGGCATCAAGCCTTCGCCCGCATCCGTGCTGCGGCGCCGCGCCCGCGAGCTGCGCGCGGCCGGGCGCGACATCATCGAGCTGTCGTCGGGCAACCTGGACTTCCCGACGCCCGACCATGTGATCGCGGCGGCGCATCAGGCGGCCCTGCGCGGCGAGACCCGTTACACCGATGTCGATGGCACGCCGGAACTGAAGCAGGCGGTGCAGGCCGCGCTGCGGCGCGATCATCGCCTCGACTACGGGCTGGACGAGATCGCCATCACCAACGGCTCGACCCAGGCGCTGTTCAACGCGCTGCTGGCGACGCTGGCAGCCGAAGACGAAGTGATCATCCCCGCGCCCTATTGGGCCCCCTATCTCGACCAGGTGCGGCTCGCAGGCGCGACGCCGGTGGTCGTGCCGTGCGCGCAGAACAACGGCTTCAAGCTGCGCGCGGATGATCTGCGAGCGGCGATCTCGGCGCGAACCCGTTGGGTCATCGTCAACAATCCGGTCAATCCCTCCGGCGCGCTGTATTCGCATGAGGACCTCAGCGAGATCGCCGCGGTCCTGTTGCAGCATCCGGACATCTTCGTGCTGGCCGACGGGCTCTACGAGCACATCACGTTCGACGGCGCGCCGGCGCCGACGCTAGCGGCAATCGAGCCGCGCCTGAAGCCGCGGACGCTGACGGTCAGCGGCCTCGCCAAGAGCTACGCCATGATGGGGTGGCGGATCGGCTATGCCGCCGGACCTGCGGCACTGATCCGCGCGATGATCACGATCCAGTCGCAAACCACGTCCGGCGCATCGTCGATCAGCCAGGCCGCAGCGGTCGCGGCGCTCGATGGCCCGCAGGAGGTGCTGGCCGAGCGCGCCGCAATCCTTCGCGGGCGGCGCGATCGCTTTGTCGAACTCGTGAACGGATGCGCCGGGTTGTCCTGCGCGCCGCCCGAAGGCACGTTCTATCTGCTGGTCAACTGCGCCGGCGTGATCGGCAAGCGCGCGCCCAACGGCCGGGCGATCGAGACCGACCGCGACTTCTCGACCTATCTGCTCGAACAGGCGGACGTGGTGGTGTTCCCCGGCGAGGATTTTGGGCTGTCGCCCTATTTCCGCGTCAGCTTCGCCAACCCGTCGGCGACCATCGAGGAAGCCGCGAGACGGGTGAGGCGCGCCTGCGAGACACTGCAATGACGCCTCTCCAGCAGAGACAGCGTCTTGCGCTAGCAGCTCATTTGTTCGGACTTGGGACGGGCGTAACTGTCATCATCAGTCTCGTACCCGCGACGCTTGCGCTGTTGCGGGCACTGAACTGATGCGCGAGCCGATGACTATCGCGTCGGAACCGGCTTGTCGCCGCGATAGTCGTAGAAGCCGCGCTGGCTCTTGCGTCCGAGCCAGCCAGCCTCGACATACTTCACCAGCAGCGGGCACGGCCGGTATTTGGAATCCGCCAGCCCCTCATGCAGCACCTGCATGATCGACAGGCAGGTATCGAGGCCGATGAAATCGGCGAGCTCGAGCGGGCCCATCGGATGGTGCGCGCCGAGCTTCATCGCGGCATCGATCGCCTCGACGTTGCCGACGCCTTCATACAGCGTATAGATCGCCTCGTTGATCATCGGCAGCAGGATGCGGTTGACGATGAAGGCGGGGAAATCCTCCGACACCGCGACCTGCTTGCCGAGCTTGGCGACGAACGCCTTGGCGGTGTCGAAGGTCACGTCGTCGGTGGCGATGCCGCGGATCAGCTCGACCAGCTCCATCGCCGGCACCGGATTCATGAAATGAATGCCGATGAATTTCTCCGGGCGATCAGTCGAGGCGGCGAGCCTTGTGATCGAGATCGACGACGAGTTGGTCGCGACGATCGCCTCGGGCTTCAGCACCGCACAGACGTCGTGGAAGATCTTGCGCTTGGTCTCTTCCTTCTCGACCGCGGTCTCGATCACGAGATCGCAATCGGCCAGCGCATCGATCGTTTCGGCGGAAGCGATGCGGTCGAGCGCCTGCTTCCTCTCGCTCTCGCTGATCGCCTTCTTGGCGACCTGGCGGGTCAGATTGCCGTTGATGGTCGCCAGCGCCGACTTCAGCCGGTCGCCCGAGACATCGTTGAGCACCACGTCGAAGCCAGCCAGCGCCGCCACATGGGCGATGCCGTTGCCCATCTGGCCCGAACCGATCACGCCGACCTTTTTGATTGCCACCGTCATCTTGTCATCCACCGGAACGGCGCGCATGTCGCGCCTGCCCAATTCCAACGATACCCGAAGCGAAGCCTTCCGGGTTGCCCAATCCGCCGGAAAACGTTTCCCGGGACCATGATGTGATCACCAAGTAATCGCATCCGATCCATCTTCCTTGTCGGGCACGATCTTTCCGGAAAACCGTTTCCGGATCGTTGCCCCAACAATAATAACACCGGCCGGAGATTACTCATCCGGCCGGTGTTTTGTCGCTTACTTTCCGAGCTTGCCGAGTGCTTCGGTCAATTCCGGAACCGCCTGGTAGAGGTCGGCGACCAGGCCGTAATCGGCGACCTGGAAGATCGGCGCGTCCTCATCCTTGTTGATGGCGACGATCACCTTGGAGTCCTTCATGCCGGCCAGATGCTGGATCGCGCCGGAGATGCCGACCGCGACATAGAGTTCCGGGGCCACCACCTTGCCCGTCTGACCGACCTGCCAGTCGTTCGGCGCGTAGCCGGCATCGACCGCGGCTCGCGAGGCGCCGACGCCGGCGCCGAGCTTGTCGGCGAGCGGCTCGATGTACTTGGCGAAGTTCTCGCGGCTCTGCATGGCACGGCCGCCCGAGACGATGATCTTGGCCGAGGTCAGTTCCGGACGGTCGCTCTTGGCAACTTCCTCGCCGACGAACGTCGACAGGCCCGGATCGGTGGCGGACGCGGCGTTCTCGATTGCCGCGCTGCCGCCTTCGCCGGCGGCGGCGAAGGTCGAGGTGCGGACCGTGATCACCTTCTTGGCGTCCTTCGACTTCACGGTCTGGATCGCGTTGCCGGCATAGATCGGCCGCTCATAGGTGTCGGGCGCGACGACCTTGATGATCTCGGAGACCTGCATGACGTCGAGCAGCGCTGCGACGCGCGGCATCACGTTCTTGAAGCGCGAGGTCGCGGGCGCGACGAAGGCGTCATAGCCGGGGGCCAGCGCGACGATCAGCGCGGCCAGCGGCTCGGCGAGATCGTGTTCATAGGCCGGGCCTTCGGCCACCAGCACCTTGCTGACGCCGGCGAGCTTGGCGGCGGCTTCCGCCGCAGCCTTGGTGCCCTGACCGCCACCGGCAACCAGCACATGCACGTCGCCGCCGAGCTGGCTCGCCGCGGTCAGCGCCTTGTTGGTCGAGTCCTTCAGGGTCTCGTGGTCGTGTTCGGCAATCAACAGCGTCGTCATCAGAGAACCCCGGCTTCGGTCTTGAGCTTGTTCACGAGTTCGGCGACGTCCTTGACCTTGACGCCCGCCTTGCGGCCTGCCGGTTCCGCGGTCTTCAGCACTTCCAGACGCGGCGTCACGTCGACGCCGTAGTCAGCGACGCTCTTGTCGTCGATCGGCTTCTTCTTCGCCTTCATGATGTTGGGCAGCGACGCGTAACGCGGCTCGTTGAGGCGGAGGTCGGTGGTGACGATCGCCGGGCCCTTGAGCTTGATGGTCTGCAGACCGCCGTCGACTTCGCGGGTGACCTTGAAGTCATTGCCTTCGACCTCGAGCTTGGAGGCGAAGGTCGCCTGCGACCAGCCGAGCAGTGCGGCCAGCATCTGGCCGGTCTGGTTCGAATCGTCGTCGATCGCCTGCTTGCCGAGAATGACGAGGCCGGGCTGCTCCGCATCGACCACGGCCTTCAGGATCTTGGCGACCGCGAGCGGTTCGACATTGCCTTCGGCCTTGACCAGGATGCCGCGGTCGGCGCCCATGGCGAGACCGGTGCGGATGGTCTCCGAAGCCTGCGCCGGTCCGATCGACACCACCACGACTTCGGTCGCCTTGCCGGCTTCCTTCAGCCGCAGCGCTTCCTCGACGGCGATTTCGTCGAACGGGTTCATCGACATCTTGACGTTGGCGAGCTCTACGCCCGATCCGTCACTCTTGACGCGGACCTTGACGTTGTAGTCGACGACCCGCTTTACCGGCACAAGAACCTTCATCGATCCTCTTTCGCTTTGATTTTATGGGTTTCGGTTGGCTGGCGCGGAACCTAAAGGTCCCTCACCCCCCGGTCAACGCGCGAAAGCCAAAAAACCGCCCCCCGGTTTTGAACCAGTTTAGCGGTTCTGGCCCGGCACCCACAACACGTCCCCGGCCCCCTTATTGTTCTGGAAGCGGCTGGCAACGAACAGGAAATCCGACAGGCGGTTCATATATTGGATGCCAGCGGCATTGACCCGCTCGTCGGGCCTGGCGGCGAGTTCCACCATGATGCGTTCCGCGCGGCGACATATCGTCCGGGCGAGATGCAGATATGCGGATGCCGGCGTTCCGCCCGGCAGCACGAAGGAGGTCAGCGGCGCGAGCTGATCGTTCAGGCTGTCGATGTCGCGCTCCAGCCGCTCGACCTGGCTTGCCAGCACGCGCAGCCGCTCGGCCTTGCCGTCGCGCTCCGGCACCGCAAGATCGGCGCCGAGATCGAACAGATCGTTCTGGATTCGGCCGAGCATCGCATCGACCTCGGAACTGTCGGCCAGATGCAGCCGCACCACGCCGATCGCGGCATTGGTTTCGTCGACCGTGCCATAGGCAGCAACGCGCAGATCGTATTTCGGACGCCGCTCGCCGGAACCGAGCGCCGTGCTGCCATCATCGCCGGTGCGGGTGTAGATCCGATTGAGGACGACCATGGTCAGCTCCGGCTCCAGTGTTGGTTTCCACCTCTCCCGCAGGGAGAGGTCGCGAGCATCTTGCGAGCGGGTGAGGGGTCATAGTCTAACGAGAGACCTGAACCCCTCACCCGGATCGCCAAGGCGATCCGACCTCTCCCAATGGGAGAGGTGAAGAATCCGTATCATCCGCCTTATCGTCCCATCGCCCAGACCGCGAGCATCGCAATGACGATGGCGACGAACTGCAACAGCACGCGCAGCCGCATCAGCTTCTGCGACGTGTTCGGCGAGCCGCCCTTCATCATGTTGATGAGGCCGAGCAGGAGCACCAGCGCGACGGCGCCGACGGCAATGGGAAGAATGATCGTACTGAGGACAGATGTCATCTGCGGTACATAACACCGCAGGACGCGGACTTCCACACAGCTCCGCCATGCAACCAACTGGCTTTTCCGTGCGTAATATCAGATGCTGGGTTGGTTCTCGGAGCGAGCGATTTCGACAATGCCGGGTGGAATGTGAAACAGCTTCGTTACGTCTTCAACGTCGTGATGGATGCCTTTTACACGTTCCTCGCCGATGACGGCTGGGCGATCGCGAGCCACATCGCGCTGTCGACCCTGATGGCGCTGTTTCCGTTCCTGATCGTGCTGACGTCGGTGGCCGGTTTCTTCGGCTCCAAGGAGCTCGCCGACCAGGCCGTCGGGCTGCTGCTCCAGGTCTGGCCGACGCAGGTCGCCGAAGCGCTGTCCGGCCAGATCCACGACGTGCTGACCAAGACCCGCGGCGACATCCTGACCATCGGCGCGGTGCTTGCGGTCTACTTCGCCTCCAACGGGGTCGAGGCGCTGCGGGTGGCGCTGAACCGCGCCTATGCCGTGATCGAGCCGCGGCGCTGGTACTGGCTGCGGCTGGAATCGATCGGCTACACGCTGGTCGCCGCGTTCACCTCGCTCGCGATGGCCTTCCTGATCGTGCTCGGGCCCCTGATCATCGAGGCGGCGCGGCGCTATATCCCTTTCTTCGTCGAATCGAACGAGAGCCTGGTCAACACCGCCCGTTACGGCATCACGGTGCTGGCGCTGGTCGTCGCGCTCTTCATCCTGCATGCCTGGCTGCCGGCGGGGCGCCGCGGCTTCACCCAGATCCTGCCCGGCATCATCTTCACCATGGTGGCGTCGCTGATCTCGGGCATCGGCTTCGGCATGTATCTGGCGCGCTTCGCCAACAATTATGTGACGATGTATGCGGGGCTCGCCTCGGTGATCATCGCGCTGGTGTTTCTGTATTTCATCGCCGCGATCTTCGTGTTCGGCGGCGAGCTGAACGCCGCGATCATCAAGTCGCGGCTGCCGCGCGGCGTGTCGCTTCAAGCAGCGCAGTCGCTAGCGCCCGCGGAGAAACAGGCTTGACCAGGAAGGTGTCGGCGCCGGCAGCGCGCGCCGCGGCTTCGTCCTCGGCGCGACCGGAAATCCCGACGATCGCGGTGCGGCCGTGCGGCGGCGGCAACGCACGGATGCGCTTGATGGTCTCGACGCCGCCGATTCCCGGCAGGACCATATCCATCAGCACGGCGTCGAAGGCGCCGCGCGCCAGCCTGTCAGGGGCGACCTCGCCCTGACCGATGAATTCGGTATGGTGGCCGAGCTCAGTCAGGATCGTGTTGAGCACGACCCGGCCGAACGGATTGTCCTCGACGCTGAGCAGCCGCAGCCCCCGCGATGCCGGCGCTGCTCTGTCTTCGCCCACCCCGGGGCTGGCCGGCTCTTCAGCCGGCGCCAGCTTTACGGTGAGCGTGAAGGTGGTGCCGCCCCCGGCACGCTGGGCGGCCGCGATGTCGCCGCCCATGGCGCGCGCGAGTTGCCGGACCGAGGACAGCCCGAGCCCGGCGCCGCCGAACCGCGCGGCGATCGAGACGTTGGCCTGCGAGAACGGCCGGAATAGGCGCTTGACCTCGGCGAGCGAAAGCCCGATGCCGCTGTCGGAAATCGCAAAGGCAACGCCGACCCCGCCACGATCCCTCGCCTTGGCCACGCGCACCGGCGCGACATGCAGCTCGACCGTCCCCTGCTCGGTGAACTTGACGGCGTTGTCGATCAGGTTTTCCAGCGCCGCACGCAGGCGGACGGGATCGCCGACCGCGAAGCCGGGCAGTCCGTCTGAAACCGCGACCGAGGCCCGCAGTCCCTTGGCGGCCGCACGGCCGGCCAGCGAATCCCCGGCATGGCGCGCCAGCGCGCGCAGGTCGAAGAAATCCCGCCGGATCTCGAGCCCCGGCCCGTCGCTCCGGGCAGCATCGACAAACAACGTCGCCAAGCTCGCCAGATGCTCGGCGCCGGCCTTGATGGTATCGACCCAGCGCCGCTCGCGCTCGCCGAGGTCCGACGTCGCGAGCAGGTTGCTGATCGCGAGGATTCCGGTCAGCGGCGTCCGCACCTCGTGGGCAAAGGCGGCGAGTGCGGTCTCGACCATGCCGGAACCGGCCTTCGGCGCCGCCTTCGATGCGGCGCGCTTGCCGCGCGGCTTGGTCGCTGCCTTGGTGGAGCGCTTCTTGATGATGCGCGTTTTGGCGGCGCGCGGCTTGGGCGGCGTCCTTCCGGATGGCCGCTTGCTGCGCCGTACGCGCGATTTTGACGCCATGATCTCAGTAATCCCCGCCCCGAAGGACAACATGGCATGCCAGCCGTGCCGGAGTCACGGCAGCGTTTGCGGCCGGCCGCCGCAAAGCGGCATGATGGTAACCGCCCTGCTTCGCGCCCGAACCCATCACAGGCCAACGAGGCGGCGGATGTCGGCCGGGCTTGCGCCGTCCGCGCGCAAGGCGCGCAGTGCGGTCGCCTGGGTCGATTTCGACAGTTTTTGGCCGGCGGCGTCTCGAATGAGGCGATGGTGCCGGTAGGTGGGCACGGGCAGGCCCAGCAACTCCTGCAACAACCGGTGCACGCTGGTGGACCAGAACAGGTCAGCGCCCCTGACCACATCCGTGACGCCTTGCAACGCATCGTCGATCACGACGGAGAGATGGTAGCTGGTCGGGGTCTCCTTGCGCGCCAGGATCACGTCGCCCCAGGCCTCGGGTCGCGCCACCATGTCTCCGGTCTCTCCGGCCGGCCCGTCGCCCTGTTCCCGCCAGCGCAGTGAACCGGCGTGCGCACAGGCCGCCGCCATGTCGAGCCGCAATGCGAATGGTGCCCCCTGCCCGATCAGCCGTTCGCGCTCCGTCTGCGCCAGCGATTTGGCGGTGCCCGGATAAAGCGGCGCGCCGTCCGGATCGCGCGGCCACGCGCCGCCGGCTTCCCTGTCGGCAACCAGCCGTGCGATGTCGGCGCGGCTCTCGAAGCTCGGATAGACCAGCCCCTGCGCCGTCAGGCGGTCGACCGCAGCACCATAGGCGGCAAAATGCTCGGACTGCCGCCGCACCGGGGTTTCCCAGCCAATGCCGAGCCAGGCGAGGTCTTCGTAGACCGCGGATTCGAACTCCGGACGACAGCGCGTCGCGTCGATGTCCTCGATCCGCAGCAGCAAGCGCCCGCCCGTCTGCCGTGCGAGGTCGTGGTTGAGCAGCGCCGAATAGGCGTGGCCGAGATGAAGGTGGCCGTTCGGACTCGGTGCGAAACGGAAGACGGGTGGCATCAAGGCGATTCCGCGTGGCGAGACGCGTCCGGCGCACCACCCGCTTCCAGTTCGAGCCGTTCGACGACCATGCGGTAGAAGCGCTGTGCCTCCGACATCATCTCCTCGGGCGGATCTGCCGAGACGCTCTCAAATGCGCTCCGCGCAATCTCGAACTCCGAGTCGATGAAGCGGGCGACGGGACGCGAAAGCGGTGTCGCGCCGAGTTCATGCGTGACGGCCTTGCGGTCCATGAGATCACGGACCTGCTCCCGCAACTCGGCAGGCGGGTCGCATTCCGCCATCAGGGTTGGGAAATGCATCGGCGCAACGGCTTCGGTTGGACGCATCCGCAACCAGCGCAGTGCCGCCGCTGGCCGCAGCGCATAGAACACCTTCTTTTGCGGAACACTGCTCTCGTCACCAAAATAGACCCGCCGCTGGCGCTCACCGAGATGCAAGTAGTGGCGGCAGATCGCCTCCCGACTCGCCGCACGGCGCGCGAATTCCAAGAAGGCGTCACGAAACCAGGCCTGGCCCCGATAGACCACAGGAGAGCAAAGCCACTCCACGATGACCGCATTGCCCTTCAGCAGCAATTGAAGCGCCTTGCGAAGATCCCAGCCGTTTGCGTCCAGATCGCCCTCCAGCGGGAGTTCGATCACGTCACGAACGGGCCAAGGCGTAATGTGGTCGATGACGCGGCGGACGTACACGAAGCGGCAGTCGTAGTCGCTGTCAGGAGACGCAAATCCCCACGCCCGGCTTCCGCTTTCGACGGCCAGCGGCAAGAAGACCCGGTGTTCATCGGCGATGCGATCGAGCATCGCATCGATCGCGGCGACCTTGCCTGCATCCATATCGGCAGGAATGCTTCTCAGACTCATCGAGCACTTCCGAAATCAAGGGAAGTTGTCATACTCTATGACCTGCCGAAGCGTCCACAAGGCGTGGCGCCCGAGCAGCAAGAGCACGTCTGGCAAAGCCGATCCCGCAATGCTGATTCATCTCGAAACCCAGGCCGACCTCGACGACGCCATCCACAAGCTGGTCGACCAGGATCGACGCCTGCGGCCGATCCTCGAACTGACCGGCATGCCGGCGATCCGGCAACGCGAGGCTGGATTTGCCGGGCTTGCCGCGATCATCTGCGGCCAACAGCTGTCGACCGCGAGCGCGGCGGCGATCTGGGGACGGGTCAGCAAGGCATTCGACCCGTTCCACCATGATGCGATCCGCAGGGCGCGCGCCGACCGGCTCGGCCGGCTCGGCCTCTCCGCGGCCAAGATCAAGACGCTGAAGCACATCGCGCGCGAGCTTGCCGACGAGCGGCTGAACCTCGACGTGCTCGCCAACGAGGACGCCGATGCCGCGCACAACACGCTGACCGCACTGCCCGGAATCGGCCCGTGGACCGCCGACGTCTATCTGCTGTTCTGCCTCGGCCATGGCGATGCCTGGCCGGCAGGCGACCTGGCGGTGCAGGAAGCAATGAAGGTCGGGCTCGGGCTGAAGGAGCGGCCGACGCCAAAGCAGATGGCGCCGCTTGCCGAGCCGTGGCGGCCGCTGCGCGGCGCCGCCGCGCATCTGTGGTGGGCCTATTATCGTGTCCTGAAGAATCGCGAAGGCGTGATCGCCAGCGCGAAGTAGGCGATCGAGAAAAACGCTGCAACGGCCTGATCGCGTGCTAGCATCGACCGACGAATACTTAATCAGTTTGCCTGCCCTGTCATTCCGCACGCCCAGCACATCCCCTCACGGAGGACGGACCTGGTATCGCCCCGCATCCCGCTGACGCTTCTCCTGGTCTCGCTGGGCGCGATCGCCGCGGTGTGGTGGTGGCTCGGCATCCCGATCACCCTGGTGCGCGCGCCGATCGATCCGAGCGACAAGGTCCAGTGCATCTCATACGCCCCGTTCCGCAACAACCAGACGTCGCTTTCGCCGGCAACGCAGGTCTCGCCTGAGCAGATCGCGGAGGATCTGGCGCAACTCGCGAAGATCTCAAACTGCATCCGCACCTATGCGACCGACCTTGGTCTCGATCAGATTCCGGGCCTCGCGGGCAAGGCGGGGCTGAAGGTCATTCAAGGCATTTTCCTCGATCGGGACCGGAAGAAGAATGCGACGCAGGTCGAAACGGCGATCCGCCTCGCGAAACAATATCCGGACACGATCATCGCGCTCGTGGTCGGCAACGAGGTCCTGCTGCGCAAGGAGATGTCAGCGTCCGATCTCGCCGCGACGATCCGCTCGATCAAGACGCAGGTCCGCGTGCCCGTCACCTATGCCGACGTCTGGGAGTTCTGGCTGAGCAATCGCGAACTGGCCGACGCGGTCGACTTCGTCACGATCCACATCCTGCCCTATTGGGAGAACGTGCCGATCCCGGCGGAACAGGCCGCCGCGCACGCCGACGAGATGCGCCGCGAGGTCGCGGCGGCCTTTCCGGGCAAGGAGATCTTCATTGGGGAAATAGGTTGGCCGAGCGAGGGGCGGATGCGCGAATCCGCGCTGCCGTCGCCCGTCAATCAGGCGCGCGTGGTCGCGGAGGTGCTCGACCTGGCCCGGCGCGAGCATTTCCGCGTCAATTTGTTCGAGGCCTATGACGAAGGGTGGAAGCGCGAGATCGAGGGCACGGTCGGTGGATCCTGGGGCCTGTTCTCTTCCGAACAGCGAACACTGAAATATCCGGCGGGCGTGCCGATCAGCAATTTCCCGCACTGGAAGCTGCAAATGGCCGGCGGCATGGCGCTGGCCATCCTGGCGTTCGGCGCGGCATGGTTGACCGTGCGCCGCAAGCCGCGGGAGCCAACGGAATCCTGGCTCGTGTCATGGCTTGCGGTTGGGCTCTCGGCGACCACGGCCGGAATCCTGTTCGGGGTCGCCACGCAACGACTGGTCTATGAAAGCTACGGCACCGGAGGCTGGCTCGTGTGGGGCTCGCTTCTGGCGGCGGCAACGGCGGCGCCGGTGTTGGGCGCCAACGCCCTCGTGTCGGGTCGCGCACCGCCGAGCTTTGCCGAATTGCTCGGCCCACGAGGCTACCACACGGAAACGATGCTGGTGACGATGCACGGGTTGACCTTGATGGTCACCGCCGTGATCGGCACGGCGACCGCACTCGGCCTCATCTTCGACCCGCGCTTCATCGATTTTCCGTTCGCGCCCCTTACCATGGCGGCGGTGCCTTTTGCGGCCATGACGCTGCTCAATCCTCCCGGGAAGGGCAACCGCCCTCTGGCAGAATCGATGTTTGCCGGCATTTTCCTTGCCGCGGCAATCTATACGGCGCTCAACGAGGGGCCGCAGAACTGGCAGTCGCTATGGACCTGCGCCGCCTTCATCCTGCTTGCGGTGACGCTGTGGCGGGCGCGAACCTGAGGACATGATCTCGATTTTGATTTGAGCATGGTCTCTTCGGAAAACCGGTTCCCACTTTTCCGGATCATGCTCTATCCCCGCAGCCGGACCCGGTCCTCACGCGCGCAGTCGGTGACGAAGCCGATCACGGCGCGCACCGCGGGAAGTTCGACCAGATCGGGATGGGCGAGCAGCCAGAGGTCGGAGAGGCTCGCGAGCTTTTGCGGCGCGACCCGAACCAGGTCGGGATAGTCGGCGGCAACCAGGCAGGACAATGCCGTGATGCCGAGCCCGGCCCGCGCCGCCGCAAGCATGTCACCCTGCGATGAACAGCGCATCACCAGGGTGCCCTGCCGCGTGATGACATCGCTCCACCGTGCCAGGTGCGCGTTCGAAGCCTGGTCGGCAAAGCCGATCACGCTGTGGCCCTTCCACTCGTCCCGCCGCTCCGGAAGCTTGTGGCCCGCCGCATAGTCGCGCGAGGCGAAGAAACCGGTGCCGAGCCGCCCGATCTTGCGGCCGATCAGGTTCTCGTCGCCGGCGTCGACCGGCCGCAGCACGACGTCCGCCTCGCGGCGGCGCACGCTGGCCGGAAACGGGTGGGTGATGACCTCGAGCTGGATGCTGGCATGATCGCGCAGGAACGGCCCGAGGCGCGGCATCAGCCAGTGCGCCGCCAGCGTCGCGCCGATCGACAGCTTCACCACGCCACGGGCCTGCGCACCGGTCGCGGAGGCCGCGGCTTCCGCGCGCAAGGCGGCCGCCGCCATCACCTCGGTGTGCTCGCGGAACCTGCGGCCATGCGACGTCAGCGACAGGCCGTCATTGGAACGCGCGAACAGCCGGGTGCCGAGCTGCTTCTCGAGCGCCGCGACGTTGCGGCCGACGGTCGGATGGCTGATGCGCAGGCGGCGCGCGGCGGCGGCGAAACTACGGGTCTCTGCCACCGCGACGAAGGTCTTGCAGAGCTCCCAATCCATTCCCCAGCCTGCCCGTTTCTGTTCAATCTTGACTAGCTATCTGTTCAATATTGAACGCAATCGCGACGCCGTCCAGCCTTATATTGGCCCGCCAGGAGAGACGCTCCCGCCACCACAACAATTCACGATCCGCTCAGGCCGTCGGCCGAGCGATCCGCCCATGGAGGACCCGAAAGATGCCGTTGCCTGCTTCGCTGACCAACAAGCTCGAACTGCCGGTCGTCGGCTCCCCGCTGTTCATCGTCTCGGGGCCCGAACTGGTGATCGCGCAGTGCAAGGCCGGCATCGTCGGCTCATTCCCGGCGCTGAACGCGCGCCCGGTCGAGAAGCTCGACGAGTGGCTGACGCGCATTGCCGACGAGCTCGGCGAATATCAGGCGCTGCATCCGGAGAAGAAGGTTGCGCCCTACGCGGTCAACCAGATCTGCCACGCCTCCAACGACCGGTTGATGCACGACATGGAAACCTGCGTGAAGCACAAGGTGCCTGTGATCATCACCTCGCTGCGCCCGCCGTCGGAGATCGTCGAGGCCGCGCATTCCTATGGCGGCGTGGTGTTCCATGACGTCATCAACGTGAAGCACGCCCGCAAGGCCGCCGAGCAGGGCGTCGACGGCCTGATCCTGGTCTGCGCCGGCGCCGGCGGCCATGCCGGCACGCTGTCGCCATTCGCGCTGGTGCGCGAGGTCAAGCAATGGTTCAAGGGCACGATCCTGCTGTCGGGCGCGATCTCCGACGGCTGGAGCATCGCATCGGCTCTCGCGCTCGGCGCCGACCTCGCCTACATGGGCACCCGCTTCATCGCGACCGAGGAAGCCAACGCCGATATCAGGTACAAGCAGGCGCTGACCGAATTCGCGGCGCATGACATCGTCTACTCGAACCTGTTCACCGGCGTGCACGGCAACTACCTCGGGCCGTCGATCGCGGCAGCCGGGCTCGATCCCGCCAATCTGCCGGTCGCCGACAAGTCCAAGATGAATTTCGGCTCCGGCGGCAACACCAAGGCCAAGGCCTGGCGCGACATCTGGGGCTCCGGCCAGGGCATCGGCCAAATCATCGATGCTCCGCCGGTCGCCGAGCTGGTGACGCGGCTGAAAGCGGAGTTTAATGAGGCACGCAACGATTTCGTTCGTGCCAGCGCCTGACGTAAGGACGATCGCGTGGAGAATGCCGACATGATCATCAGCGGCGAGAGACAGATCAGCTACGGCGACATCCATGCCCGCATCGCGCGGGCGGCGAACGGCTTCCGCACGCTCGGCATGCGCGACGGCAAGCCGGTCGGCATGATGCTGCGCAACGATTTCGCGCTGTTCGAGGTGGTCGCGGCGGCGGCCGCACTCGGCAGCCCGGTGGTGCCAATCAACTGGCACCTGAAAGCCGACGAGGTCGCCTATATCCTGGCCGACAGCGGCGCCGACACGCTGGTCTGCCATGCCGACCTGTTGCCGCAGATCCGCGACGGGCTGCCAGCGGCGATCAGGCTATTGGTCGTGACCACGCCACCCGAGATCGCCGCGGCCTACGGCGTAGTGCCTGAATTCGCGCGCGTGCCCGATGGCATGACCGACTGGGACCAGTGGCGCGACACCCATGCGCCGCTGACCGACGCCCCGATCGGCGCGGCGCCGATGTTCTACACCTCGGGCACGACCGGATTGCCGAAGGGCGTCCGGCGCAAGCCGATGCGGCCCGAGCAGCTGCCGGCGGCCGCCCGCATCGGCGCCATCACCTACGGCGTCAAGCCCAACGAGGATCAGGTGATCCTGATGAACGGGCCGATGTACCATTCGGCGCCGCATTCCTACGGCATGCTCGCGTTCCGCAACGGTTGCAGCATCGTGCTCGAACCGCGCTTCGACCCCGAGGATCTGCTGCAACTGATCGCGCGCCACGGCGTCACGCACATGCATATGGTGCCGACCATGTTCGTGCGGCTGCTGCGCCTGCCCGATGAGACACGGCGCCGCTACGATCTGTCGTCGCTGCGCTTCATCATCCATGGCGCTGCGCCCTGCCCGGTCGAGGTCAAGCGCGCGATGATCGAGTGGTGGGGTCCGGTGATCAACGAATATCTCGGCTCGACCGAGACCGGCATCCCGGTCTGGCACTCCTCGGCGGAAGCGCTGGCGAAGCCCGGCACCGTCGGGCGGGCAATCGAGGGCGCCATCGTCAGGATATTCCGGCCGGACGGCACGCCTTGCGACGTCGGCGAGCCCGGCGAGATCTTCATGCGTCAAACCTTGATCTCGGATTTCGACTACCACGGCAACGCCAAGGCGCGCGCCGAGGCCGACCGCGACGGCTTGATCAGCGTCGGCGATGTCGGCTATCTCGACGCCGACGGCTACCTGTTCCTGTGCGACCGCAAGCGCGACATGGTGATCTCGGGCGGCGTCAACATTTATCCCGCCGAGATCGAGAATACCCTGATCGGCATGGACGGCGTCCGCGACTGTGCGGTGTTCGGCGTTCCCGACGACGAGTATGGCGAGCGGCTGTTCGCCTGCGTCGAGCCGGACACCGGGGCCACGCTGTCGGTGGCGGCGATCCAGGATTTCCTGCGCGGCAAGCTCGCCAATTTCAAGGTGCCGCGCGACATCCGCTTCATGGACGCGCTGCCGCGCGAGGCCACCGGCAAGATCTTCAAGCGCAAGCTGCGCGACCTCTACCGTGAAGGACAGCTTCGCTGAGGCTGACGGTGCAGCGAACGACGTTTGAAACTTAGTTGCTGTTGCAAAGCGCCGGCAATCGACGCAACGATGCGTCCGTATCCCGAGCCTGGATCATCGCCATGAACTCGACCGACTTCATCGTCATCCGCAACGACCTAGAGCAATGCAAGGTCATCGAGACCCGGTTGCCCGACGCCGCGGCGCTGCCGGCGGACGCGCTGCTGGTGAAGGTGACCCGGTTCGCCTTCACCGCCAACAACATCACCTATGCCGTGATCGGCGAGCAGCTGAAATACTGGCATCTATTCCCGGCGCCCGAGGGCTACGGCATCATACCGGTCTGGGGTTTTGGCGAGGTGCTGGCCTCGAAGCATCCTACTGTTGCGGTCGGCGAGACACTGTTCGGCTACTTCCCGATGGCAACCCATTTGGTGATCGAGGCGGCAGATGTCAGCAAGCGCGGCCTGCGCGACGCGGCCGCGCACCGGCAGGAGGTCTCGCCGGTCTACAACAACTACGCCCGTGTCTCCGGCGATCCGACCTATGCCGGCCAGCAGGGCGATTTCCGCGCGCTGCTGCTGCCGCTGTTCATGCTGTCGTTCCTGGTCGACGACTTCCTTGCCGAGAATGAATTCTACGGCGCACGCCGCGTCATCCTGTCGTCGGCCTCGAGCAAGACTGCATTCGGGCTCGCCCACCTGCTGCACAAGCGGGGCATCCGCGTGATCGGGCTGACATCCAAGGGCAATATCGATTTCGTCACTTCGCTCGGTTGCTATGACGAGGTCGTCACCTATGACCAGGTCACCGCGATCCCGTCGGCGGAACCGGTCGCCTATGTCGACATGGCCGGCAACAGCGCGCTGCGCGAGGCCCTGCACCGGCACTTCGGCGCGCAGATGGTCTATTCCGGCCGGGTCGGGCTGACGCATCGGGCGAGCGAGCCCGACGAACCGACACTGCCCGGCGCCAGGCCGGTGTGGTTCTTTGCGCCGGACCAGATCCGCAAGCGTGCCAAGGAATGGGGCCCCGGCGGCATCGACCAGCGCTTTGGCGCCGCATGGGCCGAGTTCGTGCCGCATCTGCCCAATTGGCTCGATGTGGTCGAGCGGCACGGCCCGGCCGCGGTGCGCGAGGCCTATCTCGATACCCTGCAAGGCCGTGTTCCGCCGGATCAAGGCTTGATCCTGTCGCTGGCCGAATAGGCGATATCCCGTCACGCCCTTTCTGCTGCCTCACCAATGGGTATAGGCTTGCAGCAAGGGAACGCCGTCAGAGAATGTCACCACGGCGGCCGATGACGAGAAATGCTCGACAAGACGGACGATATTTCGGTCGCCGCCGACAATTGGCTTGTGCAGTTCGAGGATGCGCTGGCGAGCCCCGACGATGTGCTGCTGAAGCCGCTATTCCATCCCGACAGCTACTGGCGCGACGTGCTGGCGCTGAGCTGGAACATCCAGACCGTCAACCGCGCCTTTGCGATCCTCGAGGAACTGCCGGCACATGCCCGCCGCAGCGCGCCGCATGATTTCCGCATCGATGCCGAGCGCGCCGCCCCCCGCCGGGTGATGCGCGCCGGCACCACCGCGATCGAGGCGATCTTCAAATTCGAGACGACGACCGGCCGTGGCCACGGCATCGTGCGGCTGATCCCCGATGCCGGCGATGGCGACCGGCTGAAGGCCTGGACGTTGCTGACGGCACTCGAGGAACTGAAGGGCTTCGAGGAGCAGCAGGGCCATACACGTCCACGCGGACAGGCCTATTCGCGCGACTTCCGCGGGCCCAACTGGCTCGACCTGCGCAAGGCCTCCGCCGAATATGCCGACCGCGACCCCGATGTGCTGGTGGTCGGCGGCGGACAGGCCGGGCTGGCGATCGCCGCGCGGCTGCAACAGCTCAAGATCGACGCGCTGATCGTCGACCGCGAGGCGCGGGTCGGCGACAATTGGCGCAAGCGCTATCACGCGCTGACCCTGCACAACCAGGTCCAGGTCAATCACCTGCCCTACATGCCGTTCCCGCCGAACTGGCCGACCTACATCCCGAAGGACAAGCTCGCCAACTGGTTCGAATCCTATGTCGACGCCATGGAGCTGAACTTCTGGACCGGCACGGAATTCATCGGCGGCAGCTATGACGATGCGCAAGGACGCTGGACCGTCGAGTTGCGCCGCGCCGACGGCACGACGCGGACAATGCGGCCGCGCCATGTCGTGATGGCAACCGGCGTCAGC
Organism: Bradyrhizobium sp. UBA2491; assembly: GCF_002341725.1. Lineage (NCBI taxonomy): Bacteria > Pseudomonadati > Pseudomonadota > Alphaproteobacteria > Hyphomicrobiales > Nitrobacteraceae > Bradyrhizobium > Bradyrhizobium sp. UBA2491. The sequence continues at coordinate 40,794 of NZ_DDOP01000017.1, forward strand.
GGCATCCCCAATTTGCCCGAGATCCCCGGCCTGAAGAATTTTTCAGGCCAGGTCATGCATTCCAGCCGCTACGAGGACGGCGAGAACTGGACCGGCAAGCGCGCGCTGGTGATCGGCACCGGCAACAGCGGCCACGACATCGCGCAGGACCTGCATTCCTCGGGCGCTGCGGTGACGCTGGTGCAGCGCTCCTCGACCCTGATCACCAATATCGAGCCGTCGGCGCAGCTCGCCTATGCCGCCTACAACGAAGGCTCGCTCGAGGACAACGACCTGATCGCGACCTCGATGCCGCTCGCGTTGGCCAAGCGCAGCCACGTGTTGATGACCGAACAGTCGAAGGAGCTCGACAAGACGTTGCTCGACGGCCTCGCGCGCAAGGGCTTCAGGCTCGATTTCGGCGACGGCGGCACCGGCTGGCAGTTCAAATACCTGACCCGTGGCGGCGGATACTACTTCAACGTCGGCTGCTCCGACCTCGTCGCCAGCGGCGCGGTCGCCCTGCAACAGTTCGCCGACATCGAGACCTTCGTGAGCGATGGCGCGCGGCTCAAGAGCGGTGAGACGATCGCTGCCGACCTGATCGTGCTCGCGACCGGCTACCGGCCGCAGGAAGAGCTGGTGAAGAAACTGTTCGGCGAGGCGATGGCCGCGCGCGTCGGCCCGATCTGGGGCTTTGGCGACGGCCAGGAGCTGCGCAACATGTACACACGCACGCCGCAGCCCGGCCTCTGGTTCATCGCCGGCAGCCTGGCGCAATGCCGCATCAACTCGCGCTATCTGGCGCTCCAGATCAAGGCGATCGAGCAAGGCCTGCTGCCGCGCGACGTCGGGCCGGTGGCGAAATTGACCTAACCAACCCGTCATTCCGGGGCGCGCGCAGCGCGAACCCGGAATCCATTGAGCAGCAAGCTCTATGGTTGAATGGATTCCGGGCCTGCGCTGCGCGCATCCCGGAATGACAAGAAATGGGGAGAACGGAATAATGCCAACCATCCTCGGCACCGGCGAGCACCGCTATCGCGTCGTCGAGAATTTCGCAAAGCTGCCCGACGGCTGGAGCCTGACCGATGTCGCCTCGGTCGCGGTCGACAGCAAGGACCGCGTCTATGTCTTCAATCGCGGCGAACACCCGATGGTGGTGCTCGACCGCGAGGGACACTTCCTCAGGAGCTGGGGTGAAGGCGTGTTCACCCGCGCGCACGGCCTGCACATCGACGCCGACGACAATCTCTATTGCACCGATGACGGCGACCACACCGTGCGCAAATGCTCCACCGACGGCAAGGTGCTGCTGACGATCGGCATCCCGAACAAGCCGGCGCCATTCATGAGCGGCGAGCCGTTCCATCGCTGCACCCATACCGCGCTCTCGCCGAAGGGCGAGATCTACGTCTCCGACGGCTACGGCAACGCCTGCGTCCACAAGTACACGCCGGATGGAAAATTGCTCAAGACCTGGGGCGAGCCCGGCACCGATCCCGGCCAGTTCAACATCGTGCACAACATCGCGACCGATGCCGACGGCTTCGTCTATGTCGCCGACCGCGAAAACCATCGCGTCCAGGTGTTCGACGGCAACGGTAGATACGAGACGCAGTGGAACAACCTGCACCGGCCCTGCGCGCTGTGCTGCGGCGGCGGCAAGCAGCCGAACTTCGTGATCGGCGAGCTCGGCCCCGGCATGGCGGTCAACCGCAAGGTGCCCAATCTCGGCCCGCGGCTGTCGATCGTGGATGGCACCGGCAAGCGCATCGCCCGGCTCGGCGGCGAGCAGGGCCCCGGCGTCGAGACCGGAAAATTCCTGGCGCCGCACGGCATCGCGCTGGATTCGCGCGGCGATATCTATGTCGGCGAGGTCGGCGTCACCGACTGGAAAACCAGCTTTCCGGACACCGAGATGCCGGCCACGGTGCGCCTGACGCGATGCTTGCAGAAGCTGGAGAAGATTCCGATCTGAACTCGACTCCACCAGCGTCACCCTGAGGAGCGCGCATCGCGCGCGTCTCGAAGGGTCAGCGGCCCGGCTGGTGTCCGCGCATCCTTCGAGACGCGCGTTCCGCGCTCCGCAGGATGACGGGTCTGATAGCCTGCGACGGGCCAGATCACCTCGGCGAAATCAAACCTCGCCGATCACCTCGCGGCGACGCAGCTCGGATTCTTCGGCGTAGCGGCGCATGGCGTGCGCTTCGGTGAGCAGGCCGATCGGCCGCCGGTCGCCATCGCCCTCGATCACCGCGAGCGACTCCGCTTCCGCCGCGTCGAACACCGCGATCGCCTCCTGCACGTTCATGCCGGGATGCAGCACCACGTCGGCGTAGCGCAGGATGCCCGCGAGCCCCTTGTCGGCCTCCAGATCGGGCGCATGCGCTTCCGCCACCAGCGCCAGCCCGGCGTAGCATCCCTCGCCATCGACCGCGACGACCTGGGTCTTCGAGCCCGGTGGGAATTCCTCGCGGAACGCCTCGATCGGCATCGCGGCATTCACCGTCGTCATGTCCTGCCGCATCATCTTGCCGACCGTGAGATCGCGGATCCAGCCGATATCGGCGGCGCTACGGATGGTCTCGCCGCGCAGATGCAGCCGCCAGGTCGCGAACGAATAGCCGAACAGCTCGCGGGTGATCGTGGTCGAGATGATGACCGCGACCAGCACCGCTGTGGTGAGCCAGAGGTTGCCGGTGGATTCCAGCGCGATGAACGACATCGTCAGTGGGCCGCCGATCACCGAGGCCGACAGCGCGCTCATGCCGATCACGGCATAGGCGTTGGGGTCGAGGTTCAGCCCCGGCCACACGATGTCGACGCCGGCGGCGAACAGCCGGCCGCCGAGCGCCCCCATGAACAGCGTGGCGAAGAACAATCCGCCGCGGAAGCCCGAGCCGAGCGACACAATCGAGGCGACAGCCTTCAAAGCGAACACACCGGCGATGAAGGCGAGCGGCATCGCCACGATGCCGGCGAAGCGCAGCGCACCATGGCCCGACGACATCACCTGCGGGGTCAGCAGCGCCATCGCGCCGACGGCAAGGCCGCCGAGCGCCGGGCGCAGCGGCGGCCAGAGCCGGGTCTTGGCGAGCAACGCCTCGCACAGCGTCACCCCGCGCATGATCGCGATCCCGGTCAAAGCGGCGGCCATGCCAAGCAGCGCGGCGATCGCGAGATCGCGCCCGAGCACGTCGCCGACGGTTCCGACCCCGACCCCGAGCGGCAGCGGCTCGAAGGCATGGGCGACGAAATAGCCGGTCACCGCAGCCACCCCGACCGGGGTCAGGCTCGCCGGCGTGTAGCCGCCGATCACAAGTTCGAAAGCGTAGAACGCGCCGGCGAGCGGGGCGCTGAAGGCACCGGCGATCGCCGCCGCCGCGCCGCAGCCGACCATGATTCGCTGGTCGTTGCGGCGAAGATGGAAACCGCGGCCGAGCGAAGCGGCGAGGCCACTGGAGAGCTGGGTATAGCCGGCTTCGAGCCCGACCGAGCCGCCGACGCCGCTCGACCAGATCGTCTGCAACGCCACGATCACGCTGCCGCGGAACGACATCCGCCCGCCATAGAGCGCGTTGGCCTCGATCGGGTCGATCTCGCGGGCTGGCCGGACCCGGAGCAGCAGCAGGAACGCCAGACCCAGCAGCAGGCCGCCAGCGGTGGGAACCAGAAGTGCCCGCACGGGATCGATGCTGGGCTGGCTCGACAGCCGCTCGCCCAGCGGCAGATTGAACAGCACCGAATGCAGCACTGTGACCAGGCTGCTCATGACCGCCACCACGAGGCCGCCAATGGCGCCGATCAGCACCGCCAGCACCACGAGGCTGGTCTCGTGCGCCCGCACGAATGCACGCAACCGGCGCGGCGCCTCGAGATAGCTTGAAGTCGTGGTCATCGGCAGGGGTCCGTCAGTGGCCGACAGGGCCGTGCGGCTCCCTTTACGGGCCTCGCGGGCCGGAGGCAATCGGGGCAGGAACATGGCAGTGCATGGCGGATAAGCCGCTCATCGCTCTTCACAATCCCGTCACGCTGCCTGTAGTATGTGAGTGCATGCTGCTTCGCAGCTAATGGGAGTCAGGAGCGTTATTTGAACGCACATGTCTCACAAGGCGGTTGGCCGGTGCTGGTCTTGAATGCGGACTTCCGGCCGCTGAGTTACTACCCGCTGTCGCTCTGGTCCTGGCAGGACGCGATCAAGGCGGTGTTCCTCGATCGTGTCAACATCGTCGAATATTACGACCGGGCGGTCCGAAGTCCTTCCTTCGAAATCCAGTTGCCCAGCGTCGTATCCCTGAAGTCCTTCGTCAAGCCGACCACCCACCCCGCCTTCACCCGCTTCAATGTTTTCCTGCGCGACCGCTTCTCCTGCCAGTATTGCCTGTCGCCGGACGACCTCACCTTCGATCACATCATTCCGCGCAGCAAGGGTGGCCAGACCACCTGGGAGAACGTCGTCGCGGCCTGCTCGCCCTGCAATCTGCGCAAGGGCAATCTGACGCCGCAGCAGGCCAAGATGTTTCCGAAGCAGACGCCCTACGCTCCGACCGTGCATCAGCTGCATCGCAACGGGCGGCTATTCCCGCCGAATTATCTGCACGAGAGCTGGCTCGACTATCTCTACTGGGATACTGAGCTCGACCCATAGGCGGGGCCATCCAATATCAAGCAAGCAGAACAGCCGCCACCGATCCAGATGACTTCCGCACCGCCCCGGCTCTGCGGAAGGCGACACCAAATCCCGACGCGCCCCTAAGTCGCGGACCCAGACAGGTTCGAGCAGCGAGGAACCTACAGTAACAGGTCGATGGTCGGCTCGCAGATGAACGACGATGAGACCAAGCTCTGGTTGCGGCTGCTCGGCTGCTCGTCACAAATCGCACGAGTGATCAATCGGCGGCTCAGGGATCGATTCGAATACAGCCTTGCCCGGCTGCATGTCCTCGAAGCTCTATCGGCCTCCAAACGAGGCGTAGCGTTGAGCCAGCTCGCCAGCGCTTTGATGGTGCCGCAAAGCAACGTCACCGCTCTCGTCAATGAACTCGTCAAGGTCGGTCACGTCCGGCGCGTAACGGCGGAGGCGGATCGCCGCGTTCAGGTTGTTCTGCTGACGAAGGCCGGCAGGGCCATGCTTCGCCGGCTGCGGACGGAGCAGACGCGCTCGCTCTCGGCCTTATTCCTGGATGTGCCGCGCGAAGACATCGCAAGCCTGCTAATGGATCTCACGGCGTTCGAACAGGCAGTGTCCGCCAACCTTGAATTGAACAGCAGCAAGCGGCGAGCCGCTCGCAAGAGAAGACGGCAACCTCCGGCCAAGCCGCCCCGCCGCCGGGTCGCCTCGCAATCGCGCGCAAAGAAATAGATCGCCGAACCAGAGCATTTTCGATTCTGATGGGATCAGAACCGAAACTTCGTCCGACGCGTTCTCCTCACCCGAACTTGCGTCCACCCCACCTGCACTTCGGGAAATGCGGATCGGCGTGGCAAGGTCCACACGGCGATCAAAATGCGAAGGCCTCCGGTGGACATACCGGAGGCCTTCCTTGGAGGTGACAAGTTTTACAAGTTCAGAGCAATCTCCCTTCCTGGTGGATAAATCTTTACCAGTTGCGCTGAGCGCGAAGGAGCAAGAGCACGGTGTCCTGATCCTTCAGCTCGTACACGGCGCCCGGTTTGCCGATGCCGGCACTGCCCGGATACGCGATCGTGCCGGCGAACTTCTGATCCACGTGCGTGTAGGTCAGGTCTGCCGAGAAGGTCAGGTTCTTGACCGGGGTCCACCGGGTGATCAGGCCGAGCTGCGCGATATTGTAATCCGGGTTGCAAGAGGTCAGGCCGGCGGTGCCGAACGCGGCGCCGAACGAACCACCCACGCCAGAGCCTGTTGGGCCGCAGATGTAGGACTTGGCGGTGCCGTTATAGCGGACCCCGGCGTAAGCACCGTAGATCGCAGTGTTCCAGTAGGCATCCCAATTGTGGGTGTACGCGCCGCGCATGCCCCAGGTCGTGATCAACTGCTGCTGACCACCGGCGACGAACACCGAGTCGGGCGCTATGCCGAAGCCGACGCTTTGATAGGCCCCCGGCAGATTGGTGCCGCCAAAGACCGTGTTCGCACCGGCCGAACCGGCAAGATCCTGGATATTGTAGCGGGTTGCGCCGTTCGTGTAGACGCCCTGGATGTTGATCGTGTCGCCAGGTCCGGTCGGGATGTTCTTGATCGACAGGGCCAACGCACCAGCCCAGCCCCACTTGTCGTCCGGATGACCGGTCGATTCGTTGCCGCCGTAGTAGGCCGCATGGTTGTTATGCGCCGCGAACGACGCCTGGAACAGACCCCAGGCCTGGTCGACGCGCAACATCGCAACAAGGTCCGGAGCGATCGTGCCGGCGTAGTTGCTGAGGCCGAACGGGCCGAGTGCGCCCGGAGTTGCGCCCAGATTGTTGACGCCGGCCTGATAGTAGGCCGTCTGATCCTGCGCGGACAGCGCCATCGACACGCCGTTGCCGAACTGCGCGGTGTAGGTGAACTGGTTCACACCGGTGATCGTGCCACCGCCGCCGACCAGACCGTCGTAGTTGTTGCCCGGGTAGTTGGCCCACGGAGCAGCGAACTGCGAGACCGCCTTGCCCATGGTGAAGCCCGCAAACTGGATAAAGGCGTAGTAGACGCCGACCGTACCGGCCGCAACGGCGCCGCCGTTGGCGTTGTTCGGCGCCGAGGCCGTGCCGATCGCCGAGTAGATGCTCGAGCCATTGCCCTGCCCGGCATAGCTATCCGTGGTCCAGCTGAAGGTCGCATCGAAGAAGGTGCGAACCACGCCGTATTCGGTCGCGGTGCGCGTGTCGATATTCAGATCCTGACGGGAGCGCCAGGTGTAGCCGTTGGTGTAACGATTGTTCGCCCCGGCGGGACCCGAGGTGTTGCCGGTGTTGTCGGAGTTCGTATTCGCCAGAACGTCGACGCGCAGATAGCCGCCCAGCTTGATGCACGTATCGCTGCCCGGAATGTAGTAGAAGCCCGGGCCGTACAGGGAACACACCTTGACGTATTCGACCGCCTTGGCCTTCACCGGAAGGTCGGCTGCTTGCGCGCCGCCCACTGCAATGAGCGACGCTGCCGAAGCCAGAATAATACTCTTGGAAAGCTGCATAAATCCTCCTGCCCTTTTTCGTTTGAGGAGATTTACGATCGAGCCGATTGCGCCCCTGATCTTCATCCCCAACCAATTCGCGTCGCTTCGGCGTGAGAAGGATGATCGGTGACCGATCTCCAACCTCCGCAAAGCCCCTCATCACGCAGGATCGATGAGAACAACAGTTCGTGAGACGCGACAATGCGACAAATACTTGTCACACGCATTCGATGTCATCGCGTGATACTTCTAACACACTGTTATAAAACGATATTTTTATTCCTTACATGAAGTATCAATAGCGCTACAAGAATAGCTTTTTAGCTATCTCCCGATCCCTGGCTTGTCGCGCACGCGAACGACATCCATGTCGCACCTCAAACTGAGTGGCGCGAGTTGACCAGGATCGATTCAGTTGAGCGGGAACGTCCGAGCGCCGGAAAATCCAGATCGCTGCACGTCGTATCGAAAATTCTTCAGCCGACCTCGGGCTTGGCAACGCCGTCTTGTCGTGCCGTCGAAACATGGACTCCAAGGTTCGGCGCACCCACAAATTCGATGCCGGCATTTTCAAGCGCCTCGCGAATCCGTTGCACCGTGTCGAAGTTGGCCTCTATCCGGCCTTCAAGACGCTCTAGTCGTCGGATCGTCGCAAGTGCCAAACCAGCTTCTTGCGCAAGCCGATCCTGCCTCCAGCGGAGGAGCGCACGCGCCGCCTTGATCTGCCGTACGTCCGTAAGCATTCCCTTCGAGTTCCTCCTGGACGGCTGCGTTGTGTTCTCAATTCGGCTGAGTATTCGCAACGTTCCCGCCGACTGCCTTCCACGGCAGGAGTTGGCCGAACTCCTGGAACGTCATCCGGTCGATGTCTGTTCCGCCGATCATCATCCCTTCCGGCGCGATGGCCGCGATTGCGCCAGCGGCAACCGGTCCGGCCGTCGGCACACCTCCTCCGTGCATCCGCGGCACATACGCGCGACGATCGCGACACGGTGCAAGAACGAAACAAGCGGAGCGCATCCTCGACCTATTTGTACTGTTTACACAGAGGTGCAAACGGAGGATTGCACTGGACGGCGCGGTAGATTGCCACAGTCTCATTGAAAATGATCCACGCTGCGATCGGCGCCTGATTGTCGATGCTATCGAATAGCTCGTGACGCATGGAACCGGCCTTGAGAGTTGAGCCATCAACCTTGTTCATGGCATCGGCCATCGTGACGTGCGGCATGGTGACCTGCGTCGCCAGGACCGATCGCTGCAGCGGCGTGCCGCATTAACGTTAGCAAGCGCATCGCATTAACCTCCACAGGTTGAATTTCTTGACGGCCCACACGCCACGTTGGAGAGTTGATGCAAGGACGCGCGCCTACGCGGAGCATTCGCAACTTCCTGCTCGCGTGATGTCGACCGACCCGAGTTTGTCGACAGCCATTTGATCTTGCCGTCCGACGGCGCTGTCGCAATTAGGCGGCAGGAGACGAAGTGGCGAAACATGCTGAGCGCAACGTCCCATACAGCGGTCCGGGCTATTCTGCCGCACGAAGGTCTGTCGATCGCGCCGGATCGTCCGGCTCCGCAGTCCGAACCCATCGTCCAGACCGACCGGCAAGCGCTGCGCAAGGGCGCAGCGAGGCCGATGACGACTGCGGACGTTCCCGCGGTCGCAGGCCTCTTCCTCAAGGTCTTCAGGGGAAGCGACAGGCCCGCTGGCGCGGATCTCAAGGGCTATCTGCACGCACTGACCTTGGGATCACCGTCCTATAGCGAGGCGGCGGGCACGCAAATCTATCAACAGCAGGACGGCCTCATCTCGAGCGCCCTGCTTTCGGTCCCGATGCGCTTCATGGCGTGCGGCAATGTCATCCCGGGACGGCTGCTCGGCGTCTTCATGACGAACAGGGACTCCGCCGGAGCCGCCCAGCTCAATCTTGGTCTGCGGCCGAAGAAGGCAAGTCTTTCGTTCTGTGACAGCGCATCGCCGACCAGCGCCAGGTCCTTGATGGCCATCGGCGGAAAGACGATTCCGATGCAGAACCTGGAGTGGGTGCGCACCTTCCGTCCGCTAAGCGCATTGCTCGGGCGTCATTCGCCCCGCGTCCTGCGCCGGATTGAGCCGGGCCTGGCAGCGCTCTTGCGTCCCGTCGATGCTTTCCTTGGTCGCCTCCGCGGTGACGACAACATCGAGGGCCCCGCCGGCGCGAAGGTGCTGGAGATGTCCGTCGCGGACTTCCTGGCGCATGCGCCGCGGTTGATCGCCCATTACGCCGTCCGCCCGCTCTGGTCGGAGGACGAGCTCGGCTGGCTCGTCGGCCTCGCGGCGCAGAACACCAGACTAGGCAGCTTCACGATCCGCGCGATCGAAGACCGTTCCGGCGCGCTGCTTGGTTGTTTTGTCTACTACGCGTCGCCGGGACGGACCGCGCATGTGCTCAACATCCTGTCGCTGCCCGGCCAGGAAGTCGGCGTGCTGGGTGCGATGTTCCGCCACCTCGAAGACAGCGGCCATGTCGAGGCTCGCGGCCGTGCGCAGCCGGCTCTGATGGCGGGGCTCGGGCTGCAACGCTGGCTCGTGTTCCGGCACCGCGCCTTCGCCATGGCATTGACGCGTGTTCCGGAAGTGAACGACGCCATCGTGCGCGGCGATATCTATGTCGGCGGCCTCGCGGGCGAGGACTGGAGCCGGCTGATGTGCGACTTCGGCTGAGATCCGGCAGCACCCTGCGCTATGCGGCGTGCACAACATCATGTCGCCGTGCACGAAGCACGTCCATCAACGCGGCAGCTGCGCGTTAGCTCACGGCTTGCCCGGTTGGGGCGGCAGAAGTTGTCCGGCCAGAACCACCCCGATCACGGCGACCGCCGCCATCACGAGCGTCCAGCTGACGAACAGTTGATGGCCGATGAGCACGCCGCTCAGCAGTGGAGCACTGATATTGGCACCCGACATCAACGATTGGTTGAGGCCCATGATCATGCCCTGACGGTTGATCGCGGTGCTGCGCGACAATTCGGCGGTCAGCGTGCTGCGGGTGAACATCATGCCGACGATGATCAGCGTCAGGAACAGCACCAGCAGGCTGATCCGCGGCGCGAACGCGAGCCCCGAAAATCCGATCGCCATGCAGGCGAATGCCGCCAGCACGATGATCCTGTCCGAAGCGAAGATATTCGCCCGCGTGATCAGGAGGCACTGCACGACCATGTTGATGAAGCCGGCATAGGCGAACACCGCACCGAGTTCGCGCGCACCGAACGGATGCCCATCCCAGCTGAACCGCGCGGACAGGAACAGGCCGATCTGCGACAGGAACATCGAGTTCACGAAGAAGAACACGATGAGCAGAGCGAGCACGCGCCACGCATAGCGCATCCCGGCGATCGTGCGCGCCAGCGTCGGCTCGGGCACCCGCTGCTGGTAGAGCGGCTCGGAGGCCGGATGATCGGGCGACAGCAAGGCGATGGTGGCGACAATGCTGATCAGCGACAGGACCGCCGCCGCCCATACCGGATAAGTGTCACCATAGTGGACCAGAAGGCCCGAGAGCGCAGGGCCGACCAGCAAGCCGGTCCCGATCGCACCGCTGGTCATGCCGAGCGCCTGCTTGCGGGTCGAAGGTGCGCTATGCTCGGCCACATAGGCATGCGCCACCGAGATGTTGCCGGACGTCAGCCCGTCGATGATCCGCGCCAGGAACACCAGCGTCAGGTTGCCTGCGATGGCCAGCAAGACGAAGCCGACACATGTGCCGATTTGACTGACCACCAGCACCTTGCGGCGGCCGTAGCGGTCGGACAGCATGCCGACGATCGGGCCCGCGATCAGCTGACATACCGCATAGACCGAGATCAGGGCACCGATCACGAACGGCGTCGCGCCGAGCCGCTGTGAGTAGAACGGCAGCAATGGCAGGATGATGCCCATTCCGGTGGCATCCACCGCCACGACGATGAAGGTCGGGATCAGCGCCAGGCTGCTATCGCCGCGAAGCCCCTCATCCGCTCCTGCCGTGAAGCCCGTGCCCATTGCCCGATCGCTTTTGCGTGATCATCAGGGTGATGCCCAATTATATAGTTGCAGCCTAATAGTTTGTATCCTATCTAATTTGCATGCCTCCATCGCAATCCCATATCCACGCCGAGATCGGCCGCCTGATCACCAGGCTCGCCCGGATCTGGCGACGCGAGTCGGATCAGGCGCTGTCCGATCACGGCCTGTCCTACGCGACGGCTATCCCGTTGCTGGTGCTGTCGCGGCAGGGGGAAAACGTCCGCCAGGGCGTGCTGGCCGACGAATTGGGGATCGAAGGTCCTTCGCTGGTGCGGCTGATCGATCTGCTCGCGTCGGAAGGCCTGGTCGAGCGCCGCGAGGACCCGACCGACCGGCGCGCCAAGACGCTGCACCTGACCGCGAGCGGCAAGGCCAAGGCCGAGGACATCGACCGCATCCTGCGCCGCGTGCGTGCCAGTGTGCTGAAGGATATCGAGAGCGAGAAACTTGCGATAACCTTCGAGACGCTCCAGCGCATCGAGCAGCGTGCGAGCCGCCTCCAGGACGCCAGGTCTGGTCCGGCGAAGACTGCTCCAGAGGCGAAATAGTCATGCGCGCCGAAGAGCCATTCCTGGTCCGCCACGCGGACCTCGTTTTCGCTTTGAAGACGTTCGCAGCATCCATGCTGGCGCTTGTGATCGCCCTGGCGATCGATCTGCCGCGGCCCTACTGGGCGATGGCGACGGTCTACATCACGTCGCAGCCACTGGCCGGCGCGACCAGTTCGAAAGCGTTCTTCCGCGTGATGGGAACGTTGATCGGCGCGATCGTCACGGTGGCGATGGTGCCGAACCTCGTCAACGCGCCCGAGCTGCTCTGCCTTGCCATCGCGTTGTGGGTCGGGCTCTGCCTCTATCTGTCGCTGCTCGACGGAACCCCACGCAGCTATGTCTTCATGCTGGGCGGATACACCGTCGCATTGATCGGCTTTCCGTCCGTCGCCGAACCCGGAAGCATTTTCGATATCGCGCTGGCGCGGGTCGAGGAGATCTCGCTCGGCATCATCTGCGCAAGCCTGGTGTCGACCGTGGTGTTTCCGCGCAGCGTCGCGCCGGCGGTCGGCAGCCGGGTCAGGAGCTGGCTGTCGGATGCCCGCCGCCTGTCCCGCGACGTGCTGCTTGATCACGGCAGCAGCGAGACGCGCCGGGCCCAACGCCTCCGCCTCGCGACCGACATCGTCGAGATCGATACGCTGGCGACCCATCTCGCCTATGACCGGCTGGCCGACACCGGCACCGTGCGCGGTCTCGCCGAGGTTCGGTTGCGCATGCTGATGCTGTTGCCGATCGTGACGTCGATCGAAGACCGGCTTGCCGCGCTCGGTGCGGCGGTGCTGCAACAGCAGCCGGGACTACAGCGCCTGATCGGCGACGTCGCCGCCTGGATCGTGGACGAGGATCGCCAGCGGCAATCCGGCGAGCAGATCCGCGCTGATATCGCCGAGCGGCAATCCGCCCTCGACGGCCTCGCGGCGCGGGAACGCATCATCACGATCAGCCTGCTGCTGCGGCTGCGCGACCTCGTCGACATCTCGGCCGACTGCCGCGCGGTGGCCGATGCTATTGCCGCGGGCCAGGATATCTCCTCAGTGCCGTTCGCATTCCATCCGGAGGCCGGAGCGGCTCCGGTCCGGCATCGCGACCACGGCATGGCGCTGTGGTCGGCCGCGGGGACCACGGTCGCCATCCTGATCTGTTGCGGCGTGTGGATCGCCACCGGCTGGGCCGATGGCGCTTCGGCGCCGATGATGGCGGCGGTCGCCTGCTCCTTCTTCGCCGCGCAGGACGAGCCGGCGCGCAGCATCCGGGCCTTCGGCCTGTTCTCGCTGGTCGCCGTCGTCATCGTCGCGATCTATCAGTTCGCGGTGGTGCCGAGCATCTCCCATGTCGAGGTCCTGATCGCCGCGCTGGCGCCGACCTTCCTGACATATGGATTCCTGATCGCACGACCCAGCACCGCGCCGATCGGCATGGCGCTCGCCGCCAACACGGCGACGCTGCTCGCGCTGCAATCGACCTACAGCGCGGATTTCGCCAGCTTTGCCAACACGTCCGTCGCCTTCTTCCTCGGTGTCGTGATCGCGGAGATCGTGACGCGGATCGCGCGCGGCGTCGGTGCCGAATGGATCGCCAAGCGGCTGATGACGTCGAGCTGGCAGACGCTCGCGGTCGCGGCCGAGCGGCGTGGCCGCGGCGATCGCGCGCAGTTTGCCGGCCTGATGCTGCATCGGCTCGGACTGCTGGTGCAGCGCATCGCCTTCATCTCCGAGAGCGACCGCCGCGACACCGACAGCCTGGTCCAGCTGCGCATCGGGCTCAACATCATCGATCTTCGGCGCGCCCGCTACGGCCTCGCCGCATCGACCGTGCGCGCCATCGACCACATGCTGGACGACCTCGCGGCGGCGTTTCGCGCCCATGCGGATCAGGCACTGCCGGCCGAATTGCTGTCATGCGTCGATGCCGCGGTGACCGCGGTCGTCAAGGACCCCAATGAGCGCGCGCGGGACGATGCGCTGCTCGGACTCGTCGGCATCCGCCGCGGCCTGTTTCCGAATGCGCCGGCGTATCGATCGCAGCCCGAGGAGAGTTTTGCGGCATGAGATATGAGCTCGACATCTACGGAGTTCTGGTTCCCGCGCTGCTGCTGTGGCTCGTTATTGCCTATGCGCTCAGCGTGCTGCTGAGCCGGATCATGCAGCGCTTCGGCCTCTACCGGCTGGTCTGGCATCGCGCGCTGTTCAATTTCGCACTGTATGTCTGCCTGCTCGGCGGCGTCGTCTATCTTTCGGAGTTTCTGCCATGAAGGGGAATTTCGCCTGGCTCGGCCGGGTCGCGCTGACTGCCGTCGCGCTCGTCGCCGCGCTCGCCGTGGCTCACGCGCTCTGGGTCTACTACATGGAATCGCCATGGACCCGCGACGGCAGGGTCCGCGCCGACGTGGTCCAGGTCGCGCCCGACGTATCCGGCTTCGTCACCGACGTGCTGGTCAAGGACAATCAGCCCGTGCATCGCGGCGATATCCTGTTCCGGATCGATCGCGCCCGCTTTGCCCTGGCATTGCAGCAGGCCGACGCGGCGGTCGCCGGCCATCGCGCCACGCTGGATCAGGCCGATTCCGACCTCAAGCGCTACAGCGCGCTGACCACCGATGCGGTGTCGCAGCAGAAGCAGGAGCAGGTGCTGGCCACGCAGCTGCAAGCCAAGGCCGCCTATGATCAGGCGGTTGCCGATCGCGCCGTGGCGCAGCTCAATCTGGACCGCAGCGAGGTGCACGCATCGGTCAACGGCACCATCACCAACATGGATCTGCGGCCCGGCGCCTATGTCACCGCGGGCAAGGGCGTGATGGCGCTGGTCGACACCGATACGCTGCATGTCGAAGGCTATTTCGAGGAAACCAAGCTCGCGCGGATCCGTGTCGGCGACAAGGCGCAGGTCCGGCTGATGGGCGAGCCGGCCCGGCTCACCGGTCACGTCGAGAGCATCGCGGCCGGCATCGCCGACCGCGACCGCACCGACGGCGCGAACCTGCTCGCCAACGTCAACCCGACCTTCAGCTGGGTTCGCCTCGCGCAGCGCGTCCCGGTACGCATCGCGCTGGATCAGCTGCCGGATCGCATCGCGCTGGTCGCCGGCCGTTCGGCGACGGTGGAGATCATGAACTAGGGCGTTTCGAGCGAAGTGGATGCCGGTTCGCGTGAAGAACACGCGTCACGACAAGAACTGAGAGCCCCGTTCCGATTCCATCGGAACGGGAAGGGCTCTGGCCGGATCGTGACAGCTCACTGCGAAGCCGGCGGCGCCACCCAGACGTCGCTCTGCTGAATCCGGCGGATCAGCGCCTGCGGATCGAACTTGCGGATACCAGCAGGAATCTCGAAGAGATGCGCCGGCTGGGGCTCGTCGCGGATGTGATCCGCCGCGATCAGCGTGCCGTCCGCGATCCTGACCTGCACCGGGAATCTGCGCGCGCGATCGATCCAGCCGACAAAGCCGGCGTCGGACGGTGCCGTGACGCGGTACACGTCGGTGCTGCGCCCCGCGACGCTGTCCGTTCCGTCGCGCTGGCAGCGCCACGTCGCGGGATCGAGCGGTGCGGCGAGCTGCGCGAACGCCTGCCATTGCCGGCAAGGATCGTCCGGATCGACCGGTACGAACATCTGGGTCAGCCGGCTCGATTGCCTCGCGTCCATGAAAACATGCGCGCCGGGACGGACGAAATGCGCCACGGGCCTCGCGGCATCGATCAGGAAGAAACCGTCCGGCAACGCGGTTGCTTCGATCCGCGCCTTTTGGCCCGCGACATGCAGTGTCCCGAGCGTGCTGATCGCCTGGTCTTTCCGCGCCACGAGGTCGGCCGAAAACTGCTGCGCCATGACCGGCGTCGGAATATCAGCCAGGATCGCAACGGCAAGAAACCAAGCAGCGACGTTCCGGCCAGTCGGGCAATTCGTCTCGTCGTGCTTCATCGCGTGTTCCGATCGATCAGGCCGTGGACAAGCAAGACATGACGACGCCGATCGAACCATTGGCTCGATCGGCGCCGGCCTCAATTCAGATCACGACCTCGTTCAGGACGGGGACGTGATCACTCGGTGTAGGACAGCGTGACCGGCTTGTTGAAGTCGAACGCGTCGAACATGTCGGACAGCGCCGGGCTGTTGGTCGGGACGTACTCGTTGTTCCTCGAGTAGGTCGGGTTCGGCAGGTTGTCGCGGCTACGGTTCGTGAGCGGCTGGAGGGCCCAGTTGCGCTCGATGAACTTCAGCAGCGAAACGTGGTCGCCGTAGTTGTGGTAGATCTTGCCGCCGGTCGAATAGGGCGACAGGATCAGGATCGGCATGCGCGGTCCGTCGCCGAAGAAGTCGATCGACTGCAGATAGCCCGAATCCCAGTAGCCGCCGGCTTCGTCCCAGGTGATGAAGACAGCGGTTTCAGCCTTCAGTTCCGGATTGTTATCCAGCGCGCTGAGCACGTTCAGGACATAGGCCTCGAACAGATCGACCTTCGAGCTCTGCGGATGACCGTCGAGCAGGCCGTCAGGCTTGCCGAACGACACCGAGGGCAGCGAGTTCTTCTCGATCGCGGTGATCAGATCGGCAGTGTCCTTGATATGGGCCTGGCGCGTGGCCGGATTGGCCATGATCGAGGTCGCATACTGGAACGGATTGCAGATCTGACAATAGGCGACACCGAGCGCATGCGCCGGATCGGCAACCGCCGCGGCGCTGAGGTTCGGGTTCGACGGGTTGGCAGCGACCGCAGCGTTCGAAAGCGCCACGGCGTCGTTGTACGCACCACCGTAGTACGCCCAGGAGATGTTCTTCTCCATCAGCGCATCGCCGATCGTGCGAACCGGCGACGGCGGCAGGTTGTTGCCGCCGGACAGCGCGCCATTCGGCAGATAGCCCGGATTGGTGTTGTTGAGCATGTAGTAGTGGTTGGGCTTGCAGTTCGGCTCGGCCGCGTAAGGCAGATTGTTGAGGTAATTGACGATCGGCTTCACGCCGGGCTGGAACACGTCAGAGCAATTGCTGAAATTGCCGTCGACGGTGTAGCGGTTGACCGAGCCCGAAGCAGGGTTCGGATTGGCGATCAGGCTGGCCGGCGGCGTCGCCGGGTTGCCCTTGCCGTCGCTCCAGAACGCCGCATCGCCGGTGCCGAGCATGAAGTGGTTCGCGCCGGTGCCGCCGTGGAACGACTGGTGGAAATTGTCGCCGAGCGTGAAGCGGTCGGCGAGCATCTTCAGGACCGGGGCCTGACCCTGCTGGGCGTTGTAGAAGCCCATCGAGTTGGCCATGCTCTTGTTGGACGCCGAGTAGGTCGCCATCACGAACGGAAACAGGTCGTTGAGGCAACCCGAATTGTTCTTCTTGGTGGCGCTGGCGACGCTGCAGTCTTCCTGCTGCCAGTCCTGATAGAAACGATGCGTCGTGTCGCCGGTGTAGTCGTCGTCGCTGATCTGCTCGCCCTGCAACGGGAACGGTCCATTCAGACCGCCGGCGCCGGGAACGCGGGTATCAAGCACACCGGTCGGCAGGCCGCTGAAGCCGGTGGTGAGGATGTCGAGATCGCTCGGATCCATGTCCTTCTCGACACTGGCTTCCGCGATCGTCTTGAACGGTGCCCCGGTGTCGCTCTGCGCGGTCGGCGTGCCGTTGGTGTTCGGCTGCGGCATCGCGTTGGTCGCGTTGTAGGGCGACTTCGCGATCGCCGGCGCGCCGATATAGAACGACGGCTGGCCCGCGACCGAGAACTGCTGCGCCTGGGCGAAATTCGGCCCCGGCGTTCCGTCCTCGTTGACGATGCCCTTCGACAGCAGGTTCGAGATGGTCTGCCCCTTGCCCTTCGGCTTGTACACACCGAAGGTGTGATCGAGACCGCGGTTCTCACCGATCAGGATGATGACATGCTTGATCGGCGAAGCGGTCTTGCCGCCGTGATCCTTGTCACCATGTTCGCCACCATGATCATTCCTGGCGCGATCTGCCTCCTGATGCGCGCGATGATTGTGATGCGAACGCTTGTCCCAATCACTGTGACCGCCGGGATAATGCGCGGCATATGCAGCCGTTGCGACGAGCACCGTCGACGCGATGCAGAGCGCGGTGCTGGTTCGCCAGTGCTTTTTGTAATTCAAACTCATTGTCGACCTCAGGTGTTTGCGGTTAGCAACACAACCTGCTTAATGCGACAACATGACGCAGAATTTTCGCTCCCGTGAACCCACATAAGAAATTTCGAAACGTTCAAAGATTTTCTGTGGAGACATCGGCAGCAGCGAGCTGCATCTTCACGCACCTCAATCGATCGAATAGCGATTGCGTGATCAACGCGACTGCGAAGACCACGAATGCTCGTCAGGAATGCTCCGTCAGTGCTGAACGTGCCTGGCGCGCATCACTTCGCGAAGCGCAGCGTAATGCTGATCATGGACGTCCTGGTTGAACAGCGACCATGGCTCGGCGCTGGCGAGCAACGCCGGAACGGCAGCTGCCGTGAGATTGCGATAATTCCTGAACTCAGCGGCAGCATCTGCGTTGCGTCCAGCTGCGACGGCCATCTCGATTCGCCGCAGCGTGAGCACCAGCTCCTTGAGGCCGTTGCGCGCAAGCACGCGCTGTTGCTCGCCGCCTGATACGCTGGTGTTCTTTCGATCGGGATACTGCTCGGTCAGCTCGCGCAATTCGCGGCCGATCGTGTCGACCGCAAGCGCAACTGTATCCTTGTCGCCAGCAGGAATCGCAGTCGCGAGCACCGAGGAGAAGTCGTTGATCTCCTTGAGCGTCGCACCGGCACCGTCGCGCTCATAGGGCTGGACGCCGTCGCCCACCGCCGTCAGGTAGGCGATGAGGTCACCCTTGTCCTGCGTCGACAGGCCGAGCTGGAAAGTCCGGTCGAAATAATCGACGACCTGGTTGAAATTGTCGAAGCGGCCGTCGTGAAAATACGGCGCATTGAAATCCGCGTTGCGCAAGGTCGGCGTCTTGAACAGACCGCCTGAACCGACGTCGTGCTGCTGGTGATCGACGAAGCCTGCCGACGGAACGTGGCAACCCGCGCAGCTCAGCGCAGGATCGTGCGGAAACGGCCTGGAGAACAACGCTTCACCGCGACGCTCCGCATCGGTGATCTTGCCCGCCAGCCGCCCCGCCGGACCAAGGCTCGGGTTGGGCAGGAAGTCGATGTCGTGCAGATAGGCCACGATCGCATCGAGCGTTGCCGGCGACGGCTCCGGTCCGGCGAACTCGCTGGTGATGACGTTGCGGACGAAGTCACGCAGCGAGGCGAACCGGCCATCGGCGCCGTAGGGCGCAAGATAACGCGTGCCGCGCAGGCTCGGAATCCGCACCGGGTCGAACGCCAGATTGTTGGCCTTGGGATTGAACAGCGGCCCGGTGGTGTCGAACGTGCCGGGCCGGCTCGACATTTTCGGCATGAAGAACTTGGAATTGTTCGCGCCGTTGACATGACAGGTGCCGCAGCTCACGCCGGCCTGCCGAGCCACCTCGCCGAGCAGTCCCGGCGAATTGAACGCGAGATCACCGAGATTGACGAGATAGGATTTGCTGCCGGTACGCTCGGACTGGAACACCTCGCGCGGCTTGTCCAGTGCATCCTCGTTCAGCTCCGTTGCAACCGGCAACACGGTCTTGTCGCCGTCGACCGGGAAGGCAACCGCACGCCCGAGCAGTGCAAGCGCGATGACGCCGGAGAGCAGCACGGCCAGGCACCTGTGAAGCGATTTCATCGCGCCTGGGCCTCCAGGGTCGGCCGCTGCAATCCGAGCTTGGCCGAAGCGCCCTGTAGCGCGATGACCAGTTCTTCGCTGGTCTGGCGCAACGCAGCAGTATCGACATGCGGCAGGTCGGGCGTGGCGACGATCGCGTCGAGCCGCTTGATCCGGCTTGTCACCATCTCGTCGAGTTTGCCGTCCACCGCATTGAGCGCCGCGGAGAATATCGTGCGATAGGCGAAGTCGATGCCGGCGATGTTGTTGCGCATATCCTCCAGCGAGGTGCCGCTGATGCGTGACTCGCCACCATCTGCCTTGCTCTCACCGACCTCGTAGGCAAGCCGCACCGTACCGTCCAGCAGGCCCTGCGGCGTGAGCTTGATATCGTTCAGCTTGCCGTGGAGGTCATTCAAATGTTCGACGAGCCCCGTCGCATCGGTGCCGACGTCGGTGCTGCCCGCCCCGAACAGCTTCGCTTCGATGGCGTGGAAGCCGCTATCGGCGTTTGGCCAGGCGTCGATCTGGGCGTCGAGCTCGGGCACAAAACCCGCGGTGAACACCTCCGAGCGCTCCCAGCCGGCGCGTGCCGACAACCAGGCCTTCCTTGCACCGGGCAGATCCGCCGCAGCGGCGCGCGCACGCAGCGCACGCGCGCCTGCCAGTGCGCTGGCAACGCCCTCGATCAGATACGGCCGATAGCGCTCGGCGCCCTCCTCGAGCGTGCCGGCATTGGCGGCGCGCACGTCTGCCAGCGTCGCCAGCAAAGCCAGGCACGCCGCCACTCGCATCTTGTGCATGGTCAGCCCACTCATCTGCCGCGAAGGGTTCGCGGCATGTAGCGGTGCGAACTATTGTCGGTATCCTATGCGGATTTGTGACAGCGCGGACTTTTTGTCGCATCTTTTCTGCTTCGATGTTGTCGGTGACGATCACGATCTCGCACACCCATCGCACGGCGATTGATCAATCGAAACGAACTGTTCAACACGCACGAGTCTGTTGCAACAATGGACGTGCACGCGTCACACTTGTCCCGCCACCATGCAGATCGACCGCGAAGCTCTCTATTTCATTGGAGCTTATGGAGCGCTTTGCATGTTGTGCCGTGCGGCGGCGCCGATCGATGCTCGCCACGGCATCATTCCCGATTGGCTGCGATCGGGTTGGATCGTTGTTTGGCCGGATCCTTCGAGCATGATCGTTTTCGGAAAGCCACTTCGCGCTTGTCCGGATCATGCTCGCGTCACATCTGGCGCCGCGCCGCCAGCGGCCTCCGTTCCGTACTGACTGGAACGAACTGGACATCGCCGTTCGCTTCGCCGCCGGGCTGCGGCAATGCGAGCACCGCGCCCTGCTCGTCCTTCTGCATCGTGGCTTCGCGTCCATTGATCGAGCGCAGCTTCCACCCCTGGAAGTCGTCACCGACCTTCAGCCGCAACGCGGTCTTGTTCGATTGATCGAGGAATATTCCGAAGCTCGCGTCATCGCCGGTGATGGTACCGACCAGCGACAGCGGCGGTGGCTCGACCGCAACCTTGCGCGGCGGCGGCAACGGTTTGCTGACTTCCGGCTCGGCGACGGCCACGGGCGGCGGTCGCCGCGACGGCGAGAACACCGGACGATCGCGCGTATTGGACAGGGTCTTGAGCGGGATGCCCCACAACGGGTTCGCACTGAGCGGCCGCGGCGTCGGCGCCGGCGAGGGTGCCACCCGGACCGACGTGACGGGCTCGGATGGCGGCGGCGAGGTCAGCACCGGTCCACCGAGGCGGGTATCGTCGAGCAGTCCGGCATCGAGTGCATCGCCGGACCGGTCAGGCACGGCGGCAGGAGCCAGTTGCGTCGACACGGCCCACAGCAAGATGATCGCCGCGAAGCGTTGCATCATCTGGCTCCCCGCCACTGTCCGGACACGCCGAGCAACACGCGCAGCTTGCCTGGATCGCCGCCCTTGGCCGCCTCGTCGGCGACCGGTTGCACGACCAGTTGATCGATGAACAGGAACGGCATGCCGGCTTCGAGATCGTAGAGCACCTGTTGCAACTGCGCCTGTTCGATCTCGCAGCTCGCGACCATGCTGATGAAACCGGCCTTGGCCGGTACGTTCGGAACCTCGAGCTGCGTCGACAGCACGTTGCCGCCCGCCTTGATCACCGCGCCCGATACGCGTTGCAGCAGGGTGGCGCCGGCAACCGTGACGGTCGCCCCCTCGAGATAGGCGGACCCGGCCGGCATGGCGGGTTGGCCGGCGGCATTTGGCCTGGAACGCCCCTCGAGTTGCTCCAGCATCCCGGTCGATGCCGCGACATCGCTGCGCAGGCCCACGAGATCGGAGAGCGAGGAGATGACGACGAAGAGCAGCAGGATGAACAGGCCGAGGTAGCTTGCGGTAGCGACCAGCGGCGAGGTGCTGACGGTTGCGAGCGATCGCGATGCTGCACTCATGTGCCGGACCCGAAATAGGCTGATATGTTGGCTTCGACGTGGAACCGCTCCGCCGATTCATTCGCGGCGCGCGTGGTCGGCGCGAAGAAGGTGGCGCGGGTGAACTGCGGCGACTGCTCGAGCAGCCGAATCAGGGATGGTGCATCCTGGGTCATGCCCACCACCTGCACCTTGTTGCCCTCGATGCGCAGCTCGGTCACATAAGTCGTGTCGGGCAGCACGCGCGAGATCGCTTCCAGAACCATCACGCTCGACGGTGTCGTCTGCTTGCGCTTGGCCAGTAGACCGAGACCGGACCCGTCGCCGTTTGCGTCGATGCGAAGCGCGGCACGGCGCTGCGAGATGCGGTGTTGCAGGTCTTCCTGCCGCGATTGCAGCCATCCACCGAGATAGACGTTCAGCAGCAGGCATACTGCGGCCGTGGCAGCCGCCGAGACCAGACCAACACGCAGCAGACGCGGGACCGCCGGTCCGGCGAGGCCGCGCAGCGGCCGGTCGAGCAACGTCACCAGCAGCGGCACGCCGTCGCCGCCGGTCGCCGGCGCCGAGACCGCAATCGAGGCGGCACCGAGCGTCTTCGCCAGCCGGAGCAACGGATCGACCTTGGCCGCAGCGGTCGCGCCGAACGCGACCTCGATGCGGTCGTTGGCGATCGGCTGCGGCGGTCCCCAGCCGAACACGGCGTCGGCGGCGGTCCAGGGTGTCAGCCGGTCGACCTGGGCGCGGATCATGCCGTCGAGGAAGTCGCCGGCCTGGCTTGGGAAATCGAGCACGCGGCTGACGATGTGATCCGATCGCAATCGCGCCTCGATCCGGCAACCGTCGAACGCAGCCTTCCAGTCCGCCGAAAGCTGCGGCAGCGGCGCATCTTGATCGAGCCGGAACGAAACCGGGGCAGCGAGCGCGCCATCCTTCGCCTGCGCGATACGCGCGGTGAACGTTCCGTCGGCATTCTCGTCGAGCTCGACGCTGCGCCGGCGCATGAACCTGCCCGCGACGCCGTCGACGGTGACCGCGACCGCGCCGATCCATTGTTCAAACCATTGTCGTGCCTCGGCAAGCATGGCCATCAACCTCTCCCGCGAGGCAGAACCGGACTTCGCGGCTCGACATCGTTCTGCCAGGACAACACACGATAGGGCTCGACCTTGTCGCCGAGCGCGATCACCGCTTCAGACGTGGTGCGGTGGCCATTGCGGAATCGGATCGAGATCGCGATCCGGTAGCACGGGCTTTGCGCGGTCGATACCGCGCCTTGCTGGGTTTGCGTCTGCGCTGCGCCGGAGATGGCATCAGCGGCGCCGGTAGACCTCCCGAATCCGTCCTGCGGCTTCCCCGACGCGCGATCCATCGCAAGGACGACTTCCGGCGCGGCGATCTTCGGATCGACATCCGCGCCGCCGTTGAACACCGTGACGAACGGCAGCGCGCGATCGACCAGCGCCTCGGGGATGCCGGCGACCAATGCCAGCTCGTTGACATGGGTGAGCAAACCCTGGCGCGGCGAATAGCCGAGCGCATTGTAGCGCGCCGCCTCGACATTCTCGCTGCCCGGCGTCGGTCGGGTGCGCCAGCCGACGATCCGGTCGGCGTATTCGGAGGCCGCGTCCTTGTCGGCGCCGAGCACGACGAAGAGTGCGCTCATCATTTCCTTCGACGCGTAGTTGAGGTCGATGCGGCCCGCCTCCGACGTGAAGGTCACGCCGATGCTGGCGTCGTCCAGCCCGAAATGAAACGCACCCTGCCGCGGTCTGGTCTTGTCATCCGTCAGCGTCAGCTGATACGCGGTGAGCTCGAGCCCGGCCGACACCAGCGCCTCGGTCTGCAACGATATGTCGCTCGCCGCCAATGCCCGCGCCGATGCGGCGAGATAGGCCGAGAAGATGATCGCCAGCGACGACAGCGCCAACAGGATCCAGAGCACCGCGACGATGACGAAGCCGCGATTGGCCCGCAGTCGACCGATATCGCCGAACGCGCCCATCACGTCTTCCCCTGATCGGTCGTAGTACCGGAACTGGCCTTGTCGCCGCAATTGCCGTCCGGCTTGGTGCAGTCGCTCGGAATCTGGACATGAAGCGGCGCGATGGTTGAGACCGACAGGACACGCTGGCTCGCCGCGTCGCGGACGGTCAGCCGGATCATCGTCGGGAGTTTTTCCGCATCCTTCCATACGCTCTTCCAGCTTCGATCGGTGCCGGCATAAGCGAACGACAGGCGATAGGGCGCGCGCAGCAGCACGACCGGGCTGCCGAGATGCACCTGCTCCGAGAGCGACACGCCGTCGGCCAGCGGGGTGAACCGCGCCTGAGAGCGGACCGTGACGAACTCACCGCGATCCCTGGTCTCGCCGAGCCGCACCACGTCGAGCCCCGGCCCCGCATTCGGCCCCACCGCTGTTCGTACGAACGTCACCGACAATTCCGATCCGTCGAACAGCGGCTTGTGGGTGTCGCGGTTGGCGGCGACGAACTCGGCCGCGGCGAGATCGGCGCCGATCCGTTCCAGCGCGATCCCGATCAGTTCGCTGCGCTGGATGCGGTCGAGCCCCCTGTTCCAGCTCGGCAGCCATTGCGCCGTGATGCTGGCGAGCGCCGACAGCAATAGCCCCATCAGTGCCAGCGCGACGATGGTCTCGATCAGCGTGAAGCCGCGCTCATGTCTCCACCGTGCTGCGCTTGCCGAAATCATTCCGACGACCTCGGCATCAGGCGCACGGTGCGGATGTCGGACAACGCGCCGCCCGGCGACTTGACGCGAATCCTCACCAGTTCCGGAGCCCACGGCACGTTGCCGTCGGGCACCTTCCAGTCACCACCGAGCGGACTGACATCGACGGTCCAGCGGAAGCCCTCCGCCTGCCCACTCGTCGTACCCGGCTGCAATTCCGCGCGAGGCGGAATGCCGACCGTCATCAATGTGCGCACCTCTTGCATCAGCGCCACATGCTGCTCCATCGCCCTGACGCCGCGGGTCTTGACGCCCATGACGGCGCCGATCGCCACGATCGACACTGCGACCAGCGCCAGCGCCACCAGCACCTCGATGATCGTGAAGCCCGCATCGGCGCGGTCAGTTGGTGGCGACGTCGCGAGCAACGATTTCAACCCTTCCGGTGAGCCAGTTGACGCGAATCTCGTATCCCGCATCGAGCCGCGTCAGCGCGATGGAGCCGCCGCAGGAACCGCCATTGGCGAAGAACCGGATGGTGGACAGCGCGGCATGACGCTGACAGCTCTGCGGCAGCACCGCATCGAGCCGCACGTCATCGGGGATCCGCACCGTCATGCGTGACGCGCCGGAATGGATCACCCGGCTCGCGGCATCGACCAGCGTCGCAACGCTGCTGCTGCGCTCGATGGCCGCATTCCGATCCGCCTTCAAGAGCGTCGCGGTTTGCAGCGCGTAGGCCTGCAACCGCGATCGCGAGGTCTGATGCGGAATGAACGGCAGCAGCACCGCCGCCAGCAGCGCAATGATGGCGAGCACGCACACCATCTCGAGCAGGGTGAAGCCGCGCTGCGTGGCGAGATTCATGCGTGCCGTACGCCCTTACTGCTGGTCGGTGTTGGCGGCGGTCGCCTTCTCGAGCGAAATGTCGGCGGAGGTGCCGCTGCCGCCCTCCTGGCCGTCGGCGCCGTAGGAGACGATGTCATAGGGCCCGTGCTCGCCCGGCGAGCGATAGATGTAGGGATGATTCCAGGGATCGTTCGGAACGTTGCCGCCCTTCAGATACGGTCCGTTCCAGGCCGCGACACCCGGTGTCCGCCGCACCAGCGCCGCAAGCCCCTCTGCCGTCGAGGGGAAGCGGCCGGCGTCGAGATAGTACAGGTCGAGCGCACTGGAGAAGCTCTGCAACTGGATGCGCGCGGTCTTGACCTTGGACTCGCTGAGATAGTTGAGAACCCGCGGGCCGATCAGTCCCATGATGAGGCCGATGATCGCGATCACCACCAGCATTTCGACCAGCGTGAAGCCCGCCTGCCCGCAACGCCCTGCTCGCTGCGTGCGCGCCCGGCCGCGTCCCGCTCGGATGGATAATGTCTCGATGATTGCGTTGCGCGATTTCATGGCCGATGATCCCTGCTTAACCGACGAGTTGCGTGACCGAGAGCAGCGCCGTCATGACCGACACGATCAGTCCGCCGACCACGGTGCTGATCGTAATGATCGCCAATGGACCGACGATGCCCACGACGCGGTCCAGGCTGCGCTGCAATTTTGCTTCGTAGAATTCCGCCACCCGCCCGGCGAGCACCGGCAACTGCCCGGTCTCTTCGCCGAGCCGCAGCATGCGGACCGCCATCGGCGGCAGGCTGTCTGCCACGGCGAGCGCTTCCGACAATTTTCCGCCGTGGCGGACCCGGTCCGCCGCCGCGGTCCAGTTCGCCTCGCTCCCGGTCACCGACATGATGTCGACCAGGATGCGCAACGCGGCCGTCAGGTTGACGCCGCTGCCAAGCAGGACGCCGAGATTGCGGCAGAACAGGCTGGCGCGATAGAAATGGAAGGCGCTGCGAATGCCGGGAATCCGCGAGATCCCATTGACCAGAGCCGCGCGTACGCGCGCCTGCCGCAGCAGCCACCATGCGATGGCGATGGTAGCGGCAGCGGTCAGGCTCGCCGCGGTCGCATTGGCGCGGAGGAAATCCGACACCGCGATGAAATTGGCCAGCGCCGTATCCGACTTGCCGCCGAAATCGCCGAGCACGGTCGAGAATTGCGGCAGCACGAACAGCAGGAAGAACAGCATCACGCCGGATGCGGCGACCAGCACGAAGGCCGGATACTGCATCGCGTCGGTCAGCTTCCGCCGCATCTGCTCGGAGCGCGCGCGCTCGGTCCCCAGCATCTCCAGCACGGAATCGAGCGTGCCGGAGATTTCTCCGACCCGGACCAGGGCGATGTACATCGGCGGGAACAAAGCGGGATGATCGGTCACGGCATCGGCAAAGCTCTCGCCGGTGAGCAGCGCCGCGCGCATCTTGGCCACCACCGGACGCATCCGGCCGACATCGGCATCGCCGGACAACAGCTCCAGGGCATCGTCGAGCCGCGCGCCGGCCTTGAGCAGCAGCGCGAGATCCCGCGTGAAGGTGGTGACCTCGGCGGCACTCGGCCCGCCGAACAGGCTGCGACCGCCAACGGAGTTGGACGCACGCTTGTCTTCGGTGGTCTCGATCGGAAGCAGCTTGAGATATTCGATCCGCCGCGCCACCTCGGCCGCGGTCGGAGCGGAGATCGTGCCGTTGACGATCTCGCCGGCCTGGGTCAGGGCGCGATAGCGGAAATTCGGCACGGCGTCACCGCACCGTCGCGACGCGGAGGACCTCGGCGGGCGAGGTCAATCCTGCGCGGCATTTGGCAACCCCGTCATCGAGCATCGTGGTCATGCCCGCCTGGATCGCCATCGTATCGATCTTCAACCCGTCGGTTCGCTCTCCGATCAATTCGCGCAGTTCATTCGACAGTTCGAGCAGCTCGAACGCACCGAGGCGGCCGCGATAGCCGGTGCCGCCGCAGCGCTCGCAGCCGCACGGCTCCTGGATGATCTCGCCGGCCCGGAACCCGAGCGCGGCGAGCCGCGGGTCCTCGGCAAAATCCGCTGCCGCGAGCGGCCGCGGCGTCTTGCAGCGTTCGCACAATTGCCGGACCAGACGCTGCGCGATCACACCGCGCAGCACCGAGCGGAGCAGATAGCCTTCGACCCCGAGATCGAGCAGCCGTGGCACCGCGGCAGCCGCCGTCTCGGTATGCAGCGTGGTCAGCACCAGATGCCCGGTCAGCGCCGCGTGGATAGCGACATGCGCGGTTTCGGAATCTCTGATTTCACCGACCATGATGACGTCGGGATCCTGACGAACGAACGAACGCAGCGCGGTCGCGAAGGTCAGGCCGATCGCCGGCTTGATCTGGGACTGGTTGACGCCGGGGATCTCATATTCGACCGGGTCCTCGATCGTCAGGATCTTGCGGGTGGGCTCGTTGAGGATCGACAGGATCGTCGCCAGCGTCGTGGTCTTGCCGCTGCCGGTCGGTCCGGTGATCACGATCATGCCGTGCGGCAGCTTCAATAGCCGCCGCAGCTTGGTCTCGTCAGGCTCCGAGAATCCGAGTTTCTCGACCACCAGCAGGCCGCGATCCTTGGGCAGGATGCGGATGACGGCAGATTCGCCGTGCTGCGTCGGCATGATCGCGACGCGGATGTCGATATCGGTACGCCCGGCGCGCAGCCGCGCCGCGCCGTCCTGCGGCAGGCGCCGCTCGGCGATATTGAGATTGGCGATGATCTTGATGCGGGAGACCACCGCCTGCGGGAGCACGCCCGACAACGCCGCAACCGGCCGCAGCAGGCCATCGATGCGCAGGCGCACCATCAGGCCGGCGGCAAACGGCTCGATATGGATGTCGCTGGCGCGGAGCTCGACCGCCTTCTCGATCAGATCATTGACCGCGCGCACGACAGGCGCGCCACTGGCGAGATCGCGCAAGCTCTCGATGTCGTCTTCGCGGGGAAGCGCCGTCGCCGTATCGGCGGTCTCGGTTTCCTCGGCGCTCGAGGAGTTGTTCAACGCGATGGCGACGTCTTCCGACGACGCCACTTTCACCTGAATGCCCGCACCAAGCACGATCTGCGCCGCGCGCAGCGTTGCCTGATCGGTCGGATCGACGACCGCGAGGACCGTGCTTCCGTCGGCTACCCGGCACGGGAACACCATGGTCTCGCGCAGGAAACGCGGCGAGAACGATCCGACGAGCGGTTCGGCCGATGTCATGTCCTGAAGCGTCAGGCGACCGAGCGCAAAGAAGCGCCCGGCTTCGTCGGCGAACTCGGTCGGCGAGAGGCTGGTGACCTCCCACAGCTTCATTTGCCTGACGTCGGCGCCCTGCCCGGTGCGGTCGGCCGCGCCATCGACCGACGCAAGGTGATTGTTCTGGCGGAGATAATCCACGAACCGAACGGACAGGTCGTTGGCCATTCTCGATATCCCGCCACGCTATCCTGGATCAGTTCGCGCCGAGGCACCGGCGCCGTTCGGCTCCCGTCAACTGCGCGGTTATCGGCTCGAAGTATGACAGCTGTGCGAAGTCACACCGGCTTCCGCCGCTCTCAAGAAACTTTGAGATGAGGATCGGACACGCCAGCGACGCTCCGACGGCTGGATGAGATTTGGTGCAACGCGTTGCTGAGGTCGCCAACGACAATCATGTAACCAATTTATTTCTGTCATGTTCGATCGATAAGAGTCCCTTTGGGGTGAGACCGATCGTCGCAAGCCGTCGAAATTTCAGTTAGTCAGAGTAAGGGCCTTCATGCAACGCGTAGGCACAGTGGGCCGCTGCCCGACGATCCGTGGCGGCCTCGCAGCTATTCTTGCTTTGACGTCGCTGGGGTTGTTGGCGTCCTGCAATTCAGCGACGGTCAGCGAAAGCGTGGACGCGTCGCAGGTCGACGTCACCGACAAGGTGCGCTCGCTGGATCTGCTGCCGCGCCAACCACAGCCCGTAGGCGCGCTGGCGGCGACGACCGGAAACCAGAACGGCAGCGTCCGCGCCGCGATGTACGACGGCAGCGAGGTGACCGGTGTCGCGGACGCGCGGCCGCAACCGGCATCGAATGGCAATGGCTTCGATCTGAATTTCGAGAGCACGCCGGTGGCAACCGTCGCCAAGGTCGTGCTCGGCGATATCTTGCATGTCGGATACACCATCGACCCGCGGGTGCAGGGCACGGTGAGCCTGGTGTCGGTCCGCCCGGTGCCGAAATCCGACATGGTGTTCGTGCTCGAAAACGCGCTCCGGCTGAGCGGCGTCGTGCTGCTCAAGGACACGGCGGGTTACCGTCTGACGCCGCTCGGCGACGCCGTCGGCGGCGGCCGCGTCGATGCGGCGGCAGCCAACCCGGAGGCTGGTTTCGGCGTCTCGGTGGTCCCCCTGCAATATGTATCGGCGCAGACCCTGCTGAAGCTGACCGACAGCTTCGCCACGCGGGCCGGCTCGGTTCGTGCCGATACGGCGCGCAATCTGCTCCTGATCCAGGGCACCGGCGCCGAGCGACGCACCGCGGTCGACACCGTGCTCAGCTTCGACGTCGACTGGATGCGCGGCCAGTCAGTCGGCATCTTCCCGATCTCGAGCGGATCGCCTGCGCCCGTGATTGCCGAACTCGAAAAGATCGTCGATTCCGGCGAGAACGGCCTCAGCCAGAACGTCGTCAAGTTCATGCCGATCCAACGCCTCAACGCGGTGCTGGTGGTGACCAAGAAGCCGGAGATGCTGCACACCGCGGCGACCTGGATCAAGCGGCTCGACCGCAACGACACCGCGCGAACCACGGTGCATGTCTATCGCGTCAAATACGGCGATGCGCGCCAGATGGCGCGGGTGCTGACCGACATGTTCCTGGGCGGATCGTCCGGCAACCTGCTCGACAGCGCCGACAGTCAGCTCGCGCCCGGCTCCGGCACCTCGTCGACATCGAGCGTCGCCGATCGGCTGTCGCTCAACAACAACAACGGCTCGAATTCCAGCATGGGCGGCTTCGCCTCGCGCGGCACGTCGGGGACGGGCGGGACCGGTCAGGGCCTCGGCCAGGGATTCGGTGCCGGCGGTCAGTCCAACAATCCCAACAACCAGGGCCAGGGCAACAATGCGGCGCTGGATAGTGGCCGCGGTGCCAACGGCGGCAACGGCCAGCCCGTGATGCAGGACGTGCGGATCACGCCCGACGTCGTGAACAACAATCTCTTGATCTATGCCGACCAGGCCAACTACCGCATCATCGAGGCCACGCTGGTGCAGATCGACGAACCGCAGCTCCAGGTCGCGATCGATGCGACGATCGCCGAGGTCACGCTCAACAACACCTTGTCCTACGGCGTGCAGACCTATCTCACCAGCCGGAGCCTGGGCCTGAAGCCGAACGTCGGCTCGTTCACCGGCACCCAGGCCACCACGGCGCCCGCGACCACCACGGACGCCACCACCGGCGCGGTCTCCGTCGCGGGTTCGGTCACCAATGCCTTCATCAACCGTGCCTTCCCGGGCTTCAACTTCCTGATCGGGTCCGAGACGCAGCCGAGCCTTATCCTGGATGCGCTGCATGCCGTCACCAGCGTCAAGGTGCTCTCCAATCCGTCGCTGGTCGTGATCAACAATCAGGTCGCCACCTTGCAGGTCGGCGACGTGGTCCCGGTATCGACCGGCAGCGCCACCGTGCTGACCACCAGCAACACGGTGGTCAACACCATCGACTATCGCAACACCGGCATCATCCTGCGGGTGTCGCCGCGCGTCAGCATCAACGGCACGGTACGGCTCGATATCGAGCAGGAGATCAGCAACGTTCCGACCAACAGCGCAAACAGCCTGACCCCGACGGTGTCGGAGCGCAGGGTCAAGAGCCAGATCGCGGTCGCCAACGGCCAGACCGTGCTGCTGGCCGGCCTGATCAGCGAGCAGCAGAGCGGCAACCGCAATGCGCTTCCGGTGCTCGACCAGATCCCCGGCCTTGGCGATGCCTTCGGGCACCAGAGCAACGCCACCCAGCGCACCGAGCTGATCATCTTCATCCGCCCGCAGATCATCCGCAACGGTTCCGACGCCCAGACCGTCGCCGAGGAGCTCCGTTCGAAGCTGCGCGGCAGCATCGCCACGACAACGACCAATGCGCCGATCACCACCAGCTATCATTGAGCGGAGCAACAGCATGCGCCGCACGCTCGCGCTCCGGACAACCATCTCCGCGTCGCTCGCCGTCGTGCTTTGGGCGATGACCGCAGCGGTCGCGAACGCCGACAGCGTCGCCCGCGGAGCGGCCGCCTTCCACCACGGCGACTATGTGAGGGCGGCCCGGGAGCTTGCACCTGCCGCCGAGCGTGGCAATCCAAGGGCCCTCGGCCTGCTCGGCTTCATGTATGAGCATGGCTTCGGCGTGCCGCAGGCTTATGAAGCCTCGGCCGATCTCTACTATCGCGGCGCCGCGCAGGGCGACCCGTTCGCGCAAGCCCAACTCGGCCTGATGTACGACAAGGGCCACGGCGTTCCGACCAATTTCGTGCTGGCGTACAAATGGCTCAACCTGGCCGCGGCCCGCACCGGCGGTCGACAACGCGACGCCTATCTCCGCTACCGCGATGCGGTCGCATCAAAACTCTCGCAAAACGAGATCGTCGCCGGCCAGCACTTTGCATTGGGATGGGTCCCCGGCCCGCCGGTGCCGGATGTCCATCTCACGATCAAGTAGCCGCCGATCGGAGGTCGAGGCGGGGGACAGCGCGACCGCTGTCCCCGAACCAGCCTCCTTCACATCGATCACCTGCCGGGTGAGCCGCTCACCTCACCGAGCCCGATGACCTGAAAGGCGCTGTTCTCGTTGTAGCTCTGCCTGTCGCGCGGCTTGCGCTGCTGTTCCGGCGCCGTCTCGGACGGAGTGCCGTCGCCGCCACCGTAGCCCATGACCTCGACGATGATGATCGAGGGCTGGTCATTGGTCTTTGGCGGTGGCGCCGCGGCCTGCTGGCTGGCGGCCGTGGTATTTGACGCCGCTGTCAGCGCGCCCACCGGCGGTCCCTGTACTGTCGGAATGCCGGTCGAGGTGCCCTGCACCTGGATGTTGGCAGCGTTGAGCACTTGCAGCGCGGCGAGGTTGACGTTACCCGACACGCGAATGCCGGCTTCGCCCGCGTCGATGGTGCCGAGCGGCGCGATCAGGTCGACATCGCTCGGCGGTGTGCCAGGGATGGTCGCGAGCGCAGCGATGCCGGCGCCGCTCGAAGGCGCGGCCGGCGACAGCGTGGCGTTGCCGTAGCTGTCGTAGCTCAGCAGCGGCGGCGTATAGATCGTCGTGGTCTTCGAGCCGCGGCCGGCGTTGATGTCGCCGGTGGCAGACCATGCGAGAATGTTGCCGCCGAAGGTCGTCATGATACGGCTCTGGCCGAGCAGGATGCTGCCGAGCGAATAGATGTCGATCGGGCTGTTGCGTCCCTGCGTGATCAGGCCGGAGCCGGCGCCCGGCGTGACGCTTTCCACGCCGAGGATGGTCCGCCCGCCTGGATTGAGCACCTGGATCGCGCCACCATACTGGGTATGGATGCCGGCATCGGCGAGATACAGATTGCCCAGATAGTCCTTGGCAAAGCCGCTGAACATCGTCAGCCCGCCGGAATAGCTGATCGGGTTGCCCAAGGCATCCTGGTCGGGGAACAGCGTCGCGATCGCCTCGCGGCCGCGCAGATAGCTCTTGTAGCGGGGGCCGGTCGTATCGTTGTACTCGCGGCCGCCGAGGGTCAGTTCCTGGTAGAAGACCTGACGAACGAACACGCCCTGCTGCTCGCTCGGCAGCGCCAGGAAGTAGGCGAGTGCGTCGGCCGCGCTTCCGGCATAGCCGTAGCGCTTTTGCAGCCACGCCAGCAGTTCGGCGCCATAGGCGTGCACCACCTTGCCGCTTCCGGCGAGCGGCGAGCCGTTGCTTGTCAGCTGATTGGCCGGGTCGAAATAGAGTTTGGCGAAATCGGCATAATCCGGGCCGTTCGCACCGACTCCGGTCAGCACCGTGATATCGGCGCCGCCCGCATTGTTGGCAGGGTTGACGACATCGCCAATGCTGGTCAGCGAACCATAATAGCCCTGGTACAGGTTACGGCCGGCCTGGATCTGAAACACGCCCGGACCAACCACATCGACCGACTGGTAGATGATGTCGCGGCCGGCCTGCATCGACGAAACGCTGGTCGGGCTGGTGTTGAAGAATACATCCGGCGCCGCACCGAGGCCGACGATATCGCGGCCGGCAATCACCTCGAACGGCTTGGCCGCGAGATACCAGGTGCCATGGAGGGGATTGAACCCGTTGGCGCCATTGCGTCTCATGGGCAGTATTGCCCCGAGGCCAAGATCGTCGATGTCGGTGCCGGCATAGACCAGCGCGAGCTGGGTATCACCCTGATGTAGATTGGAGACAGACGTGTCCTCGCCGAACGCCATCGGATTGAAATTGTTGTTTCGGTAAGCCGCATCCGGCGACGCGTTGGTTTTTGACGTACCGGTGGAGAACACCGCATGGCGTGGCGTCGCAAGTGAGTTGATGTCGGCGCCCGACATCGACAGAACCTGGCCCTGCCCGTAGATCGACCCCGCCGCCAGCACTTCGAGCTGACCGTATTGCGACGGCGTCATCTCGATCGATCCGCCGCTGAAGCGGATGTCGCCGTTGGCGGCTGCAACGATCAGCGTTCCCGGATAGAAGCCGTTCGCGTTCTGCCTGCCGCCGGTGTCGCCCGACATCGGTGCCACATCGCCACCCGCCGAGTAGAGATTGATCGCAGTGGCCGACGTCCACAGCGTGAAATTGGTCAGCCCGCCCGTACTCACCACCGGCGTCGACGATCCGTCCGCGTTGACCTGAAACCGCGTATAGAGGCCACGATTGACATCGACCGGCGCGGCCATGCCGGGGTCGCTCGCCCCGCTGATCACGAGGTCACCGCGCGTCGTGATGCTGACGCTGCCGTCGCCCGGCGCGAACGTCGGGCCGAGCGTCTTGATCGAAGCCTTGAAGGTGGATGGATCAAGCGTGCGCGGATCGACCGACGAGGCCCCGCCGCTCCGCCCGTTTGGAAGCACAGCTCCGACCGACCCGGCGCGAACAATGGTGTTTCCGCGCAGATCGGCAACCGACCCGAAATAATCCGGCCAGTAGGATCCCGCCGCGGTGAGCGGGTTCATCGGATTGAGAATGCCTCCGACATTCAGCGTCAGGTCGCCGCCGCCGGTCTGCAACACCGTCCCGTCCGGTAGCACCCGCCCGGTCGACGCGACCGCAAGATCGAGCCCGGTCGAGGTGGTTGCAGCGCCGCCGCCGGATGCGCCGGCATTGCGGCCTGCGATCACTGTCAGATTGCCGCCACCGAGCGTGCCGATCCCCTGGAAGCCGACGAGGGAGGCGCCGGTTGCAGCCGCGTCGGTCTTGGCGAAGGTGCCGAAGTTGATCCACCATGCGGTCGGATCCGGCGTCAGCCCGCCACCGCCCTGGGTTTGCAGCCAGTTCGCGATCCGATCCGTGTTGGTGTTGCGTAAGGTGTTTTGTACCGGGGCGGTCTCGATGTAGCCCGTCACATCCTGCTGCGCCACGAGCAGCAGATCGCCGCCATGCTCCGGATACCAGGCATGCGTGATGTTGCTTCGTAGCGTACCCACCAGGTCGTAGGGATTGCTGCCGTTGACCAGAGCCGGGGCAGACTGCGTGCCGGCCGTATAGACCCCATACGGGGTCGCTTCGTTGAAACTGCCGCCGGCAAGTAATTCGAGGCTGCCGGTGCCGGTGCGAACCACATTGTAGAAGGTGCCCTGGGCGAAGTTGCCATAGGCGGGATCGTTGAGCGTCAGATTGCCCCCGCCGCTCAGCGCACCAACCGTTTGCAACCCGCGTTGGTCGGCGGCAGTGAGATCGGCGCCCGCCGTCAGGCGCAGCGATGCCGATTGCGAGCCGCTCGGCAGCATGACGGCCCAGGCCGACGTTCCCTGTGCGGCCGGCAGGGCGGGACCCGATGGCGAGCTGAATACGCCGCCAACGGAGGATGCCTTGGTGGCCGGAATAACCACCAAGTTGAGAGTAGTTCCAGCCGGAATGGTCTGCCCGGGAGAATAGCGATGACCGCTCAAGTCCCTCGGATAGAAGGGCAGCACCAATCCCCACGTCGTTGGAACAGTCCAGGCGGCGGCTGTTTGCACGGTCCCACCAATGCTCAGCAGAAAGTTGGCGCCGACAGGTCTGAAAGCAGAACTCGTGGTGACGTCGGCCACCGGGGAATACAGGGCCGGAGCATCGGTGGCCGGCCGGAAGCCGTCCGATATGCTTCCCTGAACGGCCAGATTGCCACCCGCCCGGATCACGAGGGCCATCGCCTCGCCGGCACCATAGGTCGCCGAGTTCGGATTGCGATCGGCATTGGCGCCGTAGCGATACTTCGCGAGGTCGATGTCGCCCGAGGTCGACAGATCGCCGCTCGAGGTGATCTGAACGCCCGGCCGCAGATGATAGGCGCTGCCGTACGCCGACAGCCCTGCAACACGCGCCGACAATCCTGCATTGCCGAGCGCCGCGTTGATGAAGGCCGTGCTCGCGGTGTCGTAGCCGTCGAGCGTGGCTTGGGTGATGGTGCTGCCGGCAGGCAAACTATAGGTCCAGAACGCGTTGAGCGCGATGCTATAGGCGCCCTTGATGTTGAGCGGCCCCGCGGCGTTGAGCGCGATATCGCCGGAGGTCTCGCCGGTGCGCTGGGCATTTAGCACCACGTCGCCATAGGCGACCCCGTTCGGCGCGGTGAGATCCATCGTCGCGCCGGCAGACAGCGTGAGCGCGCCGCCGGCGGCGGTCAGCTCGATGTGACCGCGGTTCTTGGCCTCAATTGGCTGGCCGTAGCTATCCGTTTGCAGCACCGTGCCGTGGGCATCGAGTACGGCAGTCGATGCAAGCGCCAAGCCGTTGCCAGCCGAGAGGCGGATCGTGCCGGGCGCGGCGCCGCTGGCATCGATGGTGCCGGCGACCGTCAGGGCGCCGCCGTCGACCGACACCGTCACGCTGTGCGCCTTGACGCCGTCGCCGATCACGAGAGCGCCGCCCTTGATGTCGAAACTGCGGGCATCGAACAGGCCACCTTGCGTCAGGATGGCGTTGAGCGCGGCGAAATCGGCGCTGCTCATGCTCGCGGCGGTGACGCTGAAGTCGCCGCTGCTGTTGTTGCCGGTGGCGCTGCCCGCGAGGCGGCCGCCGAACGAGACCGTTCCGTTGCTCGCGCTGATGCTGATCGACCCGGCGCTGGCATTGGTGGCGGAGACGTCGATCACCGAGCCGGCCGCCTGGGTGAATCCGCCCTGGCTGCTGTTGAAGATCGCGGTGCCGCCGAAGCCGTAGACCGTCGCCTTCTGGATCATCGAGGGCTGGCCGGAGAGATCGATCCGGCCGCTGCCGCCGATCGTGATGTCGTTGGTCGCGTTCACGACCAGCTTGCCGCTCGGCAGCAGAATGGTGCTGGCGATCGCAACGCTGTTGCCGGTGAGATCGATCTCGGCGCCGGAAATCGTCGAGGTCGCAGCGCTCTGCGCGAGCCCTGTGGGCACGGTGACAGCAAGCGCACCTCCGGCGGCATAGTTCATGATCGACTTCTGCGCGCCGGTCAGCAACGGCGTCGACAGCGTCAGGTTGCCGCCGGTGCCGCTCTGGCCGAACACGGCGCCGGCCGCCGTGCCCGGCGCCTGGTAGACGTACAGCGAGCTGTTGCCGGCAGAGACGATCTGCGTGCCTGCGGTCATGTTGACATTGCCGAAGCCGTAGATGACCCGGCTGGACGTCGTCGACGTCAGCGAGGCGAACATGCCGAAATCGATCTCGTTCGCGACCAGATTGAGCGTGCCGAAGCCGGTCCCGAGCCCGCTGGTCCCGAGCGCCGGCGGCGTCGTGCCGGCGATGCTGTTCCAGGTGATCTTGCCGCCCGCGATGGTCGCGGTATCGCTCGCACTCCCGTAACCATAGATCGCGGGTGTGTTGAGCACGAGATCGACGCCGGTGCCGGTGGCATCGAGCCCGGCCGAGCCGAACAAATTGATGGAGCTCGCGGCGCTCAGGGTGATCCGCTCCAGTGCGGGCGCAGCATGGCTGGGATCGCCGTGGACCAGCGTGTCGAACAAGGCCTGATTGAACAGGAAACCTGCCGGGGCCCCCGTGGCGGCAATCGTGCCGCCGTCACCGATATTGATGCTGCCGACCGCGAGCGTGATGTTGCGCGACCCGAAATGCGCTGACGGATCGATGCTCGAGGCGCCGTTGGTGGCGAAGGCCAAGGTGCCTTCGGAATAGAGCTGCGAACCGGCGCCGATGTTGATTGCGCCGCTACCGCCATTCGAACCGAGGAAGTTGAGGTTGCCGTTGGACAGCGCCAGCACCGTGGTGCCGGGGGACGTGGTGTAGTTCATGCCGAGGGAGGTGGAGTCGAACGGCGCAGGTCCCTGCCCGATCGTGCTGAGCGTGACGTTGCTGCCGATCGTGATGTTGCCGCCGATTAGGACCAACTCGGCGGCGCTCAGCGTGACGCCGTCGCGAACGAAGATGTCGCTGCCGCCCGAATAGGTCACCGCGCCATTGAAGATCCCGTCGTAGCCGTTGACGATCAGCCGCGGCGCTGCGATTGCATCCAGATCCGCGGCGCGGACCGATACGCCGGCAAAGCCCGCGGTCGGGGCATCGGCGTAGATCTCGCCGACGCCTCGGGTGACCAATTGCCCCGCAAAGCCGCCTTGGCCAGCCTGGAACAATGTTGTCCCGTCGAACGATAGCGCCTCGGCAGCCGGCGATGTGGACGGCATCTCGAATGCGATAACCAGCGTCTTGCCATCCGCAGGCAGCAGCGGTCGTACGGCGCCGAACTGCGTCACATTCGCGATCAGAAAGTCACTGTAGCTCTGTTCGTTGTATTGCGAGTATTTGCGCACCGCCGTTCCGGCAGTGATCAACGCTTGCGATGCGAGTGCGCTTCCGATCCCGGTATTGGCCACGCTCGTATAGGCGGAGACCGCGTAAGTGCCGTTACCGATCGCAACAGAGCCGCCGATCGGCGTGCGCGTGGCAGCGCCGAGTTCGACACGGTAGGCCCCGGGCAGCAGCGCGTAGTTTGACGGCAGCAGCGTGTAGGTGCCGGCCGGCAGGCCCGGCACGCCGGCAGGAATCGTGATCTGCTGGCCGATCGCCGGATCGCCGGCGCCATTTTCCGGTGCGATGGGCGCATAGGCCGACGCGTAACCGGGCAGGATGGCGTAGACCTTGTCGCTTGCCTTGCTGACGGGCGTAGCAGGGTTGGCATTGACGAGCGGCGTGTTGAGCACGTTGACCGAGCCGCCACGGCCCGAGACGAAGCCCGCGCCGGCGAGATTTCCCCCACCTGACAAATCGAGCGTGGCGCCGCCCTGAACGTTGATGGATTGCCCATCCAGCATGATGCCTGAGACGGGCCAGCCGTCCGAGGTCAGGTTGGTCAGTCCACCTGGCTGGACGCTCGACCCGTTGTAGCTGTAGGTCACGCCGTCGACGGTGCCGCCATAGGGGATGGTCATGCCCGCCACCGAGACCGAGGTCAGGCTGCCCGGCAGCACGTCGACCCGTTGTGTCGGAATGCGGTTGTCGAACGGATTGTTGTTGCCGAGCACCACCCTGCCGAACGGCGCGCGGACGATACCGCCCTGCTCCACGATCGGTGCGGCGAGCGCGAGGCTGCCGAACACCGACAGCGGTGCGTCGGGAATCGTGTCGGTGCTGCGGCCGATGGTCAGCGTCGGCGGCTGATTGGATTGCGCGGCCGTGAAATTGTTCTGCCCGGCAGTGACGACCGCGACAACACCCGTCGCCGGATAGAGTTGGGCGGCAATGAGATCGAGATTCCAGTCGGTCGAAAGCCTCGTGGTCTGGCCCGCGCCGGTGGCGAGGAAGCGGATGTCGCCCTTGCTCACGAACCTGATGTCGGTAAAGCCGGGCGAATACATGCTGTTCGGCGCGGACGCCGAGAACAGGATCAGCCCCTGAACGTCGATCTGGTTGGCATCGACCTCGAAGCTGGCTTTGGTCGGAACGCCGGCCGCGCCGGGGTTGCCGATGAATCCGCTGCCGCTCTTGTCAGGGACGATCGCAACCGGTTCACGCAGCAAGACATAGGGCGCGGACAGCAGGACGTTGCCGGTCGGGACCGGAGCGGACGGATCCGGCTTGCTTGGCGAGCCGTTGGGTACGGGCAGGCCCGGCACGGGCGGTGCCGATGTGAACGTGGCCGCCGTGAGCGTAATGCTTTGGCCAAGCGCGAGCGACACGTTGCCGGCAAACTGCATGTAGTCGCCCGAGCTCAGCAACAGATTGCCGAAGCCGCCGGCCTTGATCATATCGGCACTGACCGTGGCCTGACCGAATGTCAGCTTCGCAGCATCGGTCCCCGGCGCGATGTCGACGGGCAGCAGCGATTGCTGCGCTTGAGTCACGACCAGCGTGCTGGGCACGAACGCCTTGGCCGGTATGAACGAGCTGTCACCCGGGAAAACGGCCGTGGGCAAGGAGATCGACAGGCTCCCGCCCGCTGCGCTCGAACCGCCACCGGCTGCGTGGATGCTGCCGTCGAGATAGAAGCCGCTCGAAGAGCTGATCGCGATGGAGCCGCCGTTGCCCGCAAGCGTCTGCGTGCTGCCGGACGTGGTTGGCGACATCCCGGCCGCGCTGTTGACGGTGATGCCGGCGCCGTCGGCGTTGAGCTCGGCTCCGGGACGGACGATCACGAAGCCAGTTCCGCCATTCAGGCTGATGCTGCCGCCATCGGTGACCGTGCCATAGGTGCGTCCTGCGCTATCGGTGGCCGTGTAGGCTGCGCCCGAGACGTCGATTGCCGCGCCGGCGCCGATCCACAGCGACAGGGCACGGCCGTTGCCGGACATGTCGAAGTTGCGCGACGACTCCAGCGTATTGTCGGACTCGTTGATCAGCGTGACGCTGCCGCCATGCGCGGTGAGCCTGCCGTTCATCGTGAGCTGGTTGTAGGCATCGAGCTTGATGCTCTGTCCGGGGTCGACGGTGATCGAAGCATTGCCGCCGATCACGATCGCGCCGCCACCACCATCCTTGAGCAGCGAACGCAGTGTCATGCTGGCGCCGGCGCGCTGCGTGAGCGTTGCGTTGCGTGAATTTTCGGTGAACAACGGCGGCAGCCACAGCGACATCGCCGCTGCCGGGTCTACACCGGTCGGCACACCGTAGCTGCCAGCAGTGAACTGATAGACGGGCATGGTCGGCGCGATGGTCGTACCCTCCATCACCCGCGTCTCGGTTCCGCCGTTGATGTCGTAGCTCGCGAAGCCGGATGCGAAGAAGCTCGGCTTTAGGACCGTCGGCGGCTGGACCACTGCGTCCACGCTGAACGTGGATCCAGCGACAATGACTGCACCTGCCTGATACGTGATCGGCGTCGACCGCACGCTTCCGGCAGCTATCGTGAGCGTGAAGGGCGCCGTTCTGATGGTATTCGGGAATACATCCGACGGGACGACATAGCCCACCGGGAAGGTACCACCGAGGCCAGAGAGGTTTGCTCCGGCCGGAACCGTGTCTCCTGGATTGTAGAATGTGAAAGTCACGTAGTCATAGGCCGTCATGCCTGGCGGAACGACCCAGTCCTTTTTCAGGCTGAAGCCGTAATATCCGCTGGTCGGCGTGCGCTGATCGCCGGGCGCCACGCCACCGGGCAGCGGCGTATCGAGAGGGAGCTGCGTCAGCACCACGCTGTACGGCATCGGCAGCGGTTGGCCGGCGGGAATGGTCAGGGGCTGCGCCAGAACGAGAGTAGCCTTCGCCGGCGTATTGGCTCTCAGCGTGCCGCCGAACAGGCTTGCGTCATTGCTGATGATCACGGTCCCGGGTGTCGAGATCGTCAACGTCCCGCCGCCGCTGACGCCGGCCGCGCGAATGCTGCTGCCGAGGGTCAGCGTCCCATTGA
The DNA here is from genome assembly GCF_002341725.1 of Bradyrhizobium sp. UBA2491. NCBI lineage: Bacteria > Pseudomonadati > Pseudomonadota > Alphaproteobacteria > Hyphomicrobiales > Nitrobacteraceae > Bradyrhizobium > Bradyrhizobium sp. UBA2491. The sequence goes on from NZ_DDOP01000017.1 coordinate 82,166, forward strand.
CGGCGGTGCCGAGGCCGGCCGGATCAACGGCGATCAGCGTGACGTTGCCGCCCTTGCCGCCTTGCGTCTTGCCGTTGATGAGAACTGCGCCGCCGGAGGACACATCGATCACGCTGCCGGCTGCGAGCGTCAGGTCCCCCGTCGAATCGAAGGTGACATTGCCGCCGTCGAGCAGGCCGAGGCCCGACACGCTGGTCGGATCGCTCTGCGCATTGACCCACAGGCCGCGCGTATCGATGGTCGCGCCCGCCTCCAGCGTCAGCGTCGCGCCCCCGGCCGCGTTGGTCAGCGCGATGGTGCCGGTTGAGGTGGTCAGCATGTTGCTCACCGTGACGCTGCCGGAGCGCGCGGTGATGCCGGCGGCGATATCGACGGTCGGGGCGATCAGCTTGACCTGCGCGCCCGGCGCAAATTGCAGCGGCGCGTTGACGGCGATCTTGTTGGCGCTGTCGATGTTGACGCCGCCGAGTCCGAAGCTGTTGAGCGTCGGCGCGTCGAACCAGGCCGTGTTGGTGCGGTCGGCTGGCAGCGCGGTCGTCACGCCGAGATTGCGCGAGACCGGCGCGACGTTGCCGAACGTCACGTCGGTGGTGTAGGCGCCGGCTAGGCCGTAGCGGGTGTACTGCCCGAGCGCCAGCGTGCCGGCGAGCGGAACCGTGGTCTGCGTCAGTCTGTAGCCGTCGGTGACGCCGGCCGGACGCTTGGCGACCTGCTCCTCGCCATCGATTACATTGGCGAGGATCGTGCCTTCGAAGATCGAGGTCGGGGTCGAGAGGATGAGGCTGCCGGCATCGCGGCCCATCGTGTAGCCGTTCTCCCAGCGCGAGCTGCCCTTGCCGAACGGGCTGAGATAGACTTCGACAACGCCCCAATGCGCGTGATTGACGATGAAGCCGTTGGCCACCGCGACATAGGTGAGGTTGGCCGGCGCATTGTCGGCGCTGTAGATGCGGCCGTCGCTGCCGAGCAGCATCGTCTGCTGCACATAGCCGCCCTGGTACTGCACCGCGCCGCCGGAGATGTTGAAGGTCGAGCCGCGCTGCGCCACCACCTCCGGCGCCGACAGCGTGATGCTGCCGCCGACCGCGGTCCATTCGCCGATCCGGTGGCCGGTGTTGTTGAGATAGCCGGAGACCTCAAGGAGGCCGCCCGCGGTGTAGTAGCGGTCGGTCGCATAGCCGCCGGTGCCGGCCGGCACCAGGGTGAGATCGCGGGCATCGATCCACATGTTGCTGTTGAGCAGCGTGCCGTTGTCGCGATTCTGCGGGCTGTCGCGTAGCTCGTTGCCCTGGACGTTGACCTTGATCGCATTGACCGACACCGGCAGTACGGTGCCGGTGGTGCCGGAGACGTCGATGACGGATCCATTCTCGGCGAACACGCGCTTGCCGGCGGAAGCAGACACCTGGCCGCCCTGCGCCATGGTCAGCGAGCCGTTCTTGAAGCCGATGGCGCCGCCGGTGACGATCTCGATCCGCGACTGATCGGGCCGATCGGGCAACGTCGAGAGGTTGTTGAACTGGCCGGTCGCCAGCAGATTGGGCCCGGCCGCGGCGATCAGCGCATCGCGCTGCGAATTGAACGCGGTCGCGTTCGGATCGATGCCGGACACCAGCGCCGAAGCCGCCGCGGTCTCCGGCAGGATCAGGCTGATGCCGTTACCGGTCAGCGTGACGCTGCCGGTCGTATCCAACGCCGAGTTCAGCAGATGGATGGTGCCGCGCTGATTGACCGAGGTGGTGGAGACGAGGATGCCGTCCTGGGTGACGGCGTGGCCGGCGAGCGTGATGTCGCCCTGCTGGGCCAGCACCAGGCCGGTGTTGGTGACGGTGCCGCTCGTGCTTCCGACACGCAGCAGCGGCGCGATCTCGTTGCCGCGCGTGGTCGAGTTCTGGTTGGCGTTGGTGCCGTAGCCGGCGCGCAGGATGAAATCGTCGCCGGCCGCGAACTGGGCCTGGCCCTTCGGCGTGGTGATCGCACCGGCATTGTCGACCTCGGTGCCCATCATCAGCACGAAGCCGCCGCCCGAGGTGACCGATGACGGCGCATTGGTGGTGATCAGTGCGCCGCTCTCGACCACGATCTTGCCGCCGGCGCCGGTGAAGCTCGGCAGATAGGCGTTGCCGCTCTGGGCCGAATAGAGACCATTATTGAGGAACTGGCTGTCGGTGATGCTGGCGGTCGAGGCGATCAGCGAGCCGACATTGATCTGGCTGGCGCCACCGAAGATGATGCCGTTCTGATTGATGACGAGCACCTGGCCGGGCGCGGTGATGCGGCCGAGGATCTGGCTCGGTCCAGTGTTGCCGACGACGCGGTTGAGCGCGGTCCAACTGCTGGCCTGCTGGTTGAAGTTGAGCGTGGTCTGGTTGCCGACGTTGAAGCTCTGCCAGTTGAGGATCGCCTGCGGCGCGGTCTGGTTGACGGTGACCGTGGTCTGGCCGCCGCTCGTGGTCTGGCTCGGCAGTGCCGCGCCCTGCCAGAGGCCCGAGCCGGGCACCGCACCCGGGGCGACCTGAAGCCCGCCTTGAGCAAGGCCGTTCGGCACCGCCATTTGCGGCAGCGTGGTCGATCGCTGCGAGGCTGCGGCCGCGCTGCGCGCGGCGGCCTGCACGGCCTGCAACGCCTGGATGGCCTGGGTCGCCCGGGTCAGCGCACCCTGGCTCTGCCTGGCGACTTCGATGGCCTGCTGCGAGGCCGCGGCGGCCGCATCGCTTGCGATCGTCGGCGCCGATGTGGTCGCGCCGAAATTGCCGAACGGCCGCGCGGATGCATCCTCGAGCCCGGCCAGCAGCAGCGCCAGCGTGCTGGTTCCGGCCAGCAGCATCGCGCGCGACACCAACGCGATCCGCGGCCGCGGCGCAAGCGGCATCACCCGACGCAAATCGAGGCGGGAACGACGGGTAACGCGCTGACGAGACGGCATGAGATGTCCCCTGGGAACAACGGACCGAAAGACGCGCAGATCGAACCTGCGCGGGAGCCCGTCACACGTCTTCACCATGTGCCGGGCATCTCGTCAGCAAGGACGCCATTTCTGTCGGCCAGACCGAACAAGAAAATCGCGAGCCGCACCACAATTCCCGACTTGCGGTGATGGGCGCCGTCACGCCGCGACCGGCATCAGCTCAGCAGCACGATGCCGCCGGGCAGACGTCGCGCCTTCGCTCCGAAGATCTGCTGGAACATGGTCAGGATGCTCTCGACATTGTCGATGCGGAACCGGCCGTTGACGAGACGGCGTTCCAGCTCCGCATTCGTCACCATGACCTTGCCGGACCGGTAACGATTGATCTCGGTCACGACATTGCCGAGCGGGGCGTCATGAAAGATCAGCATTCCGTCGCGCCAGGCGGCAACCTCGGTAGGGTCGACCGACATCGGCGCCGCAAGCCCAAGCGCCGCATAGCTGACCTGTTGCCCGGCGCGCAGCGTCGCGACGGAGCTGTGACGGGTGACGTGCACCTCGCCGTCCAGACATGTCACGCAAGTGTTGCGCTGCTCGTGGCGGACGTTGAACTGTGCCTGGCGCGCGCTCATCTCGCCGTCGCCGGCCACGACGCGCACCTCGCGTCGTCCCGATGCCTCCGCCGCGATCACCGCTTCGCCGGTCAGGATCTCGATGCGATCAAGGCTGGCGTCGCTCGACTGAACATTGACGCTGGTCCCGGTGTTCAGCGTCACCTTGACACCGCCGTCGATGGTGAGCCTGCGCTGTTCGCCGGCAGCCGTGCGATAATCCGCCATGACATCCTGCAGCGATGGCCAAAGCTGCAGCGGCGGCGAGACCACGAGGTAGGCGGCGGCCGACGTCGCAAGCGCGCCGCCAAGCACCATCCGGCGCGTCATGCGCGGCTGCGGCCTGACCTCGGCCAGGATGGAATCACCACGACGCTTCAGCAGGTTGTGGCCGGCGTGGCCGAGCTGATCCCACAGCAGGCTGGCCTGAGCCAGCGCCTCCGAATGGGCGCGGCTCTGGCTTCCCCAGTGCTTGGTCTCCTCGATGTCCCGCCTTGTCGCCCGACCGGAACCGAGCCGCTGGACGCGTGCCAGCGCCTCGCGCTCGATCGCGGTCAGCTCCTCGGACGGTTCGTCGGAATCTCTCATTGATCGGGCGTTTCTTTCAGCACCATTTCAATCCAGACGCGCGCAACACGCTGACACTCTCCTATCAAGACGTTTCCCGCGGCGCCGGACCGAACCGCCTTGTGAGTTTTTTACCAAATCGTTTAGCGCAATGCTCGAGCGCGGCCTTCAGCTCGAGCTCCACCAACCGCTGGGAAACCCCGAGACGATCGGCGATTTCCCGCAGCGGAATGCCCTCCAGGCGGGATGCGAGCAGGATCATGCGGCGCCGCGGCGTCAGTTCCTCGAGAGCCTGCTCCAGGCGCACGATCTGCTCACGCGATTCGACCTCCCGTTCCGGCCCGGGGGCCGCATCGACGATCTCGAGCATCGGCTGCACCTCGAACCGCTTGATCCGGCGCGTCTCCTGGCGCTCCCGGCTGATCGCAAGGTTGAGCGCGCTGCGCAGCAGATAGCCGATCGGGCTGTCCACCACGCCCGGGCTGCTGCCCTTGTCGCGAAGGTGCAGCCACGTCTCGTGCAGCGTCTCCCGCGCCCGCTCGTCGCCGAGACGCCGCGCGAGGCGGCGGCGGAGCTCGTCATAGCGCTCGACGAGCACCTGCCGAAGCGTCGTCCAGGTGGTTTCGGTCATCGCGCAACCAATCCCGTCGGTCCCGGATTCCGGGCGCAATCCCCGGTTTCGGCAGGCGGGCGCGGCGAAACCGCCATCATGACCGGCTGCGGCATGTCCGGCGGGGGTGGCCGGCCGATCACGACCGAGCGCAACAGAGCCGCAATGGCCTGGTCCCGCGCGCGATCGTCGGTCGAACCAAGCAACTGGGGCTGCAACACTTCGCCGCCATGACCGATCCAGAACCTGAACTTGATCCGATAGCCACCCGGCGCGGTCAGTGACGAGCGGCAGAATGCCTCCTCAACGCGGCCCTGGACGGCCGCAAGATATGGCATGAAGCCGCGCATCGACGCTGCCTGCCGCGGAGCCGGCGCGGGCACGATCGTGAAGGCGTTGGTCGCGGCGTAGACCGCGACCAGGCCGGTATCCTCGAGCAGAAGCTGCAACGCCACGTCAGCCGCCATCGATCCCCTGACGGCCTGCGCGCGGCGTCCCTCGGCCAGGGTCGCGTCGTACACGACCTGGAGACCCGTGGCCGCGCTGTAGGCATCGAGCGCGGAGACCAGTGGCTGCGCAGCAATGTCGAAGTCGATCGGCGCGCGCGTCCGAGCTGATTCAAGGCTGTCGGCCATCGCTACCGTCTGGATGTTTCCGGCAACGAGAATGCCTATGACCAGGGCGAGAAAGCGCTGCCACATCCGATCATGATTCGAGCGCAGCCTGATCTTCCGACCCATTGAACGAAATGCATGAGGTGCCGCCCCTGATCCTCAGCCCCAGCTGAACAGCATGACCTGTTGGTGATCGATCCAGCCGTTCGTCGAAACCCGCGGCAGCCGCAACATAGAAACAGATTATGACAATCTGCTAACAAAGGCGGTGATCGTACCGCCCACACGGGTTCGCATCGCGATCCGCTTACCTCAGACGCTGCGGATTTGCCCTTCGATCGCACTCGGCGCGCTGCGCACTGGCCGCACCTTCCGGCGCCGCAGCCGGCGCCAGCCGATCACGACGCCGCTGATCGAGACGATCGTGCCGACCGCCGACAGCAGCCAGACCACGACGTCGCGGGCCGGCCAGAAACTGAGCAGCAGCGGGAAATCCAGGCTGTGCAGCGCGTTGAACAGCCAGCGATAGGATCGACGGCTGTCGTCGCTGCGGTCGAGGATCTCGGCGGTGACCGGAGAGATGTGCAGCCAGGTTCGGGCGGGATCGTCGAAGGCGATGCGCAGCACCGGAAGCTCGCGCTCGTGGTGGAGCGTGTACCAATAGGCGTCCGGCTCGTCGAGCTGTCGCGCCGATATCAGCGATGCGCCGGGCATTGCGCGCCTTGCAGCCGCGATGATCTCATCGCGCGAGACCACCGCGGGCAAACCGGTCACGGGATCGGCGAGGCTGCGACGGCCATTGCTGTCGTCGAGCATCACCAGGGGACGGCCGCCGATCCAGACGTAGCGCGCTTCCACGGCCTGCGCGGATGGCGCGGCCCGGAAGCCGGCGACGATGTCGGGTGTATCGTGACCACTGTAGCCGGCCGCGATCTCACGCATCACGCCACGGCCGGAGAACGCGCCGCCGGGATTGAGCGACAGCCAGCCGCTGAACATCCAGGTGAACACGAAGACGCCGCCGATCAGGCCGGCGATGTGATGCCAGGCCATCCAGCCGCGATAGGGCGATATGGCGCCGCTGGCGTAACGGCGCCTCAGCCGCAGCCGGAGTATGCCGATCCAGAAGCCGGTGACGGCAACCACGAGGCACACGCCCGAGATCCACAGCACCACGTCGCGCCACAGCGGGCCGTCCTTGCGCAGCACCGTCGGATAGATCCAGTGCGGGATCGAGCCGAGCCAGTTCCAGACCCGTTCCTGCCGTGTGGTATCGAGCGCAATCTCGCCCGAGCGCGACGAGACATAGAGTTCGGTACCGGCGGCATCGCCAAGGCCGATCAGATAGAGCGGGCGCAGCGGGTCGAAGCGCGCGGTGACCGACCATTGATCGCGCGTCACGGTGTCGAGCAATTGCGGATGCACCGCATGCGGATGACGGGCGGCAATCGCCAACGCCTGATCCGGTGAAATGCGATCGACGACACCGCCATCGACTGCCGAAACCGTGACGGCGGCACCTTTCCAGCCGGCAATGCGATAGACCGGCGTGTCGTTCATCATCGAAAGCCGCAGGTCGCGCGGATAATGCTCCATTGCTGCGATCGCCATCGCACGATCCGGCGACACCTGCACCTTGCTCCAGGTGATGGCGGGGAGAGCGGACAAGCGCTCCGCGTCGGTGAGCCGCGGAAAGGCCACGTACATCATGACGAGGCCGGAGATGAACCACATCACGAACAGCAGACACGTCGCAATGCCGATCCAGCGATGGACGACATAAAGCCATCGCCGCCCTCGCCGGATCAGAGCCTTGCGCATGGTCAGAACTTCACGTTGACGGACAGTTCGGCGGTGCGCGGCATGCCCAGCAGCCATTGTCCCGTGCCGTTGGAGGTCACCGCATAGACCTTGTCGAACAGATTGTAGACCCGGAACGCGACCGTGGTCCGATCATCCGGCTTCCACCTGATGCCGCCATTGACCACATTGTATCCGGGCCGCAACTGGGTGTTGGCAAGGTCCGAGTACATGGCACCGACGATCTGCACGCCGCCATAGACCGACCAATTGGGCGCAAAATCCCAGGTCAGCCAGACGTTGGAAACCTGCTGCGGCACGTTGACCGGCACATTGCCATTGTAGCTGACCACCTTGCCACCGACCACCTGGCTGTTGTTGTCGTATCTGGCGCGCAGCAGCGCAAGATTGGCATCGACGCGCCAGCCATCGTTCAGCGCCAGCCCGATCGATCCCTCGACCCCGCGGGAAGATTGCTGACCGATCTGCAACGCCAGGCCGGCGGTCGGATTGCTTGGATCGGGAATGGTCAGGCCGGTCTTGACGATCTCATAGCCCGCCAGCGTCCACTCGCCGCGTCCGCCCCAGAACGACTGCTTGACCCCGATCTCGGTCTGCTTGCCGGTCGCAAGCTGGAAGGTTTTCTGCGATGTCGTCAGCGAGATCAGGTTGGTGACCGGATCGACGCCGACCGCGTACTGACCGTAGAACGCGAGGTTCTTGATCGGCTCGTAGACCAACCCGGTGCGCCAGCTGGTGCCGGACAGCGAAACGCCAAAGCTGTTCGCCGGCGTCCTGTAGTCGGTGCGATCGATATCGGGGCGATCATATCTGACGCCAGTGACGAGCGACAATTGATCGGTCAGCGACAGACGATCCTCGGCGAACAGCGCGTACTGATTCACGATCGAGTTGAAGCCGGGCGCGGTCGGAGACGTCGTCGCGAAGAATGAACCGGGATCGAAGACGTAGGGATTGACCGACGATGTACCGCTATAGGGCGAGTTGTTGGTGTGGGTGAAGTCGATGTGGTTGACGTCGAACCCGGCAACAAACTGGTTCGCAAGCCCGAAGACGTGACCGTTGAAGGTCGCATCCATTCGGTTGCCGACCTGCTTCTGGTCGTGGAAGATTTCGATATAGTTGTTGCGGTCGAGCAGCTGGGTCTTGGGATTCCAGGTGTAGTTCTCGATATCACGCCAGTGCCGCTCGCTGGTCAGGTAATACAGGGTGTTGTTGATCTTGATGCCGTCGGCGACATCCCACTCGGTCTTGAACTGGGTCCAGCTGTCCTGATAGCGGATCGTGCTGTCGAGCGCGTTGTAGTTCTTGAAGCGTAGCGCATCCTGGATCGAGCCATTGATCAGCGGGGTGCCAAAGTAGCGTGACGGACTGCGGTCGCCGTAATCTTCGGAAAGCGTGAAGGCGAGACTTTCCGACACCTGCGCACGCACGGCAGCTGAGATCACCACATTCGATGTCTTGTCGCGATCGACCCAGCCGTCCGACATGTTGCCGGTGGCGTTGACCCGGTAGGACACATTGGGGCTGATCGGACCGGTGCTGTCCACCGACAGCCGTCGCGTCATGTTGCTGTCGAGCGAGACCTCGGCCGCGTTGTAAGGCGTGCTCTGCGGCTTCTTCGGAACGACGTTGATGACGCCGCCGATCGCGCCTTCGCCGTACAACACCGAGGCCGGCCCACGCAGCACCTCGATGCGATCCGTGGACCAGGTGTCGTAGGGAAACGTCAGCGTGCCGGAGCCGATATAGAAGCGTGTTCCGTCATAGAGCGTCATCACCGAGTTGCTGCCAGCAAAGCCGCGGTCGCTGAACGACAGCCCGCCATTGCCGGGCGCCGGCGTCGCGATGAAGCCGGCCGCATTCTGCGTGACGGCATCGAGCACATTATGCTGGCCGCGTTCCTGGATGGTCTGCGCCGTGATGATCTCCACGCTGGCCGGCGTCTGCAATGGCGTCAGATTGAGCCGGCTGCCGGTGGTTCCCGGCTTGGTGGCATTCAGCGTCGGCGATGGCGATCCCGATGTCGATGCAGACGATGCGGCCGCGGGCTGCGGCGCGCCGCCCGCCACCGCGGTCGTTGCACGGCGGGACCTCGGTCGCGATGTGGTTGCGGTATTGGCTGCTTGCGCAGCGGGTTTCGGCTTGGCCGCGGCCGAAGGCGAGACTTCGATCGGATCGAGTTTCGTTGCAGGAGCGGACTGCGCCAGCACCTCGGCCGGCAGCAGCAGCGACGACAATGAGCAGAACAAACCGAGGCGCAGCCCCAGCGCAACGGAAGACGATGACGACATCAAGGAAACTCGCGGTAACGTGGCACGTCACCGCGAACGCGGACTGGCGCATTGCTCAACGAGCAACGTTCCGATCCCACCAGGACGCCCCCGCCCGATGTGCTCGCGTGTGACCACGACTGACGGCAGGTCTCCTGGCTCACGGGTCATCGCCTGTCGACGCCTTCCCGGGCCTGACAGCCCAGTGGCAAATTGACGAAAGGCTCGCCGTTTACAGTTGCGGGGACAGCTGCGGCATTGGGGTTTCCCTCGCACCGCATTCCCTTTTGATCCCCGAAGGGAACCGTCGACAAACGATTAAGAGCTGCTCATCGGGCTGTCAATTCGCTGTGATCACCGCACACATGCTTTGCGGACAAGCGTTGCTGCAACGTCACTATTGATTGCCGTCATTTCATGGTGCCTCGACGCAGCCGTCCATAATCGCATCGATCTCGCCGCGCGACAGCGCGCCCATCTCGGCGATGAACACGATGCGCGTCCGCGGCACCCCGGCCGCCGGCGCCCCGCCCGCGGTCAATGTCGCGCGTCCGCCGGCCAGTTGAAATACCATCGGCCGGCCGGGCTGCTCGACCGTTTCGAACAACCCCTTCGCCCGCGCGAGCTTCGGCGCCAGCCTGCCGATCGCCTGCTGCAATCGCGGCAGGAGCACCCGCCGCTCCGACGTCCAGCTCAGTGTCTCGAACCGGTCCGCTGCCGGCCGTCTCGGCGTAATCTCTCGCAGCACCGGCACATGATCGAGATCCGCCGGGAACAGCAACGCCGCCGGCACCTCGCCGTGCACGGCATCGACCACGACCGCCGCCGGACGCACGGCGCGGACGGCATCGCGGATCGCGGCGCACGCGGCTGCGTCGGCGAGATCAATCTTGCTCAGCGCGACGATGTCCGCCGCCCGCAATTGCGACCGCAGCAGCGCATCATCCAGCGCGGTCACCGGCTGCGTCGCGTCGACCACGCACAGCACCGTCTCCAGCGGCGCCTCCTTCCAGATCACCGGATCCATCAGGTTGCGCACGATGTCGGCGGGATCGGCGATCCCGCTGGTCTCGATCACGATGAACTCGGGACGCGGATCACGCCGCAGCAGGGTTGCGAGCGTGCGCAGCAGGTCGCCTTCCAGCGTGCAGCAGATGCAGCCATTGCTCAGGCTGACCACGCCATCGCTGGCGCCGGCGATCAACTCAGCGTCGATGTTGATCGCGCCGAAGTCGTTCACCACCGCGGCGATGCGCCGGCCTTGCGCATGCGCCAGCAGATGGTTGACGACCGTGGTCTTGCCCGCCCCGAGGAAGCCCGCGACCAGCAGGATCGGGACCGGCACGTCAGGCCCCGGTGACGGGCCGGCGCACCGGCCGGCCGGGACGTGCCGCGACGTCGAGCACGCCATCCTTGATCAGCGGCTGGCCGCTGACCACGAGGTGCCGTACGCCTTCCGCCGGGCGATTCATGGCGGAGAAGGTCGCGCGATCGCTCAGCGTCTCGTAGTCGAACACCACGACGTCGGCATCGGCGCCCGCCTGCAGCCGGCCCTTGGCGCGCATCGCCGGCGTGCTCGCCGACAGGATCTCGGCCGGGATCAGCGCGCATTTGCGGATGCCTTCGAGCAGCGACACCTTCTTGCGCTCGCGCACCCATTCGCGGATGAAACGGGTGAAGCACCCCGCCGAACGCGGATGCGAGGTGGCGTCGTCCGGCAGCGGCCAGGCATCGCCGGTGTAGGGGCGGCCATCCGACAGCGTCCACGGCATCGCGTCGGAGGCGATCGCGCCGCCCGGATACAGCACCGCCATGTCGAGCAGGTCGCGATGATGCGAGTTGTTCTCGATGTCGAGCACATGCCACAGCACCAGCGTGGAGGGCTCCGCGGCCTGCGCCGCCAGCAGCTCCTCGCGGCTGCCGAAGCGATGACCGTCGGTGACGCGCTGCACCGAATCGTAGCCGAGGCCGTTGCGCTCCTCGAATTTTGGATCGCTGAAGAAGGTCGCCGCCAGCACCGTCGAGCCGGTGCCATAGGGATAGGCCTCGACCGTGATCGGCAGGCCCTGCGCCTGTGCCTTCGCGATCAGCGCGACGCAGCGTTCGATGTCGGTCTTGCTCGACGAGTTGAAATGGCAGATGTGCATATGCGCGCCGGTGGCGCCGGCATAGCCGATCAGGCGGATATAAGCCTCTGCCGCGCTTTCGGGGTCGATCCGCGACATGTAGGCGACGTGGGTGAAGGTCGGCACCGCGTGATTGGCGGCGAGCTGGCACACCGCGGTCAATTCCTGCACGCCGGCGCCGGGCGCATAGGCGTTGAGGATGCCGATGCCGATGCCGCCCTCGTTCAGGCCGTTGGCGAGACGTTCGAGAATGCCGCCGACTTCGCCCTCCGTCGCCACATTGTCGATCCAGCGGCGGTCGCGCATCGCGCTGCCGAACGATTCCAGCGAGCTCTCCGAATTGGAGCCGGTCATCGCGCCGATCCGGGCGAACGCCCAGTTGGCCGCGGCGCCGTAATTCAGCACCCGCCCCTTTTCGGCCTGCCGCTTGTACCAGGATGCGACCGGCAGCACGCCGGCCTCGAGGTCGAGCGATGTCGTGACCCCGTCGAAGGCCTGCATGCGATCGGCCGGAATGGTCTGGCCATGCGCGTGCAGGTCGATGAAGCCGGGCGCCACCACGAGCCCGGTCGCGTCGATCTGCCGCTCGGCGCCGCCAAGCCCGGTGCCAACAGCCGCGATCTTGCCGTCGACCACGGCGACATCGCCGATCGCGTCCATCCCGCTGGCTGGATCCACCACTCGGCCACCGCTGATCACCAGACCACCCATCTCGCCATTCTCCGCATGTCCAAAATGAAGCCTCGACCAACGGCCCCATCAACGCTTACGACCGGCGCCATCCGGCGCCAACAGCCAAAATTGCATCGCTCTTATCGCAGCAACCCGGCAAGGATCGTCGCGACATGTTGTAGCGCAGCATCCTTCGCGCGGCGCCGGTGCCAGGCCAGATGCAGGGAAAATCCTGCCGCTTTGATCGGCGGCGGAAATGAGACCAACCCGCTGAAATCGGCGACCACCCGCGAGGGAAGCATCGCGATCATGTTGGAGCCGCGCAGCAGGCTTGGCACCATCTGAAAGGTCGGGACCACGAGCCCGATCCGCCGCGACAAATGCCGGCTCGCGAGCTCGGCATCGAGCGGCGAGCGGTTGTCACCACGGCCGGAGACGAGAACATGAGGATAGGCAAGCCATGTCTTGAGATTGAACGCCTTCGCAGCCGGATGCCGCGCCCGCATCGCCACGACGTAGTGCTCGACCATGACCTCCTGGCGATGGAGGTCGTCTTCGGCCGGCGGAAACACCGAAACGGCGAGATCGCTGCTGCCGTCGATCAACGCCGCGCGCGCGGCGTCGGCGCCATGCCAGGGCTGGATCACCAGATCGATCCCGGGAGCCGAGCGTTGCAATTCCTGCTGCAACGGCGGGACGACGAGCAGGGCGGGGTAATCCGTCATGGAGATGCGCAAGACCTGGCGAATGTCGGCGAGCCGCACCTGCGGCGGATCGACCAGTTCGGTCAGACCCGCGAGCAGCGATTTCAACGGCGCGCGCAACGTCTCGGCCTTCGGCGTCAGATACATCGTGCCCCGGCCGCGCTCGAGCAGATCGTCGCGGAACAGCTCGCGGCAGCGTTGCAGGGCCGCCGACGTCGCCGGTTGCGACAGCCCGAGCCGGTCGGCGGCGCGGCTGACATGGGCCTCGTCCAGCAAGGCGTCCAGGATCACGAGGAGGTTGAGGTCGAGCGACCGTAAATTCATAGAACAGATAATACAGTAGATTTATTATCGATTGGAGTAATTTATGCGTCTGCCGCATGCTCGCTCCATCAACGCACAGGAGCCGACCACATGACCAAGACCCTCATTCTCGTCTTTCACCGCGATCTCTCGCAATCCAAGGCCAACGCCGCGCTGGCGGCCGCCGCGGCCAGCCTGCCCGGTGTCGAGGTCGTCGACATGCAGGCACTGTATCCCGGCGACATCGACATGTTCCGGGACGGTGAGCGCGAAGCCGCCCGCCTGCTCGCCGCCGACCGCATCGTGCTGCAGTTTCCGATCCAGTGGTACTCCACCCCGGCGCTGCTGAAGGCATGGCAGGACGCGGTCCTGACGCGGATATTCTACGTCGCCTATGAGACGGAGGGCCGGTTGCTCGAAGGAACCCCGCTGATGGTGGCGGCGACCGCCGGCAACGTGCACGACGCCTATCGCACCGGCGGCCGCAACATGTTTCCGATGATGGACTTGCTTGCGCCGCTGCGCGCCACGGCGCATCGCTGCGGGCTGCCGTGGTCCGATCCCTTCATCATGTACGAATCGGACCGGCTTTCGCAGCAGGCGCTCGAAGCCGCAACCGCAGACTATGTCGCCAAGCTCGAAGACTGGATCGCATCCACGCCGGCTCCCCTCAAGCAGGCGGCATAGGCCGGCTGCTCAAGCCCGTGCAGCGCGCCGCGGCGGCAATCCTCTCCAGAGATCGTCGCCGGACCTCGCCCGACCTGGAACCATCCTTGGCGGCGTCCGGTCTTTCGCGATCGCCGCCTCGAACGCACGCCGCAGCCGGGGATTGTCGATCTGGGCCTCGAAGCCCCGTAGCACCGCCTCAGCCTGTATGTGGCGTCCGGAGATCGCGTGGCACAGCTCCGCGGTCGTCCTGCGGAAGAAGCTGAACGAGACGTCGGCGGCGCCACTCAACCGATCGAGTTCGCCGGCCACCGCCAGCACGTGCATCCGGTCGGCGTCATCGAGCGTCACCGCGAAGCGCAGGACGGCGAGTTGCCAGGCGCAGAGCAGCCTGCCCTGCGGTTCGGTCGCTCCTGCACTGCGCATCAATCGAACACCCCACGCGCCGATCGATGGCGCGGCGGGACTATCCCTTTGCAGCAATAGGTTTTCGAGGGGAGGCTGCGGGCGATCGTATAGGATTCGCATAAGCGGTGCGCCGGCCGTTACTGGCCGGACGCGCACCGCATGCTCAAATCCCCTCGAATTGCAGCCGCGCCAACCGTGCATAGAGGCCGCCCGCGGCGACCAGTTCGGTGTGGGTGCCCTGCTCGACGATCTTGCCCTGGTCCATGACCAGGATGCGGTCGCAGGACAGCACGGTTGCCAGCCGGTGCGCGATGACGAGCGTGGTGCGGTGGCGCATCAATTCCTCCAGCGCGGTCTGCACCAGCGTCTCGCTCTCGGCGTCGAGCGCGGAGGTCGCCTCGTCGAGCAGCAGCAGCGGTGCATCACGCAGGATCGCGCGCGCGATCGCGATGCGCTGGCGCTGGCCGCCGGACAGCGTCACGCCGCGCTCGCCGAGCTGGGCGTCGAAGCCGCCGGGCAGCCGGCGCAGGAATTCGGTGGCATGGGCGAGATCGGCGGCGCGCTCCACTTCGGCATCGGTGGCATCGGGCCGACCGAACCGGATGTTCTCGCGGGCCGAGGCAGCAAACACCACGGAATCCTGCGGCACCAGCGCGATCCGCGCCCGCACCTCGGCCGGATCGGCCTGCCGGATCGGCACGCCGTCGAGCGAGATGGTGCCCGATTTCGGATCGTAGAAGCGCAGCAGCAGGTGGAACAGCGTGCTCTTGCCGGCGCCGGAGGGGCCGACGATCGCGACCTTCTCGCCTGAACCGACCTTCAGCGACACGCCGTCGACCGCGAGCGCATTGGGCCGGGTCGGATAGGCGAAGCTGACATCGTCGAAGCCGACATCGCCGCGCGCCGGCTGCGGCAGCGCCCGCGGCGAAGCCGGCGCCGCGATCTGCGGCTTGACGCGCAGGATCTCGAACAGCCGTTCGGCGGCGCCCGATGCGGCCGAGACCTCGCCCCAGACCTCGCTGAGCTGGCCGAGGCCGCTGGCGGCAAAGGCCGTGTAGAGAATGAACTGGCCGAGCCGGCCCGGACTGATGGCGCCGACCAGCACGTCGTGCGAGCCGACCCAGAGGATCACGACGACGCTGGCGAACACGATGAAGATCACGATCAGCGTCAGCACCGCGCGCGCCTTGGTCGAGCTGCGCGCGGCTTGATAGGCCTGCTCCACCTCGCCGGCGAAACGCGTCGTGGCGAGCCGCTCGCCGGTATAAGCCTGCACGGTGCGGATCGCGTTGACCAGCTCGGACGCATAGGCGCTGGCATCGGCCAGCGTGTCCTGGGCGGTGCGCGACAGCCGCCGCACCCAGCGGCCGAACGCGACCAGCGGGATCACGATGATCGGGATCGCAAGCAGCACGAAGCCCGAGAGCCGCGGGCTCGTGATCACCATCATCGCGGCGGCGCCGAAGAACAGCATCAAATTGCGCAGCGCGATCGATACCGAGGCGCCGACCGCCGACTTGATCTGCGTGGTGTCGGCGGTGAGCCGCGACACCAGTTCGCCCGACCGCGCGGAATCGAAGAACGAGGGCGACAGCGAGATCAGATGCGCGAACACGTCGCGCCGGAGATCGGCGACGATGCGCTCGCCGATCGTCATCACGAGGTAGTAGCGCGAGGCGCTGGCACAGGCGAGCACCGCGACGACCGCGATCATCACGCTGAAATAGCTGTTGATCATCGCGATGCCTTCGGGCGTGAAGCCCATGTCGATCATCCGCCTGACCGCAACCGGCACGATCAGCGTGGTGATCGCCGCTGCTGTCAGCGAGATCAGCGCGAGGATCGCCCGTCCCTTGTAGCGCGCCACATAGGGCGCAAGCGCAAGCAGCGGCCGCAAGCGGGCACGGCTCTTCGCCGGCTCCGTGATCTGGCTCTCGATGAAGGCTTCCTCATCGAGCAACGCATCGCGCGGCGGCTCGGGGGCGCCGCGAGGGGTCTCAAGCTGTTCGGCTACACTCATTCTTCTTAGACCGGTTCTACCGCCCCCCACATAGGCCCGCCGACCCCCGGCTGGCAAATCCGCTGAAGCCCCAATCCGGTGATGGGGTTGGCGCCCTTGCTTGAGGCCTTTCTTGGCTTGTTTTGGGGGGCTCCATGCGTTATAGAGCCGGCCAAATCCCGTACCTGAATGTCTTGAGATGGGCGCCGGCGCGCCGAAGGAACTGTCATGAAAGCCGATATTCATCCGAATTATCATACGATTAAGGTCGTCATGACCGACGGCACCGAGTACCTGACCCGCTCGACCTGGGGCAAGGAAGGCGACACGCTGAACCTCGACATCGACCCCAAGTCGCACCCGGCCTGGACCGGCGGCACCCAGCAGCTGATGGACCGCGGCGGCCGCGTCTCGCGCTTCCAGAAGAAGTTTTCTGGCTTCCTCAAGAAGGACTAAAGTCCGCTTCGGGATTCCCCTCGCTGTCGAATGCAGAACGCCTCCGTTTCGGGGGCGTTTTTGTTTTTGGGCGCTCCGGGAAGATTGGACGAGCGGACGCACACTCTCTCCGAGCCGTCGTCCCGGCGCAGGCCGGGACCCATACGCCGCGGCGGATGTTGGAGGCGGGACTCGTCATTCCAGCATCGCTCAACAATCGCGTTCGGTGGTTATGGGTCCCGGCCTTCGCCGGGACGACACCGAGAATGGTGCACGGTCGGCGGGTCATACGTCCTCATTCTCGCGGCATCATCTGCCCGGAGTTTTGCTCTTCAATCCGCCCTCCTCTCACAGAGG
>NZ_DDOP01000094.1:0-33351 GCF_002341725.1 Bradyrhizobium sp. UBA2491
CGCGGCGCTCAAGACCATCTCCGCGCTCGGGGTACCGCGTGCCCAGGTCCGCATCTGGGTCTATCGCCTGCCGTCCCTGATCGGTGCGATCGGCGCCGTGCTGTTGACCTATTGGACGGCGCTTGCCTTCGTGACCCGGCAGGGCGCGGCGCTGGCCGCGTTGATGATGGCAAGCTGCGTGCTGCTCGGGGTCGAGGCGCGGCTTGCCAAGACCGACGCGATGCTGCTGCTGACCGTGACCGCGGCGATGGGCGCGATGGCGCGGGTCTATCTGTCCTGGCAACGCGGCGAGGATCCTGCGCATCCGTCATGGGGACCGCCCGCGATCTTCTGGACTGCGCTCGCGGTCGGCATCCTGCTCAAGGGGCCGCTGATCCTGATGTTCGTCGGCCTTGCGATGGCCGGGCTTGCGATCCTCGATCGGTCGGCGGCTTGGTTCTGGCGGATGCGTCCGGTGTGGGGCCTGATGTGGACCCTGGTGCTGGTGCTGCCGTGGTTCGTGCTGATCTTCCTGCGCGCCGGCGAAACCTTCTTTGCCGACTCGGTCGGCGGCGACATGCTGAGCAAGCTCGGTGCCCAAGAGTCCCATGGCGCGCCGCCGGGGCTCTATCTGCTGCTGTTCTGGATCACGTTCTGGCCGGCTGCGCCGCTCGCCGGCATGGCGGCGCCGGCGGTCTGGCGTGCGCGGCGCGAGCCCGGCGCCCAGTTCCTGCTGGCCTGGCTGGTCCCGTCCTGGATCGTGTTCGAGGCGGTGCTGACCAAGCTGCCGCATTACGTGCTGCCGCTCTATCCGGCGATCGCGATCCTGACCGTGGGGGCGCTGGAGCGGCGCGTGCTGTCGCGCTCCTGGCTGATCCGTGGCGCAGCCTGGTGGTTTGCGATCCCTGCATTCGGGTCGGTGCTCGTGATCGTCGGCGCGATCAAGGCGATCCACCAGCCGGTGTTTCCGGCCTGGCCGTTGTTCGCCGTCGCGATGGTGTTCGGCCTGATCGCCTGGTGGATGTTCGAGGACAGCCGCGCCGAGCGCTCGCTGCTCAATGCGGTGATCGCCGCGGCGTTGCTGGCCGGTGGCACCTACGGTGTGGTGCTGCCGCGGCTCACCACGGTGTTTCCAAGTCAGGAGGTCGCGCGGGCGCTGCGCAACGTGACCTGTGTCGGCCCCAAGGCAGCGGCGGCCGGCTTCCATGAGCCAAGCCTGGTGTTCATGACCGACACCTCGACGCTTCTCACCGACGGATCGGGCGCGGCTGATTTCCTCGGGCAGGGCTCGTGCCGGTTCGCGCTGGTCGAGCAGCGCTCGGAGCGCGCCTTCGTGCAACGCGCCGAGGCGATCGGCCTGCGCTACAACGCGCCGGTCCGCGTCGAGGGCTACAACATCTCGCAGGGCAAGGCGGTCTCGATTGCGATCTTCCGTTCCGAAGGGACGGAGTAGCATGCCGGCGCCGCCAGCCCCTGCGGAATCCGCCAATTATTTCGGACGATTGCTGACGCTGGTCTGGCTGTCGCTTGCCCAGCTCGTGCGCGCGCCGTCGCATTCGCGACGGGCCGCAGCGGCGCGGCGCTCGGCGCGCCACGTGCTGCTGCTCGTGGTCATCGTCGGCTGCGTCATCGTTACGCTGATGTACGCGATCGATGTTGCTGAAATCAGCATCATGCCGCCGCGCGGCACGCCGAGCCTCTGGTGGGTGAAGATCCTGACCGACTTCGGCAAGGACAAGTATGTGCTGTGGACACTCGGCGTGCTGCTGGTCGCGGTCGCGCTCGCAGCACCCGCGTTGCGCGGCGTGGCGCGGGCGACCTTGCTCGGCTTGGGGACGAGGCTGCAATACCTGTTCCTGTCGGTTGCCTTGTCGGTCGCGGTGGGTGAGGTGATCAAATGGGTCGTTGGCCGCGGACGACCGTTCGTCGGCGGCCAGGCCAATGCCTTCAACTTCCAGCACTTCGCCGGCACGGAGGCCTATTCGAGCTTTCCGTCCGGACATTCGATCACCGCGTTCGCGCTGGCTTTCGCCGTGTCGGCGGTGTGGCCGCGGGCGCGGGTCGCGATGCTGGTCTACGCGCTGATCATCATCGCAACGCGGCTGGTGCTGCTGGCCCATCATCCGAGCGACGTGGTGGCGGGAGCTGCGGTCGGCGTGATCGGCGCGATCGCCGTGCGCTACTGGTTCGCCGCCCGCCGCCTTGGTTTCGCCATCGATCGCGATGGCGCGGTTGCGGCGTTGCCGGGCCCCTCGGAAGGGCGCCTCAAAAGGGTTGCGAGGAGCGCCTTCGCCCCATAAAAGCGGTCGCCCGGCGGCCGGATCGGGCGGGTTCCAGCCGCGGACCCCACATTCAACCACGAGTGCCGAATTGCCTGTTTCCGACCCAACGCCGGTCGCCGTTTCCATCGTCGTGCCCGTGCGCAACGAGTCGGACAATGTTGCGCCGCTGGTCGCCGAGATCGCGGCCGCGCTCGACGGGCGTTGGGCTTACGAGATCATCTACGTCAACGACGGCTCGACCGATGCCACCGGCGAACGGCTCGGCGCGATCATGGCGCAGCGGCCCAATCTGCGGCAGCTCCGTCACGCGGTCTCTTCGGGGCAATCGGCGGCGGTGCGCAGCGGCGTTCGTGCCGCGCGCGGTACGATCGTGGCGACGCTGGACGGCGATGGCCAGAATGATCCGGCATTCCTGCCGGACCTGATCACGGCGGTCGCGAGCGGCAACGGGCGCGTCGGCCTCGCCGCGGGCCAACGCGTCGGGCGCAAGGATACCGGATTCAAGAAGTTGCAATCGCGGATCGCCAATGCGGTGCGCAGCATCATCTTGAGTGACGGCACGCGCGATACCGGGTGCGGGCTGAAGGCATTTCCGCGCGACGTGTTCCTGGCGATGCCCTATTTCGACGGGCTGCACCGCTTCCTCCCGGCGCTGGTCCGCCGCGAAGGATATGCGATCGCCTATGTCGACGTCGTCGACCGACCGCGCCATTCCGGCGTGTCGAACTATGGATTTTTCGACCGGCTGTGGATCGGGATCATGGATCTCGCCGGCGTGTGGTGGCTGATCCGCCGCAAGAAGCCGACGCCTGTCGTCACCGAGGTGACGGACGTTACCGAAGTGCCGGGCGTGACCAAGGTGTAATGATGCTGATTCAGTACGGCCAGGCGCTGAGCGCCTATTTCTACGACGTGTTCGTCGCCAAGTTCGACTTCTGGCTGGCGTTCGGCCTCGTCGCGCAATTGCTGTTCACGGCGCGCTTCCTGGTGCAGTGGATTTCCAGCGAGCGCGCCGGGCAGAGCGTGGTGCCGATGGCGTTCTGGTTCTTCTCGATGGGCGGCGGTCTGATGACGCTGATCTATGGGCTTGCCAAGCGCGAGCCGGTCATCATCATCGGGCAGGGCCTCGCCACATTGATCTACATCCGCAACATCATGCTGATCATGAAGAACCGCGGCCGCGCGTCGAAGACGCTCAACAACTGATTCGCGCGGTCGCGAGCCGTGCCAGCGGTATGCCGGGCTTCCCCGGGAATTTCGACATCATCCAGCAACCGAATCCGATCGAACGTCAAACAATCGCCTCAAGCGGCATGGCATCTACGGTTCGCCGTGGGCGTGGCGGCATTCCGTGACCGTGCCCCAGGGAATAAGGGGCGTTGATGACTGGCCGCGGCGAAGCGACGAGAACGGATAGACATTCATCGAGCGTTCGCGATGTCGCCTTGCTGGACGAGCCGCCGCTGACCGGTGCAGGCGGCCTGCCGGACCGGCGTGCAGTGAGTGTCCGCTGGATGGCGGCGACGGTCCTGATCGGGACTGCTGCCGTCGCGCTCCTTGGTAGCGCGCTGCGCGGAACGTTCGGCTATCACGCAACATTTGCAGCGTCGCCGGTGGTTTCGGTTCCGCACGTTACGGGGCAGGTGGTCGATGACGCGCGGCGCGGTGACCGGCTCGACCACAAGCTCAGCTCGCAGGAGACTCCGGTCGCGCTCAAGATCGAGCAGTTGAGCGATGCCGGATCGGTCCGGCCGTTTACCCGCGTGTCGGCACGGCTTGCCGAGATCGATCCCGGACCGTCACAGGACGATCACCGCGAATCGGCGGAAGGCAGCAAGAACAACCAGCGAGTTGGCTCGCAACATTCGTTGCTGTCGGAATTGCCATCGATCATCCGGGCAGGCCGATCGCGCGGCGAGTTGCCCGGCGGTACCAGCGCTTATGCCGACGATGGAGAGGGGGCGCATGCGCCATCGCCGATCGGCGAACCAGTCAATGTAACGAGCCTTCCGAAGTCGCCTGCTTCGACCGGTCACCATCGGCACATCGTGATCGCCAGAGCTGGTGACACGCTCGCGGCTATCCTGCACGCCGTGAAGGCGGCGGTCGACGATGCGCCGTCTATCCTGGCTGCCTTTCCGTCATCCGGTGACCGCAAGACACTGTCCGGCGGCGAGAAGATCACGATCATCGAGCAGAACGACGGCGGCGCTTCGTCAAACGCTCATGTCGCGAAGGTGTCGATCGAACAGGTGGACTCGACCGTGTCCGCCGTCGGTCGCACCGACAGCGGTCAATACCAGGCGATCGTGCCGGAGCAGCCGGATCTTGCCGTGCGGAACGAGAAGTTGCTGCGTCAGACCATCGATACGCATTCTGTCCCCGGCGAAACGCTACGTGACGGCCTCAACGCGCTTGCACGGTCCAATCACGTCGACGAGGGCATCGTTGCCGAATTGCTGCGTCTTTGCGGCCGCGACTTCGACCTCGATGGACCGCTCGGCGATGCCGATGTTGCCAAGATCATCTATGCCCCCAACGAGATCGGCCAGCCGGAACTGGTGTTCATCGACCTCGCTGCTGGCGGCCAGACCCGCCGCTACTACCGGTTCACGGCGCCGGATGACGGCAGCTCCGACTTCTACGACGAGGGCGGGCAATCGATCACCAAGTTCCTGTTGCGCAAGCCGGTGGTCAGCGGTCGCCTCGGCGACGGGTTTGGCTGGCGGATTCATCCGATCCTGGGCGATCGCCGTTTCCATGAGGGCGTCGACTACGCCGCGCCGTATGGGTCGCCGATTGCCGCCGCCGGCGCCGGCGTGGTCGAGACCGAAGGGTACGAACGCGGATATGGCAAATACATCCGGATCCGCCACGATCGCGGTTATGAGACGACGTACGCCCACATCGCGAGCGTCCCGCCCGAGCTGAAGATCGGAGACCGCGTTCGTCAGGGCGAGACGATCGCCTATGTCGGATCGACCGGGCTCTCGACCGGACCGCATCTCTATTATGAGGTGCGGATCAACGGCCGCAACGTCGATCCGCTCCGGATGAAGTTGTCCGGCGGCCGGCTGCTGCAAGGGGAACTGCTTGGCGCTTTCGATCGCCAGCGTGACAGCATCGACCAACTGGCTGCTGCATCCGCGTCTCCACAACGCCGCCTCGGCTCCGAGAAGCGGCCGCCGACATAGCGCAGCGCGCATTCGGTCGATCAAAGCCGCCCGGGCGCCGGGAGCTCGGCCGCGTCCACGGCTTTCTCGCGATCGGCCGCGGTCTCGCCGGCGGCATCGAGCACGGGATAGGCGACCGAGCAGATGTGCGAATGGATGCGGCGGAGGTCGCGCAGCACGTCGAGATGCAGCGAGGTGGTCTCGATCGTCTCCGGCCGTCCCTCGCGCAGCCGCTCCAGATGGCGTTCGACGGCGGCGAGCTCCGCCGCGCGCAGCGCCGCCTTCTCGGTGAGCAGTTTGCGGGCCTCGGCGGCGTCGCCTGACATGAACACGCCGAATGCGATCCGCAGCGAGTCGATCGTGCGCTTGTGGAACGCCGACAACTCCTCGGCGCCTTCGGCGGAGAATTGCAGGCGGTGCTTGATCTTCTTGGTCGCGAGCTCGCTCAGGTTCTTGTCGACGATATCGCCGATATGCTCGAGGTTGATCGCGAATGCGACGATCTCCATGGCGCGATGGCCCTCGCGCTCATCCAGGCTGCCGCGGGTGAGTTTGGTCACGTAGAGCTTGATCGCCTCGTTCAGCCGGTCGACGGTGTTGTCCATCTTCGACACCTGGTCGACCAGGGCGCGATCGTTGGTCATCATCGCCGCCATGACCTTGCGCAGCATGGCCTCGGTATGGTCGCCCATATGCAGCACCTCGCGCGCGGCATCGGCGAGCGCGAGCGAGGGCGTCTCCAGCGCGCTCTCGTCGAGATAGCGCGGCCGCGACGGATCGGTCTCCTGCGCCCGCTTCGGCAGCAGCCGCTCGAGCAGCCGCGCCATCTGGTCGAGCACGCCGATGAACAGCAGCGCAGTCGCGACGTTGAAGGCGATGTGGAACAACGCGGTCGCCTTGGCGAGATCGGGTTGCCAGGCGTGGACGGCCTCCGTGATCGGGCGCAGGAACGGCACCACCAGCAGGACACCGACGACGCGGTTGACGAGGTTGCCGACCGGCAACCGGTAGCTCGCCGGATTGTCGCGCCGCGCGCCTTCCATCAGCGGATTGATGGCGCTGCCGAGATTGGCGCCGAGCACGAGCGCGAACGCGGCATAGGGCGAAATGAACTGGGAATAGGCCAGCGACATCACCAGCAGCACGCTGGCGACGCTGGAATGGACCAGCCAGGTGACGATCGCGCCGATCAGGATGCAGAGCACCGGATCGCCGGTGATGGCTCCGAGGAACACGCGCACGCCCGGGGCATTCTCGGCCGGCGCCATCGTATCGAGCAGGATGTGCAGCGCGAGCAGCATCAGGCCGAGACCGATCGAGACCCGGCCGAGATCCTTGATCCGGGAGCGCGGGCCGCTGCGGAACGCGACGAGGCCGGTGATGAACAGCACCGGCGCCACGGCTGCCACGTTGAACGACAGCACCTGCACGATCAGCGTGGTGCCGATATTGGCGCCGAGCATGATCGCGAGCGCCGGCACCAGGCTGACGATCTCCTCGGCGGCGAACGAACTGGTGATCAGGGCGGTGGCAGTCGAGCTTTGGAGCAGGGCGGTCAGGCCGAGGCCGGCGCCAAGCGCGCTGAACCGGTTGTTCAGCGCCCTCGCCAGCAACAGCCGCAAATCCGGCCCGAAGGCACGCAAAATTCCACTGTGGACCATGTGCAGGCCCCACAGCAGGAGCGCGACGCCCCCCATCAGATCGAGCAGAACTAGACTTCCCATACGTCCTGGATATCCCGGCAAATTCGAGTCGAAGGATTCACGCTATCGCCAAATGACTGCGGATCAACCCCTTTTTGTTCCCATCGCAACGGGATTGTCCGGTGAACGAATTCCGAAAATGACCGTTCAATTGCGAGCGGTTCCGCTAGCTAGTTCCCAATCTTTCCCGGCTATGACGGTAGGAACGAGAGAGCTGTCCAGCCAGCAAGCTGTCCAGAAAGGCTTTGGGGATCAGTATGTTTGTGAATCGCCGTAAGAGCGAACGCCGGCCCTGCCGGAGCGTTGCAAAAATTCAGCTGGGCACGGGGTCGTTGCCCCGCGATTGCATGATCACCGATATCTCGGCCGGTGGCGTCAAGGTGATCGCCGAATATCTGGAGATTCCGCCGGAATTCACCATCATCCTGTCGAGCGGGAGCCCGCGTCAGTGCCGTCTGGCCTGGCGGATCGGGCACGAATTCGGCGCCCAGTTCGTCGACTGACCCGGCCACCGGCCCACGCCCGCTGAATGTTCGGCACCGCATCTGGGCCAGATGACGGCGACATGATGGCATCCTTAACCGGAACTTAGGGTTAAGCTGTGAGCATTCCGGAACCTTCGCTGTTCCGAGTCTCGTTGATGTCAGAGAAACTATCCCGACCAATTGGCCGCGCGCGCCGGTTCGCTGGCTCGGTGTCCGCCGCAATCCTGCTGATCGGGCTGTCCGCCTGCCAGACTTCTGGCCCGTCAGACATCACTGGGTCACTGGGCGACACCGCGGAGGCCACCCCGGCTCCCGCCGATCCGCGGCGCGATATCGCGACCTATCAGGAACGCGTCCGATCCAATCCGAAGGACGTCGATGCCGCGCTGAAATATGCCCGGGCGTTGCGCGCGACCGGCCAGCGGGCGCAGGCGGTCGCAGTCATGGAGCAGGCGGTGCTGGCGCAGCCGAGCAACAAGGCGCTGCTCGCGGGCTACGGGCGTGCGCTGGCCGACAATGGCAATTTCCAGCAGGCGTTCGACGTGCTCGGGCGCGCGCACACCCCGGAAGATCCGGACTGGCGCATCCTGTCGGCGCAGGGCGCAGTGCTCGACCAACTCGACCGCCACGACGAGGCCAGGCAGTATTACGCGAGCGCGCTCAAGATCGTGCCGGACGATCCGTCGGTGCTCTCCAATCTCGGCCTGTCCTACCTGCTGTCAAAGGATCTGCCGAAGGCCGAGGAGACGTTGCGCCGTGCCCAGGCGCGCGCACCCGGCGACATGCTGGTGCGAACCAATCTTGCCGTCGTGGTCGGCCTGCAAGGCCGCCAGTCCGAGGCCGAGACCATCATGAAGGCCGATTTGCCGCCGGAGCAGGGCTCAGCCAATGTCGCGGCGTTGAAGCGGCTGTTGGCGCGCAGGGATGCGAGCCGGACCGACAAGGACAAGATTCCGGTTGCCGCCAGCCGTCGCGACTAAGGCGCGACGGCGTTGCTGGTGACTTGAGACCGGATCGCTAGCCGGCGGCGCGGCGCGACTGCAACTTCTTGAGGATCGGCGACAGGAACGACTCGCGCGCCTCGGCGAGATCGGGGCGGCCGGTGAGGCGTTGCGCGATCTGCAGGAAGGTTTTGGTGGTGCGGTGCCGCGCCGAGACTTCCGCGATCATCTGGCCGTTGTTGGCGGCTTCACCGAACAGCCTGCAATCGAACGGGATCGCCGCGATCGGCTGGCTTTCGATCGCCTTGGCGAAATCCTTGACCTCGATCTCGGGACGCTTCGACATGCCGACCTGGTTCAGGCAGTAGAGCGGCGGCCGGTCGTTGGGACGCGCGGTCCGCAGCAGGTTCATCATGTTCTTGGTGTTGCGCATGTTGGCGAGATCGGGCTCGGCGACGATCAGGATATCGTCGGCGCCGACCAGCACGCGCTTGGTCCAGGCGGTCCATTGATGCGGCACGTCCAGCACGATGCAGGACGTGGTCATGCGCATGGTGTCGAAGATGGCGTCGAAGGCTTCGGCGCCGAAATCGTAGACCTGATCGAGGGTGGCGGGCGCCGCCAGCAGGCTGAGATGATCGCTGCATTTGGCGAGCAGGCGATCCATGAACGCGCTGTCCGGACGTTCCGGTGAGAACACCGCGTTGGCGATGCCCTGGGCCGGATCCTGGTTGTAGTCGAGGCTAGCGGTGCCGAAGGCGAGGTCGAGATCGACGACGACTGAATCGAGCCCGAGGTCGCGTGCGATGGTCCAGGCGACATTGTGCGCGACGGTCGAGGCCCCGACGCCGCCCTTGGCGCCCGCGACCGCGATCAGGCGGCCGACCGAGACAGCTTCGGAGGCCGAGAACAGGCTACAGATCGAGCGCACGATATCGAGCACCTTGACCGGCCCGACGACGTAGTCGTTGACGCCGCGCCGCACCAGTTCGCGATATGGCGCGGTCTCACCGGGCGTGCCGAGCACGACGACGCGGGTGCCGGGATCGCAGACCGTGGAGAGTTCATCGAGACCGGCGAGGAAGTCGTTGTCCGGCTCGGTCTCCAGCATGATCACGTTGGGCGTCGGCGCCTTGTGATAGGCGTCGATCGCCGCGGCGATGCCGCCCATATGGACGGAAAGGTGCGCCTTGGCGAGCCGGCGGTCTTCGGCGGCGGCGCGCGCCGTCGTGGCGGTCGCGACGCTGGCGCAGAAAGCCTGCACCGAAATCCGCGGCGCCGGCGCGATGTAGTCGTTGGCGGTCTGCGGCTCGTCTTGCGGTTGGGCGGTCATTTCGCGGCGTCGCTCAGCTTGGCTTTCTCGGTTTCCGGATAGGAGGTCGCGGTCGATACGCCCTTGCGGTATTTGTCGAAGGCGATCGAACGACGCGGCGTGTAGGCGGCGGTCTCGCTTCGCGGCTGCTCCAAATCGGACGGATTGGCGACCATCGCGGCAAGGTTGCGCTGGGTGGCGCAGCCGAAATTGTCGTACTGCTTGTTCTGGTTGTAGCTCGGATTGTCGATCGAGGGGCCGAGGTCGGTCGGCCACAATCCGCACGGGCCGGCGACGGCAGCCATTTTCGGGTAGCTGAGGCGAATGGTGGCGAGCGCGCGCGGATCGTCGGTTTGGTAGGAGCGCCTGGTGATGGCGTGGCCGGGCACGCCCATCGATTCGAGCAGGCCGCGGATCTCGCGATACACCGCCTGCGCCGAGCGCGAATTCGGGGTGTCGGCCGGCACGTCGATGGCGATCGCGCCGGTGCCCTCGCGCCGCCAGGTGCGCGCCAGCCCCATCACGTCGTCGCGCTGCGTCTCGGTGAGATTGCCGCGGGCGCGGCCCACGAACACGACGATCGACTGCTCGCCTTCTGTGACCGCGATCGGGTGCCGCAGCCGGTAGTCGTCGGGCAGGGTGCCGGTGACGACGTCATTGTTCGTCAGGTTGCAGCCGCCGAGCGCGATCGCTGACGCGGCGAGGGCGCCGAGCAGCGACAGCGTCCTGAGGTGACCGGCCCGTGTGTTGCGTGTCATCATAGGATCCCCCAATCCCTCAGGTCCGCGTCAGTCGATGATGAAGCCGAAATTGACCGGCGTGGCGCCGATCGGCTCGCCGCGGGCGGCAACGCCGTAGATGCGATTGACGCGCGCCAGCAGCGCCGACTGCGCGTCGGAGGCCGGTGCAAATCCGTCGTCGGGACGCGACAATTCCTTCTGCGCAACGGCGCGTACCACATAGGGCGTCACGATGACCATGAGCTCGGTCTCGTTGTTGACGAAGTCCTGGCTCCTGAACAGCTGGCCGAGCACCGGAATCTGATCGACACCAGGCATGCCGTTGATGGCCTGCTTGGTCTGTTCCTGGATCAATCCCGCCATCGCGATCGAGCCGCCGGACGGCACTTCCAGCGTGGTGTCGGCGCGGCGGGTCTTGATCGAGGGAATGGTCGTGCCGCCCTGGCCGCCGGTCAGGGCGTTGTCCATCGAGACCTCGGAAACCTCGGTCATCACCTTCAGGCTGATGCGGCCCTCGGTCAGCACCACCGGGGTGAAGTTGAGCGAGATGCCGAACTTCTTGAAGCTGACGGTCTGGACGCAATTGCCGATCGTGCCCGAGGTCGTCGTCTGGCAGGTCACGCCGGTCGGAATCGGAAACTCGCCGCCCGAGACGAAGGTCGCGGATTCGCCAGAGATCGCCGTGAGGTTGGGTTCGGCGAGCGTCTTCACCACGCCCGCGCTCTCCATCGCGCGCAGCGTCGCGGTGACTGTCGGCACGCCGAGCTTGTTCACGGCCGCGCCGGTCAGCGAATTGGCTGCGAGCGGTCCGTTGTTGGCGGTGAAGGCATTCGCGTTGTTGAACACCACCGCGGCGGTGCCGTAGTTCATGTTGGCGCTGAGATCGACACCGAGCTGCTTGACGACGTCGCGGCGCACCTCGGCGACGGTGACCTTGAGCATCACCTGGTCGCGGTCGCGCACGACGATGGAGTTGACGACCTTGTCGGCGCTGCCGACCAGCTTCGCGGCGATGTCGCCGGCCTGCTGGGCTTCCACCGGGCTCGACACCGAGCCGGTCAGCACCACGCTTTCGCCGACGCCCTCGATCTGGACGCCGGGCAGCATCTGCTTCAGCGCCGCCCGCATGCCGTTGAGGTCGCGCTTGATCGCGATGTCGTAGGAGGCGACCTGGTTGCCGTCGGCGTCGAAGAACACCACGTTGGTCTGGCCGACCGCCGCTCCGATGATGTAGGCGCGCTGCGCCGATCGGATCACGGCATTGGCGATCTTGGGGTCGGCGACCAGAACGTCCTTGGCCTCGCGCGGCAGGTCGACCACCACCGACTTGCCGACGCCGAGCGAGACGGAGCGCGTCTTGGCGGCGATGCTGCTGGTTACCGCGATGTCGGCGTTCTTGTCGGGATCGGCCGCGCTGGCGAAAGCCGGGACCAGCATGATCGCTGCAACCGCCGAATAGGACAGCGAACGGGCCAGCATGGTCCGCATCGCCAGTTGTCTTGCACCCGTTGTCATATCGAAGCCCCCATCACTTCTGTGTCGTCTGAGAGCTCAGGATGCCGAAGCGCACCACCTTGATGCTCTCGCCCCGCTTCGGGGCATGTTCGCCGGTCTCGTCGACCTTCTCGTTGACGTCCGCGATGCTGCGCAGTGCGAGCGCCAGAGTGCCTGTTTGCCGCGCTCGCGCGAGCGTCTCGGCCTGTTCAGGCTTGAGCTCGAGGGTCACGGTCTTGCCGATCAGGGAGTTGTTGCCGTCCTTCTCCTTCGGCGCCTGGTCGATCGCCAGCACGCGGACGTTGGACAGCAGGATTTCGGTGGTGACGATGTCGCGACCGCTCAGCTGATCGGGGTTCTTGTCGCGTCGCGACAGGATCACGTCGACGCGGTCGTTCGGCAGGATGAAGCCGCCGGCGCCGGTCTCCGGCGAGATTTCCGTGGAGATCGCGCGCATGCCGGAGGGCAGGATCGCGGCCATGAAGCCGCTGCCATTGGCCTTGACCAGTTTCTGCTCGCGGATCGGTTCGCCGATGATGAAGGGGGCGCGCGCGATCGAGCCGATCACTTCGTTCATGGCATCGGCATTGGTGTCGTGGCGCAGGAACGCGCTGCTCGCGGTCTCGGCCGGCCAGCGCTGCCATTGCACGTCTTCGGCCTTGAGTGCCTGTCCGAGACCGATGTCGGACTTCGCCACCAGCACCTCGACCGTCGGAAGCTGCGGCGCGGCCGGCTGCGCCACCTGCGCGGGTTTGTGATCGCCGATGCTCGCGAGATACATCGCCGCGAGGCCTGCGACGCCGGCGATGCCGAGGACCACGATGCGTGCCGTCTTCATGGAATTGTCTGAATGCCCTTACACCGGGCGGTCGCGTCCTTGCGGCAATGACAGCCCTTCCCGGAAGCATCACTACGGCGGCAAAAGTATAAGGGAACTTGCCAGAAGGTCCGGACAATTAAGGGATTGGTGGGGATGGTGAACGGCGAGTTATCGGCGCCGTTACATCTCCGCAGAATCCCGGAGATCGCGCCTGCTCAACGCGCACGACATCGATCGCAGCGCGCGGTCATACCCGCGTCCGTCGTGGTTAAGTATCGTCTAACGCGGGCGACGCGGAGCGCTCAGGACGCGGCGTTCAACGCTGCAAATCCGCGATCGAGATCGGCCTTGAGGTCGTCGAGGCTCTCGAGCCCGATATGCAGCCGCAATGTCGGGCCGCCCGGCGACCATTTGGTCGCGGTGCGATAGTCGCTACAGTCGAACGGGATGGCGAGGCTTTCGAAGCCGCCCCAGGAAAAGCCCATGCCGAACAGCTTCAGCGTGTTGAGCATCGTATCGACCGCACTCTGCGGCACCGGCTTCAGCACGATGCTGAACAGGCCCGAGGCACCGCTGAAGTCGCGTTTCCAGATCGCATGTCCCGGATCGGTCTCGAGGGCAGGGTGCAGCACCCGATCGACCTCGGGCCGCGCCGCCAGCCAGCGCGCCATGTCGAGCCCGGAGCGGTGGTGCTGGGCAAGCCGCACCGACAGCGTACGGAGCCCGCGCAGTGCGAGATAGACGTCATCGGGACCGGCACAGATGCCGAGCAACCCGATCGCTTCCTGGATCATCGGCCAGGTCTTGGCGTTCGCCGCGATGGTGCCGAACATGATGTCGGAGTGGCCGCCGATATATTTGGTGCCGGCCTGCATGCTGACGTCGACGCCCTGATCGAGTGACCGGCGATAGAGCGCCGTCGCCCAGGTGTTGTCGTCGATCACCAGCGCGCCGCGGGCATGCGCCACGGCCGATATCGCGCGCACGTCGGGCATCTCGAAGGATTGCGAGCCGGGCGCCTCGACCAGCACCGCGCGGGTGTTCGGCCTGAACAGCGGCTCGATGCCGGCGCCGATCAGCGGATCGAAATAGCTGGTCTCGATGCCGTATCGCGTCAGGATCTTCTCGCAGACATTGCGGGTCGGCCGATAGGCGTTGTCGCACACCAGCAGGTGGTCGCCGGCCTTCAGCACCGCGAGCAGCGTGGTGCTGATCGCGGCCAGTCCCGATGGGGTGAGGCCGACGCCGGCGCATTGCGGGCCCTCCAGCGCCATCAGCGCGTCTTGCAGCGCCCGGGTGGTCGGGCTGCCGTGGCGGCCATAGGTAAATTCGGCGCGATGGGCGTGGAGATCCTCGGCGGTCGGATAGAGCACGGTCGAGCCGTGAAACACCGGCGGATTGACAAAGCCCCGCTGGGCCTTGGTGTCGCGGCCGGCCGTGACCAGGCGGGTCGCGGCCTGGAGCGGATGGGAGGGGGTGGAGCCGTTGGACGAGGTCATGGATCGCTGCCGTTGGACTTTAGACTTTTTGCCGCAGCCGCAACACGCCGGAAGGACGGGTCGCGCCGGGACCTGTTACTAACAGGAGGCGGAAGACATGCGTCAACCCCTTGACCCGGCTCGTCAGTCGCTATGTGATGCGGCGCAACTACCAGTCGCCGCACGTTGAGGGGCCTGCCGCGACCTGAGATCCGTTGCCTGACCGATTTGCACGTCAAACTGCCGGCCAGATCAGCATCTTTTGCTGCAACGGATCATTGGGATGGCCTATGGACGCGAGGCGATCACAAAGCAAACGTCCAACGGACGACCCTGAAAGGCCTGCCCCATGAAACGCGTATCCCTGGCTGTCATCCTTGCCGCCGCCGCCGCCCTGTCGGTCCAGGCGGCCTCGGCGCAAACCCTCAAGACGGTCAAGGATCGGGGCCAGTTGTCCTGCGGCGTCAGCCAGGGGCTGCCCGGATTTTCGGCACCCGACGACAAGGGGAACTGGACCGGGATCGACGTCGACGTGTGCCGGGCCATCGCCGCCGTGGTGCTCGACGACCCGACCAAGGTCAAGTTCGTGCCGCTGTCGGCCAAGGATCGCTTTACCGCGCTGCAGTCGGGCGAGATCGATGTGCTGTCGCGCAATACCACCTGGACGGTGTCGCGCGACACCTCGCTCGGCGCCAACTTCACCGGCGTGACCTATTACGACGGGCAGGGCTTCATGGTGAAGAAGTCGCTCAAGGTCAATTCGGCGCTCGAACTGAACAGCGCGTCGGTCTGCGTGCAGACCGGAACCACCACCGAGCAGAACCTCGCCGACTTCTTCAAGGGCAACAACATGAAGTATGAGGTGATCGCGTTCGGCAGCATCGACGAAGCGGTCAAGGCCTATGAATCCGGACGCTGCGACGTCTTCACCGACGACGCCTCCGGGCTCTATGCCAGCCGGCTGAAGCTTGCCAACCCCGCCGATCACATCGTGCTCCCGGAAATCATTTCCAAGGAGCCGCTGGGGCCGATGGTGCGTCACGGCGACGATCAGTGGTTCGACATCGTGAAGTGGACGCTGTTTGCGATGATCAACGCCGAGGAGCTCGGCATTACCCAGAAGAACGTCGACACGATGCTCAAATCCGACAAGCCGGAGATGAAGCGGGTGCTCGGCACCGACGGCAATCTGGGTGAACAGCTCGGCCTCACCAAGGACTGGGTGGTGCGGATCGTGAAGGCGGTCGGCAATTACGGCGAAAGCTTCGAGCGCAATGTCGGCACCGGCTCGCCGCTCGGTATCGCGCGCGGCGTCAACAATCTCTGGAACAAGGGCGGTATCCAGTACGCGCCGCCGATCCGCTGATCGATCCAGCCGACGGCTGCGGCGATGAGTATCGCGCCCCGCAAACCACCGCTGCAACTTGCCCTCAGGCTGAAGCGCGCGCTTGGCGGCAAGGCCGGCTGGAACGGGGTGGCCGCCCAGATTGCCTTCGCCGCGATCCTGGCCTGGATCGCCTACGAGATCGTGGCGAACGCGCGCACCAACCTGGAGACCCAGCACATTGCATCGGGCTTCGGCTTCCTCAAATACAACGCAGGCTTTGACGTCAATCAGAGCCTGATCGCCTACAACAACTCCGACACCTACTGGCGCGTGTTCTTCGTCGGTCTGTTGAACACGATCCTGGTCTCGGTGATCGGCATTGTCTTCGCCACGGTGATCGGCTTCATCGTGGCGCTGTGCCGGTTGTCGCCCAATTCCTTGTTGTCGCGGATCGGCGGCATCTATGTCGAGATCGTCAGGAATTTGCCGCTCCTGTTCCAGATTCTGTTCTGGTATCTCGCCGTGCTTGCGGCACTGCCGGCGCCGCGGCAGAGCATCTCGATCTTCAGCACATTCTTCCTCAACAATCGCGGCCTGATCGTGCCGCAGCCGGTCAGCGAGCCGGGGCTGTATCCGTTCCTGGCCGCGCTCGCGATCGGCATTGCCGCAGCGCTGGGCTTGCGACACGCCGCGCGGCGTGCCCTGTTCCGGCGCGGCCAGATGATCCGGATCTGGCCCTATGTGCTGGGTTGCCTCGTCGGCCTGCCGTTGATCTCGATGCTGATCTTTGGCTGGCCGCTCACGTTCGAACTGCCGCAACTGAAGGGATTCAACTTCGCCGGCGGCGCGCGGATCATCCCCGAATTCGTTGCGTTGACGGTCGCGTTGTCGACCTACACGGGGGCATTCATCGCCGAGATCGTTCGCGCCGGCGTCATGTCGGTGCACAAGGGACAGATGGAGGCGGGCGCGTCGCTCGGCCTGAGCCGCGCTGCGACGCTGCGGCTGATCGTGGTGCCGCAGGCGATGCGGGTCATCGTGCCGCCGCTGACCAGCCAGTACCTCAATCTCACCAAGAACTCGTCGCTGGCGGTGGCCATCGGCTATCCCGATCTGGTCTCGGTGTTCGCCGGCACCGCGATCAGCCAGACCGGGCAGGCGATCGAGATCATCGCCATGACGATGGGCGTCTACCTGCTGCTCTCGCTGACGACCAGCGCGCTGATGAGCGCCTATGGCTGGCGCATCAACCGGAGCATGACGGCATGACCGATATCTCCGCCTCGTTTGTCCGGCAGGACCTGGTCGCCGAGCGCGCGGCGCCGGCGAAGAGCACCGGCTTCATCGGCTTCCTGCGAACGCGGCTGTTGAATTCGCCGGGCAATATTCTGCTCACGATCATCGGGCTCTTGCTGGCTGGGTACATCGTGATCCCGGCGGTCAAATTCCTGCTGGTTGACGCGGTGTGGACCGGCAAGGATCGTACCGCGTGCCTGGCCGAACAGGCCGGGCACCAGGTCGGCGCCTGCTGGCCCTATATTCAGGCCAAGTTGACGCAATTGATCTATGGCTTCTACCCGGAAGCCCAGCGCTGGCGCGTCAACCTGACCTATGGGCTCGGTGCCGCGCTGTTGCTGCCGCTGCTGCTGCCGCGCCTGCCGGCGAAGGGCCTCAATTCGGGCCTGTTCTTCTTCGCGTTCCCGGTGGTGGCGTTCTTCCTGTTGCATGGCGGCGGCATAGCGGGCTTCGGCGTGAGCTGGACCGCAGGCCTGTTGCAACTGTTTGAGCAAAGCATCGGCGGCGCCGGCGACCTGCTGGTCAATCTCAGCAAGAATTCGCCGATCGCGCCGCTGCTGTGGGTCATCGGCAAGCTGCTCGTCCTGGTCGGGTTGCTGATCCATTGGCTGATCTTTCCGCTGACCTGGCTGCGCGATCAGTTACAGCTCTCGTCACTGCCGGTCTGGGGCGATTTCCTTCTCACCACCGTGATCGTCACCGCCGTGCTGTTTGTGCTCGGAGGCGGTGTGCGGACCGGCCGCAGGGCGCTGGTCGGCAGCGTGCTGACGTTTGCCGGAATGGCAATCGGCATCAAGCTGATGGGGCTCGATCGCGGCGGTTTTCCGATCGTCGACACGCGGCTGTGGGGCGGCCTCCTGGTGACGCTGGTGATCGCGATCACCGGCATCGTCGCCTCGATGCCGATCGGGATCGCGCTCGCGCTCGGCCGCCGCTCGACCATCCCGCTGATCCGGATCTTCTCGATCGCCTTCATCGAGTTCTGGCGCGGCGTGCCGTTGATCACGGTGCTGTTCTTCGCGACCTACATGCTGCCGCTGTTCGTGCCGGGCAATTTCGCCGTCGACGGCCTGTTGCGCGCCCTGATCGGCGTGGCGATCTTTACCGGCGCCTATATGGCCGAGGTGATCAGGGGCGGGCTCGCCGCGGTGGCGCGCGGGCAGGCGGAGGCCGCGTCGGCGCTCGGCCTGTCCTGGTGGAAGACGACGTCGCTGATCGTGCTGCCGCAGGCGCTGCGCTATGTCATTCCCGGCATCGTCAACAGCTTCATCTCGCTGTTCAAGGATACCTCGCTGGTGTCGATCGTGGCGTTGTTCGACCTGTTGGGTTCGCTGCGGGCGTCGTTCTCGGACCCGAACTGGTCGACGCCGACCACGGCCTTCACCGGCTTCGCTTTTGCCGGAATGATCTACTTCGTGTTCTGCTTTGGAATGTCGCGCTACTCGCTGTTCGTCGAAAACCGGCTCAACGCTCATCGCCGCCACTGAACAAGGTCACCATGTCCACAGCCCCGATCGTCAACATTTCCACGCTCAACAAATGGTACGGCGACTTCCACGTGTTGCGCGACATCAATCTTGAGGTCGGCAAGGGCGAGCGGATCGTGATCTGCGGCCCGTCCGGCTCGGGCAAGTCGACGCTGATCCGCTGCATCAACGCGCTGGAGGAATTCCAGGAGGGCGAGATCGTGGTCGACGGCATCGAGCTTGGCCCGAACCTGCGCCGCGTCGACGAGGTTCGCCGCGAGGTCGGCATGGTGTTCCAGAGCTTCAACCTGTTCCCGCATCTCACGGTGCTCGACAATTGCACGCTGGCGCCGATCTGGGTGCGCAACATCCCGAAGAAGGATGCCGAGGCAACTGCGATGAAGTTCCTGGAGCGGGTCAAGATCCCGCACCAGGCCAACAAGTTTCCCGGCCAGATGTCGGGCGGTCAGCAGCAGCGCGTCGCGATCGCCCGCGCACTGACCATGAACCCGAAAGTGATGCTGTTCGACGAGCCGACCTCGGCGCTCGACCCGGAAATGGTCAAGGAGGTGCTCGACACCATGGTCGACCTCGCCAAGGAAGGCATGACCATGCTGGTCGTGACCCATGAAATGGGCTTTGCCCGCGAGGTCGCCAACCGCGTCGTGTTCATGGATGCCGGCCAGATCATTGAATCGAACACGCCGCAGGAATTCTTCGCCAACCCGCAGCACGCGCGGACGAAGCTGTTCCTGAGCCAGATTTTGAGGTGAGCGAATAGGAAGTGGCGGATGGCGAATAGGGATTCTTCTATTCGCTACTCACCATTCGCCATTCGCCCTTTCATTCGAATGGCAGCTCGATCTTGCTGCGCTTTTCGAGCCATTCCGGTACCGGCAGGTTCTTCGAGCGCATGAACTCAGGATTGAACAGCTTCGACAGATAGCGGCTGCCGGAATCGGCCAGGATCGTGACGATGGTCTTGCCGGGACCGAGCTGCTTGGCGAGCTGGATTGCGCCCGCGATGTTGACGCCGGTCGAGCCGCCGAGGCACAGGCCCTCGTGCTGGACCAGATCGTAGATCACCGACACCGCGTCCTCGTCGGAGATCAGGAACGCCGTGTCGACCTTCGCGGTCTCGACCACCGGCGTGACGCGGCCGAGGCCGATGCCTTCGGTGATCGAGTTGCCCGGGGTCATCTTGGGTTCGCCGTTCCGGAACAGTTCGTACATCGCAAAGCCATGCGGGTCGGCGCAGGCGTTCACGATGTTCGGGTTCTTCTCTTTCAGATAACGGCTGGTGCCGGCCAGCGTGCCGCCGGTGCCGACCGAGCAGATGAAGCCGTCGATCTTGCCGCCGGTCTGCTCCCAGATCTCGGGCCCGGTCGACTCGTAATGCGCCTTGGCGTTGTCGAGGTTGTTCCACTGGTCGGCGAACAGCACGCCGTTCGGCTCGGTCTTGCGCAGCCGGTCGGCCAGCCGCCTGCCGAGATGCTGGTAGTTGTTCGGATTGGAGAACGGCAGAGCCGGCGCCTCCACCAGCTCGGCGCCGCACAGCCGCAGGAAGTCCTTCTTCTCCTGGCTCTGGGTCTCGGGGATCACGATGATGGTGCGATAGCCGCGGGCGCTCGCCACGACCGCAAGTCCTATTCCGGTATTGCCCGCGGTCGACTCGACCACCAGGCCACCCGGCTTCAGCGCGCCGCGCTTCTCGGCCTCCAGGATCATCCATTTGCCGGCGCGATCCTTCACCGACTGGCCCGGATTCATGAATTCGGCCTTGCCGAGAATGGTGCAGCCGGTCAGTTCGGATGCGCGCTTCAGTTTGATCAGCGGCGTGTTGCCGATCGCTTGGATGACGTCTTTGTTGAATGCCATGTCGGGGGTAATCTTTTGCCGGTCCGTGTTTTGCCCTGGCCGGAAACTAGTGTGCCGATGGCAAAAGGGGAAGCCTTTTGCAGTGCGGCGAATTTCGTGCGGCGAGCTGTGCCCGGTTGGTGACCGCGCCCCCGTCGAATGATCGTCTAGGGAATGCCGGTGATCCGGCCGAATCTTGCTGCAAATCGTCACGCCGCGCTGGATTCGCGGTGTGGATTCAATTCAGGATGATCGTTCGATCTTGTACAGCCCCACATTGAGGGCGCCGATTTCAAAGCCCAGCCTGCAATAGGCCAAATAGTACTCCCACATTCGCTTGAACCTGAGATCGAAGCCGAGGGCTTCGATCGACGGCCAGGCGTCGAGGAAACGGTCGTGCCAATCGGCCAGCGTGCGTGCATAGCTGTCGGCGAAGAACTCGGTCGAAGCCAGCCGCAATCCGGAATTGTCCACCAGCCGCCTGATGATGCCGACGGTCGGCAGCATCCCGCCGGGAAAGATATGGCGCTGGATGAATTCCGGCCGCCTGCGATAGTTGTCGAAGCGACGCTCGTCGATGGTAATGACCTGCAACACCGCGATGCCGCCGACATTGAGCCGCTCGCGTAGCTTGTCGAAGAACAGCGGCCAATAGGCTTCGCCGACCGCTTCCAACATCTCGATCGAGACGACCCGGTCGTAGCTGCCTTCGGTGTCCCGATAATCCTCGATCCGCAGATCGGATCTGTCGGCAAGCCGGTGCGCGGCCAGTTGCTCGCGCGCGTAGCCGAGCTGCTCGGTCGACAGGGTCAATCCGGTGACGTGACAGCGGTGGCCTTCGATCAGGTGTCGTGCGAGCGCGCCCCAGCCGCAACCGATCTCGAGGACCCTCTCGCCGCCGTCGAGATCGAGCAGCTCGGTGATCCGATCGAGCTTGGTCTGCTGGGCCTGGGCGAGTGTCTGGCGTGGCGAGGCGTAGATTCCGGATGAATAGGTCATGCTCGGATCGAGCCAGAGCCGGTAGAAATCGTTGCCGAGATCGTAATGGGCGCGGATGTTGCGACGGCTGCCGCGCCTGGTGTTGCGATTGAGCAGGGCGTGCCGAAGCCAGGTGAGGGGCTGCGGCGGCTTCAGCCGCTCGAACGAAGCTTCGTGGGGCGAGCGCGGCGCCGCCGCGTTCAGGAACGCGTGCATGTTGGGCGTCGACCATTCGCCGGCAAGATAGCCTTCGGCAAAGCCCAGATCGCCGTGGGCAAGCAGCCGTAGCAGGCACTTCCAGCTGTGAATCCTGATATGGACCGGTTCTCCGCCACGCGAGCCGGAGATCGCAACACCGCGTCCACCGGGCAATTGCACGAGGATCTCTCCGCAATCGATCCGACGGAGCATCCGCCGCAGCAGCACGCCAATCGTCGCGCGCAGCACTGGCGGCCATTCGATGGGCATCCAGCCCGGCGCGGCGTGCTGATGATTAGTGCGCATGCAAATTCGTCCGTTGCTCGGGTGATCCGACCGCGATCGTGATCCCGTTCGCGGATGGCTTCGGGCGTTCGCGAATGCGGATGCCCTTCAGCCAAAGTCTGGCCGCCTCCCAATGGATCGCGAGGATGACCTTGGCCGTCACCAGCGGAATCCCGAGGAAGCTGCGCAACAGGCTCCGGTCGCTCAATGCCTGCCGTGAGGCGGCAAGGCACGCGCTGAGCATCGTGTCGCCACCCTCGCTCGCATTGATGCCGAGCGCGAAATGCCGGTGCGGTCGGGTCAGGCGGAAATGATAGGCCTGATTCATGGACATGAACGGCGAAACGTAGAAGGTCTTGTTGCAGTCGTGCCGGATGCTCACCGCGCCGTTGTCGACCGCGGCGACATAGGCGTGGCGTTCGCCGAACGTGTTGTGAACCTGATAGACGATGGCCGCGAGTTGGCCCGAGTCCCGGTAACAGAAATAGAGGCTGAGGGGATTGAAGCTGTAGCCGAGTGTCCGCGGCATGCAGAACAATCGGATCGGTCCGCCGGCCAGATCGATCCCGGCTTGCCCGAGCGATCGTTCGATCTGGGCACGAAGTGGCGTTGCGCTGCCGTCACCATGATCGCTGTCGTACAGCGCAAACAGGTTGAACCGGTTGTGCGAGAACAGGCGCAGCCGCGAGACGAGCGCCGGAAGCTCGTCGAGATCGAGCAGCAGCCAGAACGCGCGGTAGCGAAAGCGGTGCATTGTCGGTCGCAGCCGCCGGTGCATCACGCTGCCGCGATAGAGGCAGGAGCGCTGCATCATGATTGCAGCTCCGGCTCAGGCAAGGATCTGGCGTTCGCGCCGAGCACGATGCGTCCGGATTCGTTCGGCACGGTCCACGGCCTGCGTACGCCGCCAAGCTGCTCGGCCACCGCCAGCCCCGATTGCAACCCGTCTTCGTGGAAGCCGGCGCCGAAATGCGCGCCGCAGAACCAGACATTGCCGTCGCCTTGCAGCGACCACAGCCGACGTTGCGCGGCGATCGCGGCCGCATCGAAGATCGGGTGCTCGTAGACCTCGGTCTGATGCAACGTGTCCGCGCGCGGTGGACGGGCGGGATTGAGCGTGACGAACAGCGGCAAATGCTTGGGGATACCCTGCAGCCGGTTCATCCAATAGGTCACGCCGACCGGCGCGCCTTGATGGTCGCGCGAGCCGACATAATTCCAGCTCGACCAGGCCAGGCGACGCCGCGGCATGAACGCTGGATCGGAGTGGAGGACGGCCAGGTTGCGGCTATAGCGGAACGCACCGAGCAGTCTGGTTTCGCCGGGCGTGGGGGCACCGATCACCGACAGCGCCTCGTTCGCGTGCGTTGCCAGGACGACGTGATCGTATGGTCGCGTTTCGCCGCGAATGTCGGTCACCGTCACGCCGCGTGCCGACCGTCGTATCTCGACCACGCCGCAGCCGAGCCTGATCCGGTCTGCGAACGGCTGGACCAGCCGTTGCACATAGGAGCGGCTGCCGCCGGTCACGGTTTCCCACGGTGGCCGCCGGGCCAGCTGGAGCAGGCCGTGATTGTGGTGGAAGCGAATGAACGTCGCCGCGGGAAAGGCGAGAATTTCATCGGGAGGCGCCGACCAGATGGCGCTCGCCATCGGCAGCAGATGATCGTCGCGGAAGGCTGCACCGTAGCCGCCTTGCGCAAGATATGCGCCGAGGCTGATCGTCTCGTCAGCGAGCAGCGCAGCATCGCGTGTCGCGCGATCGTAGAACCGGACGAGGTCGCGCAGCATCGACCAGAAGCGCGGACGCAGCAGGTTTCCGGGCTGGGCCAAGAGCCCCGAAAGACCGGTCCCGGAATATTCCAGATCGCTCTCGTCAAGGGAAACCGAGAGCGACATCTCCGATGCCTGCGTAGGAACCTGGAGATGTCGGAAAAGGGCGGCAAGGTTGGGGTAGGTTTTCCGGTTGAACACGATGAAGCCGGTGTCCACGGCGACGCGCTCGCCGCCAAGCAATGCGGTCACGGTGTTGGAATGCCCGCCGATCCGATCGGATTTCTCGTAGACGGTCACATCGTGCCGCCGGCCAAGCAGCCAGGCAGCAGACAGGCCGGAGATGCCGGTTCCGACCACGGCGATGTTCAATCTGTCGTCGGTCCTCAACGACTATCCCTCTCTGATCCGATCCGTGCGCCGGTCCACGGCGCGGACGGCGTCATGGATGGAAACGACTGGTCTTGAAGGTTGGATCACCCGCGGTGATCCAACCGCGAATGAATAGCGTTCCTGTTGCATGGCAGCTGCCGCACGACATATCTCCGGGGGTATCGCTCTGGCCAGGCCGGGCGCGATCCGGTACTGCGGTCGCAGGGCCGTTAACGACAGGGAGTGCCCGCGCGGCATGTTGAGTGAAACTCCCGACAATGAGACGTCGGACGCCGCCCGGTGGGCCCGGCTGATCGAAGCCGTTGCGGTTCGCGGAGATCGCGAGGCTTTCGCGGCGCTGTTTCGATATTTTGCACCGCGCATCAAGACGCTCATGCAGCGCTCCGGTGCGAGTGAGCAGCTTGCCGATGAGCTGGCGCAGGAGGCGTTGGTCCTGGTGTGGTCGAAGGCCGGTCTGTTCGATCCCGGCAGCAGCGGTGCCGCAGCCTGGATTTTCACGATAGCGCGAAACCTGCGCATCGATGCGCTCCGTCGCCAGAAACGAACTCCAACCAGCGATACGTCCGAAGCGGAGCTTGAGTTTCAGCACGATGAGGGGCCGTTGCCCGACGCCGGGGTCGTGGCATCTCAAATCGAGGCGCGTGTCCGCGATGCACTGTCGGCGTTGCCGGACGAGCAGATGCGGGTGATCGAGCTCTCGTTCTTTCACGAAACGGCCCACGCGGAGATCGCGAAGGTGCTGGATATCCCGCTCGGCACCGTCAAATCGCGCCTGCGGCTGGCGATGGCCCGGCTGCGCAGCCTACTGGATGATTTCTCATGACCGTCCATCATCATCCCCCGGACGAGCTGCTGGCGGCGTTTGCCGCAGGGACGCTCGATCTTGGCCAGCACATTGCGGTTGCCACCCATTTGGTCGGCTGTGCCAGCTGCCGCGCAGCGGTACGGGCGATGGAGCATGTTGGCGGCGCCGTGCTGGCTGCACTGCCGCCGGCCGCGATGTCGGACGGGTCGTTCGAGGCGTTGGAGCGCAGGCTGAACGAGAGCCGGGAGACTTCCGTTGCTGCGCGGCGCAGGGGGCAGGCGTTCCACGACGTACCAGGCTTGCCGGGCTTTCTGGACAGCTATCCCGACAGTTCTTGGCGATGGATTGCGCCGAAGGTGCATTTGCGGCCGATCCGGCTGCCCGAACCGAGCGAGACGCGCGTGTTTCTGCTGAGGTCCAGCCCCGGGACCAGGATGATCGAGCACACGCATACCGGCTTCGAGATGACCTGCGTGCTGTCAGGAAGCTTCGTTCACGCCGGCGGCCGTTTCGGGCCTGGAGATTTCGATTTCGGCGACGGCGCGGTGGATCACGATATCAGGATCGACTCGACGGACGACTGCATCTGCTTGGTCGCAATGCAGGGAGATCTGAAGCTCAACGGAGTGATCGGCCGCTTGTTGCAACCGTTGATCCGCATGTGACGGCTGCGCCCGAAAGGTTGCTCCATGAGCCCGCACCCGCTGATCATCCAATTCATCGTCATGGCGCTGGCGTTGTCCGCGGTCATGGCGACCGCCTGGTCCATTCAGCGACGGACCGGGGCCACCGGGTGGATCGATGTTTGCTGGACATTCGGCACCGGCCTGGTTGCTTGTCTGGCCAGCCTTGTCCCGGTCCCGGATGGCGGGGCGGTCAGCTTACGGCAGGTTATGGTTGCGCTGCTGGTCGCGATCTGGTCGTTCCGGCTCGGCGGTCATCTGTTGCTGCGAACCTGGCAAGCCGGCGACGATCCGCGCTACCGCGACCTGATCGATCAATGGGGTGCTACGGCCGACAGGCGGATGTTTCTGCAATTGCAGGCGCAGGCAGCCGTTGGATTGATCCTGGCGGTTTCGGCAGCGGTGGCCGCGCACAATCCGCGCCCCGGGCTTGGCTTCGTGGATCTGCTCGGTGCGCTGTTGCTGCTGACTGCCCTGATCGGTGAAGCGTTGTCCGACTGGGAGCTGCGCAGATTCCGGTCGGATCCCGCCAATCGAGATCGGGTCTGCGAGGCCGGGTTCTGGAAGTGGTCGCGTCATCCGAACTATTTCTTCGAATGGCTGTGCTGGCTGGCTTACCCGCTGATCGCGATCGACGCCTCGTATCCGGCAGGCTGGGTCACGTTGCTGGCGCCGATCTGCATGTACTGGGTGCTAGTCCATGTGTCCGGCGTCCCGCCGCTCGAACAGCACATGCTGCGCTCGCGCGGCCAGCTCTTTCGCGAGGTGCAGGCGAGGACCCGGCCGTTCTTTCCATTTCCAAGGCTGAAATCAGGCCACTAGCCTTGCCGTCACGAGGTACGCCGCCGTCGCGGATATCGCACCAAGCAGCGTTCCCCAACCGACATCGAACAGCGTGAGCTGAACGGTCCAGTTCCGCAATGTCGCCTGGTTGGTCAAATCATAGGTCATGTAGCTGAAGAAGCCGAGCAGTGCGCCGTAGAGCGCCGCCGAGCCCAGGCTTGCCGACTTGAGCGCAGGGAGCACGGCAAACACCACGAGCCCGAGCGGGTAGATCAGATAGAAGACGATTGCCGGAGGCAGGTTGACCTCGGCCGAGAGGATGTCTCCGAGTGTCGGACGATACAGTCGGCTTGCCATCGTTCCAAGCCAGGCCATGTCGCAGGCCACGAAGACGATCAATGTCGACAGGTAGGCGTACAGATACGTCATGTCGGGTCCCGAAGGTTGAACGCCGTTAGCGGCCGCAACAGGCAACTCTCCTTGGAAGTAACGACGGATCGCGGCGTCTGGATCATCCCGGCATCGGGTGGGCGCCAGAAGTTGCGGATTCGGCGCAACAGCGCGGAGAAATCCCCATGAAATCTTCGTAAGATGAGTGACTTCCGGCACGGGGCCGAAACGCACGGAAATCGCTTAAAAATAGGGAAAAGTCGGCTTTCGGGCTGGCAGCGAATCACTTCGGGTGCGACGTCGCGCAGTCGTGAGAGGGCTGTCCGCCCCATCGTCCCGAGGGTAGGGTGAGACAGGCAGGTTCTATTGAAAGCATCACCCGTGAACGTCACCCAGGCTATCGCTGAACGCGACATTCGTGCGCCGCGGCCGGAGTCTGGCTTCGACGGAGAACGGGTGTGACCCAGCGCGCATCCGTGACGGTGCCTGGGGCCCGGTTCGGCCTCACCGGCCGCGCGCGACGGCTCGCAGGGCGGTCGATGATAGCCCTTGGCCTGATCGCGGGCTGCACTGGCTGTATCCTGACCCAGGACATCCCCGATCCTGCGCTCGACGTGCCGCAGGGCTACAAGGCCGCGCGGCTCGAGCAGCCGGGTGACGCGCTTCCGACGCTCGACTGGTGGCGCGGCTTCCGTTCCAAGGAGCTGACGCAGCTGATGGAGGAGGCGCAGACCGTCAATCTCGACATTGCGGCCGCGGTGGCGCGGTTTCGCCAGGCCGATGCGCTGGCGCGCCAGGCCGGCGCGGCGCTGTTGCCGAGCGTCAACCTCAACGGATCGGAAAACTATTCACGCACGTCGGGGTCGAGCGCCAGCGGCCTCTCGATCGGCGGCCGCGAGGTGGTCAACTACAGTGCGTCGCTGAGCGCCAGCTATCAGCTCGATTTCTGGGGCCAGAACCGCGATGCCTTGCAGGCGGCGGAGGAGACCTCGGTTGCCAACCGGTTCGACCGCGAAGTGGTGGCGCTGACCACGCTGGTGAGCGTCGCCAACGCTTATTTCACGGTGCTGGCGTCGCAGGACCGGCTGCGCACTGCGCAGCGCAACATCGCCAGCGCCGAGCGCATCCTCAACGCGATCCGGGACCGCTTCAAGGCCGGCACCGGCTCCGATCTTGACGTCGCGCAGCAGGAGAGCGTGCTCGCCAATCAGCGCGCGCTGGTA
This sequence comes from Bradyrhizobium sp. UBA2491, assembly GCF_002341725.1. Taxonomy (NCBI): domain Bacteria; kingdom Pseudomonadati; phylum Pseudomonadota; class Alphaproteobacteria; order Hyphomicrobiales; family Nitrobacteraceae; genus Bradyrhizobium; species Bradyrhizobium sp. UBA2491. Next base: position 27,865 of record NZ_DDOP01000094.1, read on the forward strand.
CCGCCGCTGCGGCAGACGCTCGACCAGAATGTCAACGCGCTCGCGGTGCTGGTGTCGCGGCCGCCCGAAAGCGTGCGCATCGCCGGCGGCTCGCTCAATTCGGTTGCCATCCCGCGCGTCACGCCGGGACTGCCGTCCGAATTGCTGACCCAGCGCCCCGACATCCGCCGGCAGGAGGCGCAGCTCGCTTCCGCCACGGCCAATGTCGGCAGCGCGCGGGCGCAATTCTTCCCGAGCATCCAGCTGACCGGGCAGGGCGGCTACCAGAGCCAGGCCCTGGTCTCGCTATTCCAGCCGCACGCGGCCTTTTTCAGCCTGGTCGGCGGCCTGACCCAGCCGATCTTCGACGGCGGCCGGATCCTCGGCAATTTCGAATACAATCAGGCCAAGCAGGACGAACTGCTGCAAACCTATCGCAAGACGGTCGTCCAGTCGTTCACCGATGTCGACAACGCGCTGGTCGCGATCCGCGAGACCACGCGGAAGCTGCAATTGCAGCGTGACGTGCTGTCGTCGTCGCGACGCGCCTTCGATCTCGCCGAGCAGCAGCTCAAGGCCGGCACCGCCGACATCGTAACCGTGCTAAACACGCAGCTGACCCTGTTCCAGGCGGAAGATGCGTATTCCCAGGCCCAGCTCGCCCGGATATTGGCGGTCGTGACCCTGTATCAGGCCCTGGGCGGCGGCTGGGAACCGAAGGTGGAAAGACCGGTCAATGCTCTTTAAGCCCGATGCAAAGGACGACGGGACAAACGCCGCGCCGCGCAAGCGGAGCCTGCTCTCGCGCCTGCTCGGGCGCATGGTGTCGCTGATCGTGACGCTCGTGATCCTGGGCGGGCTCGGCTATCTCGGCTGGCTCGCTTTCCAGCCCAAGCAGGGCGGTGGCGGCGGCCGCGGCGCAGGCGCGCGGCCTGATCTGCCGGTGCCGGTGCTGGCGGCGACACCGCACGTCGCTGATGTGCCGGTCTATCTCGACGGCGTCGGTTCGGTGAAGGCGCTGAACACGGTCACCGTGCGCTCGCAGGTCGACGGCAAGCTGCTCAAGGTGAATTTCGTCGAGGGCCAGGACGTCAAGAAGGACGACGTGCTGGGCGAGATCGACCCCGTGATCTATCAGGCGCAATACGACCAGGCCGTCGCCAAGAAGGCCCAGGACGTCGCCCTGCTCACCAACCAGAAGCTCGACCTCGCCCGCTACGAGCAGCTCGCCGCCAGCAATGCCGGCTCCAAGCAGCAGGCCGACACGCAGCGCGCGCTGGTCGCGCAGCAGGAGGCGCTGATCAAGGCCGACCAGGCCGCGATCGACAATGCCGCCGCGACGCTCGGCTACACCAAGATCGTCGCGCCGATTGCCGGGCGCGCCGGCCTGCGCCAGGTCGACCAGGGCAATATCATCCACGCCTCCGACACCACCGGGCTCGTGATCCTGACCCAGCTGCAACCGATCGCGGTGTGGTTCAGCCTGCCGCAGCAGCAGATCATGCGGGTGAACGCGGCGGCGGCGAAGGGGGCGCTTGCGGTCGATGTGTTCGGCAATGACGGTGTCACCGTGATCGACACCGGCAAGCTGACCGGCATCGACAACCAGGTCGACCCGACCACCGGCACGCTGAAGCTGAAGGCCGAATTCCCCAATGCCGGCTACCAGCTGTGGCCAGGCCAGTTCGTCAATGTCCGCCTCAAGGTCGAGACCCTGCCGCGCGCCATCGTGGTGCCGACCTCGGCGGTGCAGCGCGGTCCCGCCGGCACGTTCAGCTACGTGATCGGCGAGGGTAACGTCGTCACCGCCAAGCCGGTCACGGTGACGCAGCAGAACGAGCACGAGGCCGTCATTGCGAGCGGCCTGACCACGTCGGACCGCGTCGTGACGACCGGCTTTGCCAACCTCGCCGACGGCTCGAAGGTCGTGGTCGGCACGGACGACGGTGCACCGACTGCCGATCTGGCGCCGCGCAAGCGCAGCCGCAATCCGGACGGCAAGCGCGGCGGCCAAGGGGCAGGGCAAGCGACGGGGCAAGGAGCGGCGTCGGGCGAAGCTCAGGGCAAGGACGGCAAGAGGGACTGGCAGGGCAAGAACGGCGAGCATCGCGGCCGGCACGAGCACGGCGATGGCGATCAGAAGGGGCAGACCGGACCGGCGCCGGCGACGGGGGGCGAACAGTCGGGCGGCGGCGCGCCGAAGGCGCAGCCATGACCGGCATCCCGACCTCGTAATGTCCGACCTTACAGCGAGCACGCAGCCATGAGCGTCTCCGAACCGTTCATCCGCCGGCCGATCGCCACCTCGCTGCTCGGCATCGCGCTGATGATCGGCGGCGCGCTCGGCTATTGGGCGCTGCCGGTGTCGGCGCTGCCGCAGGTCGATTTCCCGACCGTGCAGGTGACGACCCAATTGCCCGGCGCCAGCCCCGACGTGGTGGCCTCGCTGATCACCGCGCCGCTGGAGCGGCAGCTCGGGCAAATCCCGTCGCTGTCGTCGATGAACTCGACGAGTTCGTTCGGCGTCAGCCAGATCTCGCTGCAATTCGACCTCAACCGCGACATCGACGGCGCCACCCAAGACGTCCAGGCGGCGATCAACGCCGCAGCCGGCATCCTGCCGAAGACGCTGCCCTATCCACCGGTCTACGCCAAGGTGAACCCGGCGGACGCGCCGGTCATGACCCTGGCGCTGACCTCGGACACGATCTCGCTGCGGGCGATGAGCGATCTCGCCGACACCATCCTCGGGCAACGGCTGAGCCAGATTTCCGGCGTCGGCCGGGTCTCGATCCTCGGCGGATTGAAGCCGGCGGTGCGCGTGCAGGCCGATCTGGCCCGGCTTGCGGCCTACGGCATCGCGATGGAGGATTTGCGCAACGCGATCGCCGGGGCCAACGTGTCGGGCCCGAAAGGATCGCTCGACGGCGCCCAGCAGTCCTACACCATCGCCGCCAACGACCAGATCGCGGCCGCCGACGCCTACCGGCCGATCATCATCGCCTATCGCAACGGCTCACCGGTCACGATTGGCGATGTCGCGCAGATCGTCGACGGGCTGGAGAACGATCGCACCGGCGGCTGGTATCAGGGCACGCCGGCCGTCATCATCGACATCCAGCGTCAGCCCGGCGCCAATGTCATCGACGTCGTCAAGCAGATCCGGGCCGAGATCCCGCGGTTGCAACGCGCGGTGCCGGCCGGCGTCAAGCTGACCGTCGTCTCCGACCGCACCGTGACGATCCGCGCCTCGGTCCGCGATGTGCAGTTCACGCTGATCCTGAGCGTCGTGCTGGTGACGCTGGTGGTGCTGCTGTTCCTGCGGTCGCTGCGCGCGACGCTGATCGCCGGCGTCGCGCTGCCGCTGTCGCTGATCACGAGCTTCGGCATCATGTATTTCGCCGGCTTCAGCCTCGACAATCTGTCGCTGATGGCGCTGACCATCGGAACCGGCTTCGTGGTCGACGACGCCATCGTGATGATCGAGAACATCGTCCGCCATATGGAAGAGGGCGAGACGGTGATGGAGGCTTCGCTGAAGGGCGCCAGCGAAATCGGCTTCACCGTGATCTCGCTGACGGTGTCGCTGATCGCGGTGTTCATCCCGCTGCTGTTCATGTCCGGCCTGGTCGGCCGCATGTTCCGCGAATTCGCACTGACCCTGACCATCGCGGTCGTGACCTCGGCGATCGTCTCGCTGACGTTGACGCCGATGATGTGCTCGCGGCTGCTCAAGAACATCCACGAGGAGATGGCGGTGCCGGGCCTGGCCGCGGTCAGCCGCTTCATCGACCGGATGGTGGCTTTCTACCATCGCACGCTGCTCTGGGTGTTGCAGCGGCAGCGCGCGACACTGCTGGTGACGTTTGCGACCATCGCGCTGACGCTGATCATGTATGTGCTGGCGCCGAAGGGCTTCCTGCCGTTGCAGGACACCTCGTCGATCACGGCGGTGACCGAGGCCGGTCCCGACGTCTCGTTCGCCGAGATGCAACGGCGGCAAGCCGCGGTGTCCGACATCATCAAGGCCGATCCCGACGTGGTCGGCGTGGTTTCGGTGATCGGCTCGGGCTCGGTCAATCCGACCACCAATGTCGGCCGCCTGGTGCTGACACTGAAGCCGCTCGACGAGCGGCGCGACGGCGTCGTCAAGGTGATCGAGCGCCTCAAGCAGAAGATCGCGACTGTGCCCGGCATGACCGTCTACTTCCAGCCGGTGCAGGACGTGCAGATCTCGACCCAGTCGAGCCGTTCGCAATACCAGTACACGCTGACCGCGACCGACGCCGCCGAAGTCACCCAATGGGCGCAAAAGCTGGTCGCCGAGATGCGGCGCGATCCGATCTTCCGCGACGTCTCCTCGGAGGCGCAGGAAGGCGGCTTGCGCGCGGCGCTCGACATCAACCGGCAGCGCGCGGGACAACTCGGCGTCAATCTGCAGGGTGTCACCGACACCCTGAACGACGCCTTCGCGCAGCGCCAGATATCGACGATCTACGGCCAGGCCAACCAGTATCGCGTCGTGCTCGAGGCGCTGCCGATGTACCAGCGCGACCCGTCGGTCCTCGACAAGCTGTATCTGCCCGGCGCCAACGGCGCGCAGGTGCCACTGTCGGCGGTCGCAACCCTGGTCCGCACCACCGCGCCGCTCGCGATCTCGCACCAGGCCCAATTCCCGTCGGTCTCGCTCAGCTTCAACCTGGCGCCGGGCGAGGCGCTCGGCGACGCGGTCGAGGCGGTGAAGGCGATCGAGACACGGATCGGGATGCCCGGCAGCATTGTCGGCATCTATTCCGGCGACGCCGCCGAGTTCGCGCGCTCGCTGGCCGGCCAGCCCTGGCTGATCCTGGCCGCGATCATCACGATCTACATCGTGCTCGGCGTGCTCTATGAGAGCTACATCCATCCGATCACGATCCTGTCGACGTTGCCCTCGGCCGGTGTCGGCGCCATCCTGGCGCTGATGTTGTGCGGGCAGGACCTCTCGGTGATCGGCCTGATCGGCATCATCCTGTTGATGGGTATCGTCAAGAAGAACGCGATCATGATGATCGACTTCGCGCTCGAGGCCGAACGGCATCAGGGCATGTCGTCCTATGACGCGATCGTGCAGGCCTGCCTGCTGCGTTTCCGCCCGATCATGATGACGACGCTGGCGGCGCTGTTCGGCGCGCTGCCGCTTGCGATCGAAAGCGGGACGGGCGCCGAGCTGCGCTTCCCGCTCGGCATCTCGATCATCGGTGGCCTCCTGCTGAGCCAGTTGCTGACGCTTTACACCACGCCCGTGATCTATCTGGCACTCGACCGGCTCAATCGCCGGATCGAGCGGGCAGTGCCGGAGCCGGGTCCCGGCGGCCCGCCGGTCGCAGGCGCCACCGAGGGCATGCAGTGATCTCGATCTCGGAGCCGTTCATCCGCAGGCCGGTGGGCACCACCTTGCTTGCGATCGGGCTGTTCCTGGTCGGCATCGTGGCTTACGGATTCCTGCCGGTGTCGTCGGTCCCCAAT
>NZ_DDOP01000095.1:0-13960 GCF_002341725.1 Bradyrhizobium sp. UBA2491
TGCCGGCCAGGCCGCGTCGGCGCCGAGCACCGTGTCGACGATTTCGGCCGTGCTCGCCGGCCTCGCCGCCCTGTGCCTCGGCGCGGCGATGGCGTTCTGCGGCGCCTATTTCGCGCTGAGGAAGGACTAGAGCGTTTTCGAGCGAAGCGGATAGCGGTTCGCGTGAAGAAAACGCGCCAAGACAAGAACCTAGCGCCCAGTTCCGATTCTATCGGAACGGGAAAGGCGCTAGGCCGTGTACCCATAAACCCGGTGTCGTGATACGAAGGCAATGTCGCTTCGCTCCTATTGCGATCGGAGTCGTGCGACAGCCCAAAATGTCGCGATGGGCCAAAACGAGACATTGCGGGCCTTGCCTGATGTGAAGGAGTTCGCCGACGGAGGGACTTACCCGTGTCTTTCTTTTACAATTGCCGCTCTTGCCTACAAACATTCCCCGCATTCGACGAAGTGAAAGCATGCCCGCTTTGCAAGAGCCCTCGGATTGAAGAGTCGCCGGAGATCGGCATGGGCGAACGTTTAGAACGAGGTGCGATTTACATAGTAAACCTGACAAATGGTCATGTGACAAAGGCCTGAAGCTGACCATCTTCAAATCAAACTAGCGCGTCGTCCACGCGTCAACATCCGGACTCCGACGTAAAGCGGAGGTCGCTCCGCTGGGCCGCCGCAGACGGCTTATGACCCAAAGGCGACATTGCCCAGTCGATTTGAGCTACTTAGCCCGCGAACTGATGCAATGCCTCGAGCAGAAGCTCTGGCGCTTCTTGGGGCATGCAGTGGCCGACCCCGTCGAACTTCCATCGGCTTGCTGTCGGTATGAGCGTGAAAGCGCGGGCTACCATTTCTTTGTGTATGGCGGCTGAATGTTCCGTTGTCGCTATGCGCACCGGGCACTTGATTTCGGATAGCCACGAGAAGGGGTTGCCTCGCTCGTCTCCTGCATAGACCTGTTCAATCGCTTCGCAGATAGGAACCAACATCGCGGCCTCTATGTCGGGCTTGCACAACAATTGGATTCTACCTTCTTGCAAATGCTCAAAGCCATATTGCAGGTATGTCCAAAGCGCTGGCTCGGACCAATTAGCAAAGGTAGGCGATGCGCGCAGGCGCTGGAACGCCGCGGTGCCGCTAGTGAACTCGGCTCGCCGTCGGCGCATTTGCTGAATGAAGTCCACCGATGCATCGCTAAGCTTGCCGCCGTCACTCGGGACCGCGGCAGGGTTCATGACTGTCGGCTCGATCACGAAAAGGCGCGAGAAATGGTTGGGAAGGAGCTTTGCCGCCAGAAGAAGATCCGTGCCCCCAGCGCTGTGGCCGATGCCAAAGACGCCCGAAAGTTGGAGAGTTTCAACGACTGCGCACGCGTCTAGAGCAAAATCCAGAAAGTGGTATTGATGCGTTTCTGGTTTGTGGCTCGCGCCGTGGCCGCGGCGGTCAAACGAATACACAACGTGGTTCAGAGCAAGCGTGCGTGCAATGTCTTCCCAAATTTCGGCAACGAAACCTGTGCCATGCACGAGGAGCACGGGCGGCATATCCGCTTTGGCGTCGCCCCAACGAGCCACGGCAATACGTGCGCCCGCTCGCTCGATCCATATCCGCTCTCGGGTGCTAGTAACTTGCACTGTTTCCCTCGTCAGCATCCCAGCGTCTCGTACACGCTCTGCAACATAGGCCGCATGTTCAGCAGCGTCGAGAGACTGCGGGCTTGATCTTTTTCGGCAAGCTGAGGTCGTCTTGTGGCCCAAGGCCGACATGCCGCCATCTCGGTTTCAACGTCGCCTTTTAGGTGCAAAGCGGACGCTACCAATTTGCGAACAGCCCGAGCCAGGTGGACGCCGGTTCGCGTCAAGAAAACGCGTCCGACAACAATCCAATCAAGCGACCGGCCGTTCCGGCGTCGGGTGCAGCATCTTGACCACGTCGGCTGCCGGCCGCGGCGGGCTGAACAGATAGCCCTTCGCCCGACCTCCAATCTGATGCATAGCGCGGTCGCCGGCCAGATCCCGCAGCGGATGCGACAGTTCCTGATCGTGGTCGGCGAGCTCATGCTGGCGGATGCCGGCCAGGCCGCGTCGGCGCCGAGCACCGTGTCGACGATTTCGGCCGTGCTCGCCGGCCTCGCCGCCCTGTGCCTCGGCGCGGCGATGGCGTTCTGCGGCGCCTACTTTGCGCTGAGGAAGAACTAGCTAAGAGCACGAGACCTAGCGGGGTGCTCAGCCGCTCAAATTTTCCCCTGACGGGCAAGCGGACAAAAATCGTCATCGGACGGTTGTAAACGCTCACTATCATAGATGTATCATTTCTATTGATACAACTGAGAAGACAGGAAGAATCAAGTGAACGGAATGGACCGCCGTTCGGCACTTTTCGCACTGCTTAGCGCAGTTGCGTCCAGTACGCTTCCTCTGAAATCATTGGCAGGCACACTCCCTTCAGGTGGCGGAGGCAGTCTGGTGCCCTTCACAGACAATCTGCCTTTGAACCAGGTCGCGTTCGACTCACAGAGTTTGTTCTACAGCAGATCAAACATCGAGAACCTGCATTCCACCCCCAGCGCGGCGACAATCAGCAACATCGTCACGGAGGCACTACCATATTTGCCCTCGCTACTCCCAGCCTGGGCATTGAACGGTGATGGTCTGAAGCTCGCCCTGGCTTGTTTCCTTGCACACGAAATCAGACCGTATGGCAGTGAAGTGTTCGGTCTTTCCGGGCAACTCACACTGGAGAGGTTGCTGGCGAGTTCTCTGTTGGAGTGCCGCGGCTATTCGGACCTGACTGCACTAATGTTCAAATCTCTCTCACCATCGTCGGCCGTGCGCCTGTTTCATGTTGCGTGGCGAAATAGCGGTTTTGGAGGCCACAACCAGATTTGGGCTGAGAACGTGGGGGCACCCAATGGCATGATTGTTGACGCCACCATGGGCATGATCGGAACGGTAAGTCCTACAACCTTTGACAGCCTCCGCGCAGGGAATACCATCACTGGCTACAGGGTCCAGACAAGCCCGTTCTTCGGTCAAGTCGTGTCTCCTCCCTTGCAGAGCGTTCCGTTGCGGCCGTCGAACGTGTCATTCTTCGTCGATACAAGTTGTTACGTTCGCGACAGCGGGGAGCTGCTCGGTGTCGGTATCAAAACACAGGACTGCAACGTGTGGTTCGATCGCATTGGAAACGCGATCTACGTGCTGGCCACGAGCGAGTATAACCCTGGAGCCTATTATCCGCGGACGACACCACCTATCTTTCTCTCCGGTGGCATCTCGGAGTTCAGCTTGGACTCGTCGGGCAAGCCATACGCAGTTGACCGAAGCGGAGCGGTATACAGCTAAGTGGCCGCGAGAAACGCAGAAAGCTACAGCGGGCAAAGACCTGATGCACTGGTTTTGCCACCAAGAGTCGGGGGCAATCCCCCAGCCTCAATGCTCCGCTCCGTTGAAAAGGTGGCGCGCCGGCCGCGTCCCGGCGGCGATCAGCCCGCCGGAAACGGCCATCCGCGCCGCACCGGTTGCGAGGTCCGCTCCTTGCCCAAGGCCGACATGCCGCCATCTCATTTTCAACGTCGCCTTTCAAGTGCGAAGCGGACGCTACCAATTTGCGAACAACGCCCGAGCCAGGCGGACGCCGGCTCGCGTCAAGAAAACGCGTCCGGCAACACTTCAATCAAGCGACCGACCTTTCCGGCGTCCGGTGCAGCATCTTGGCGACGTCGGCCGCCGGCCGCGGCGGGCTGAACAGATAGCCCTGCGCCTGCGTGCAGCCCTCCTGACGCAGCAGGTCGAACTGGGTATCGGTCTCGACGCCCTCCGCCGTGGTGACGATGCCCAGGCTCTTGCCGAGGCCGGTGACGGCGCGGACGATCGCCATCGAGTCCTCGCGCGTCGCAAGGTCCATCACGAAGGAACGGTCGATCTTGATCTTGTCGAACGGGAAGCTGCGCAGATAGCTCAGCGACGAATAGCCGGTACCGAAATCGTCGAGCGAGATCCGGACTCCGAAGCCACGCAGTTCGTGCAACACCGCAAGCGTCGCCTCGCTGTTTTGCAGCAGCACCGATTCGGTGATCTCGAGCTCGAGCCGATCCGCCGACAGGCCGGACGCTTCCAGCGCCGTCTTCACCGAGTTCACCAGACTAGGGTTCTTGAACTGCACCGGCGAGAGGTTGACGGCGACCGCGATGTCCGCGGGCCAGCTTGCGGCCTCCATGCAGGCCTTGCGCAGCACGATCTCGCCGAGCGGAACGATCAGCCCGGTTTCCTCGGCGACAGGGATGAAGTTGTTGGGCGCGATCAGCCCGCGCAGCGAGTGGTTCCAGCGCACCAGCGCCTCGAAGGCGACGACCTTGTCGCCGACGACATCGCGGATCGGCTGATAGTAGACCTCGAACTCGTCGCGATCGAGCGCCAGCCGCAGGTCGCGCTCGAGCAGGCGGCGGGCCTGCGCGCGGGCATCCATCCCGGTCTCGAAGAACCGATAGGTGCCGCGGCCGTCGGCCTTGGCGCGGTACAGCGCGAGATCGGCCTTTTGCAGCAGCTCGTCGGGATCCTTGCCATCCTCGGGCGCAAGCGAGATGCCGATACTGACGCCGATCACGAGCTGATGGCCGCCGATCTCGTAGGGCGCGGCGATCCGCTCGACCACGAGACTTGCCAGCGACGACACGACGGACGGCTCGCTGTTGCTGCAAAACTGCACGATCGCGAATTCGTCGCCGCCGAGCCGCGCCACGGTGTCGTGCTCGGTGACGCATTCGCCGAGCCGGCGCGCGACCTCGCTGAGCAGCGCATCGCCGATCGGATGTCCGAGCGTATCGTTGATCTCCTTGAAGTGATCGAGATCGAGACAGAGCACCGCCAACTGGTCGGAGCGCTTGGCCAGCCGCACGGCCTTCTCGAGCTGCTCGCGGAACAGGGTCCGGTTCGGCAAATTGGTCAGCGCGTCATGCCGCGCCATGTGCGAAATCTGTTCCTGCGCCTGCTGCCACTCGGTGATGTCTTCGAAGGTGGCGACCCAGCCGCCGCCCTTCATCGGCTGGTCGACGACACGGATCGCGCGGTCGTTGCGGCTGACGATCCGCGTCGCGGAGTTGCCGGCCCTCGCCTCGGTGACCAGCGCATTGCAGAACTCCTCGGGATCGCCGTCCCACTCGCCGATGGAATGCAGATCCTGCAACACGTCGATCAGCAGGCGGCCCTGCAACGGCACGCGATTGCGTCCCATCATCTCGGCGTAGCGCTCGTTGAACAGCATGATGCGGCCGTCGGCATCGAACATGCACAGTCCCTGCGACATGTTTTCCAGCGCGGTATCCAGCACCACCTTTTGCTTGTGCAGCTCGGTCTTGGCGCGACGATCGAGGATCGAGGCGATCAGCGAGAGCCCGAGGATCGCGAAGGCACCGACCGCGGTCATGAACGAGAGCACGCGCGGCGAGACCGAGAGTCCGTCAGGAACGATGGTCGGGTCCGGCACCAGCGTCACCGCGCCCATCGCGGTGAAATGATGCGAGACGATGGCAACGGTCAGGAGGCCGGTTGCCGCGACCGTGGGGCCGAGGCGCTCGCCGCGCGTCGCAACGACGAGTGCGAGCGCGCCGAACACGCTGCCGAATGCGATCGAGGCGAACACGATGCCGGGCGACCAGACGATGCGCGCGGGCAGTTCGAGCCCCATCATGCCGGTGTAGTGCATCGCCGCGACGCCGGCGCCGACGATCGCGCCACCGGCGGCGGCCGTCCAGCGGCGCTCGTCGAGCGATGCGACGGCCAGTCCGACCGCCAGGATCGCAACCGCGAGGACCAGCGACAGCAAGGTGATCGGAATGTTGTAGCCGGCGTCGATGCCGGGATTGTAGGCCAGCATGGCGACGAAATGGGTGGCCCAGATACCGCAGCCGCCAATGGCTGCATCGAGCCCGATCCAGATCTCACGGGTGCGGCCCTGAGCCGCCCGGGCCCGGTGAAACAGACTGATCGCAACCGCGCTGGCGAGCAGGCAGATCACCCCACCAAGGACGACCAGCCGCCAGTCATGTTCCAATGTGAGACAGGTATAGACGCGATACATATAGGCCCCCGTTATGGGCCCATAAGAACCCGCGCATTCGTGTACGAACGGTAACCGCACCGCAGCACCGCTCCGCGCATGGTGAAAAAGCCTTCAACATCTGGCGAAATCGTCTGACCCGCACTGATTTCATTGCCGCGCCCCGGACGATCCGCCGATCCAGATCAGCGCGGCCGCCGCCAGCAGCACGCCGGCGGAGACGACCAGCGCGACGTGCAATCCTGTGATGAAGGCCGCCGACCGGCTGACCATCGAGCCGAACAGCGCGACGCCGAGCACGCTGCCGGTCTGCCGGGTCGCGTTCAGCACGCCGGCCGCGATGCCGGCATGGCGTGGCTCGGCGCTGCCGAGCAGCGTCGACGTCAATGGCGGCACCAGCAGGCCGAGACCGGCGCTCATCGCCAGCAGTTGCAGGCAGATCGCGGGATAGCTCGTGCCAGGCCCGATGAACAGCAGCCCCAGGCATCCGGCGCCCGAGAGCGCGGCGCCGAGCGCGATCGCCGCCGGGGCACCGATCCGTTCCGCAACGCGCGGCGCGACCAGATTGGCGGGCAGCACGGCGCCGAGCATCGGCACGAACGCCAGGCCGGTCGCGAACGCCGACAGCCCGTTGACCTGCTGGAAGTAGAGGCTGAGCACGAAGATCAGCCCATAGAACGCGACGTTGACCAGCAGGCCGACCAGCGCGGTCAGGGCAAACATCCGGTGACTGAACAGCGACAACGGCAGCATCGGCTGCGCCGCGCGCGCCTCGCGCCAGACGAACAGCACGGCGAACGCGGCCGCCAGCACGAAGCCCGCGACCACGAACGGGCTGTCCCAGCCAAGCGCGCCGCCTTCGATCAGGGCGCCGGCCAGCGTGCCGAGCGCGGCGATCGCGCAGAGCTGGCCCGGCAGATCGAGCCGGTGCTGTTGATGGCGGATGGTCTCGCCGGCGAACCGCCAGGCGAGCCACAGCCCGGCCAGGCCGATCGGCAGGTTGACGAGGAAGATGGCGCGCCAGCCGACCAGCGTGATGAGGGCGCCGCCGACGAACGGGCCGGCCGTCAGCGCAAGGCTCGCGCCGGCGGCCCAGACCCCGACCGCGCGTCCGCGCGCCTTCTCGTCCGCATAGGCGTGGCGCAGCAGCGCAAGCGAGTTCGGCACCAGGATGGCCGCGGCCAGACCCTGGACGCAGCGCGCGGCGATCAGCGTCACCGCATCGGGCGCGATTGCGCAGGCCACCGAGGCCGCGGTGAAGATCGCAAAGCCCGCCATGAAGACGCGCTTGGCGCCGATCCGGTCGCCGAGCGCGCCCGCGGTCAGAATGAAGGCGGCAAAGGCGATGGTGTAGGCGCTGACCACCCATTGCAGTTCGGCAACGCCGCCGCCGAGCGAGCTACCGATCGCGTTGAGCGCGGTGTTGACGATGGTGACGTCGAGCTGCACGACGCCGTAACCGAGACTCATCGCGGCGAGCGTCAGCGTTGCCGCAAGCCCGGTCGATTGTTGATGGGACGCCGCGCGCTGGTCCGGCATGCGCCGGTCGTTCATCGATGTCTGCTGCATGGTCTGGTTCTCGCTTCGGGCAACCAATGCGAGACATAGGCGCTCGTTTCGACCAAACACTTCGTCGTCGATCGAAGTGTGGATCCATGGTACCGGACGGGACATGCCGCCGCGGCGACGCTACGCGGCGTTTTGCCTCAAGAGACCTGCGGCCCGGCGTCGCCGGTCTTATCGCCGCCCGATCGCGGTCCAAACGCCCCGATCATGCGCATCATGCGCAGGCGCATGGCGACCTCAGGCTTTGGTAAACGCCGCGGCCAGCCAGGCGATGTCCCCATGCTGGTGCATATCGTCCATTCCGACCGCGCCAGCCGCCCCGCGCCTACGTCGAGATGACGGCAAAATCGGCCAAAATGCCGATGAAATCGGCTGGAATGGCCAGCCATGCAGCGTACCGAGCCGACCGGATGGCATGGCTGCGACTCACATTCCGCGGAGCGAGAACATATGTAGCCAGTATGACAATGACGCTGGACGGGAGCCGAAGCTTGGCTTGTCAAGGGCTGCACAACGCATCGGTTTTGCCTTATGGGTCATCGCGTACGGTGCGCATGCCCGTTACCCGTCGCCGTCCGTGACCGGGTCCCACGACAATTGCCGCCCCGCCGGGAGGATGAATGCTTCGGCTGCTGACCACGCTCGGGCGTGGTTTCAAGGAAAAGATCGGCTGGAAACGGCTCGGGATCGCCGCGAGTGTCTTGATCATCGCGCTGGCGATCACGTCACTGGTCCACACCCTGAAGGGCGTCGACACCGGTGTCATCCTCACCGCGCTGACCGACATCGCGCCGCACCGGATCGCGCTGGCTGCGCTGTGCGTGGTCGGGGCGTTCTGCACGTTGACCTTCTATGACTTCTTCGCGCTGCGCACGATCGGCAAGAACCACGTGCCGTATCGCATCGCGGCGATGTCGAGCTTCACCAGCTACACGATCGGCCACAATATCGGCGCCACGGTCTTTACCGGCGGTGCGATCCGCTTCCGGATCTATTCCGACTACGGCCTCACCGCGATCGATGTTGCCAAGATCTGCTTCCTGTCCGGGCTGACATTCTGGCTCGGCAATCTGTTCGTGCTCGGCATCGGCATGGCGTGGCATCCCGCGGCGGCATCGGCCATGGACCTGCTGCCGCCGGCGATGAACCGGCTGATCGCGATCGGCTGCCTCGTCGGCATCGGCGCCTATTTCGTCTGGCTGCTGACCGGCGAGAAACGCCGCGAGCTCGGCCAGAACGGCTGGAAGGTGGTGCTGCCTTCGGCCCGGCTGACGCTGTTGCAGATCTTCATCGGCGTGGTCGATCTCGGCTTCTGCGCGCTCGCGATGTATCTCTTGATGCCGACCGAGCCGCATATCGACTTCGTCTCGCTCGCGGTCGTGTTCATCCTGGCGACGCTGCTCGGTTTCGCCAGCCACGCTCCGGGCTCGATCGGCGTGTTCGACGCCGCGATGCTGGTGGCGCTGCCGGAGTTCAGCAAGGAGCAATTGCTGGCGACGCTGGTCGTGTTCCGCATCCTCTATTTCCTGATCCCGTTCGGGATTTCGATCTCGATCATGGGCATGCGCGAGCTGTGGCTCAACGTCGTGCAACCATGGCAGGAACGAAAGCGATTGAGCCAAGCCTGCACGGCTTCGGCGACCGTGCGGCAACCGATCGAAAGCCGGCAGCAGCGGATCAGGCAGCTGAAACGGTAACAGGCAACGCTTCGGCCCCTCGTCCCGGTCCTTCGGTCCGGGATTTTCGATCTCCGCCGCCGGTTCTCTTATTTTCGCCGTACCGCTCACGTCAAACCGCGCCATGATTGGCTCTTTGGTTCGATTTTCGCTTCGTGTGACGGTTTGCAGCGTGCTGCTCGGCAGCGCGCTGGCAGGGGCATTCGCATCGGCCGCGGAGGCGCAAGACAGCCAGTTGCAGATCTCCTGGGAGGTCCGCAACCGCTTCCGCCTGTTCCGCGAGGAGCGCGACTTCCGCCTGCATGTCGAGAGCGGGCTCGGCCGCAGCGTGCTGGCCTCGGAGCAGGCGCTGGAACTGCAAAGCGACGGCCGCGGCTGGGCGCGCAACACGGTCAACCGGCTCTGCATCGACCTCCAGGGCCGCGTCAACGAGCCCTGCACCCGCGACAACGTCAAGGAAAGCTATCTGACGCCGATCGATCATCCGATCACCGTGCGGCTGACCGGTCCGGTTCCGGTCGGCGCCACCTGCGCCTGGTCGTTCGACGACGGCGACGGGCCGCAATCCTCCACCTTCGATTGCGCCGAGCCGGTCAACCTGCGCGTCCGCTACGGCCGCACCACGGTCGCGACCGTCGACGTCGCCAGCGGCTCGGACGCCAACCAGCACGTGACGACGCAGATCGCGGTGCGCGATCTGTTGATCGCGGGGCTCGGCGACAGCATCGCATCGGGTGAAGGCAATCCGGACCGCGCCATCGCGCTGTCCGACGAGGGGTTCTGCTTCCGCTCCTATCTCGGCGGGGCGCAGTATTACCGGCCGAGCCGCGCCGGCTACAAGGGCGGCCGCGCCTGCGAGGCGCCGGACACCCTAACCAACTGGCAGCGCCAGAGCGCGCTGTGGCTCAATTCGGCGTGTCACCGGTCGCTCTACAGCTACCAGACCCGCACCGCGCTCGCGCTGGCGGTGCAGTATCCGCACATCGCGGTAACCTATCTGCCGCTGGCCTGCACCGGCGCCAGCATCGCCGACGGCCTGCTCGGCTCGCAGCAGGCCCGGGAGTGCCTGCCGACCAAGACCGCCAGCACCTGCTCGGGCACCGTCAGCGGCCAGATCGCGGAGCTGCGCACGGCGCTGGCCGCCGCCAAGCGCCGGCAGCCGGACCGCAAACTCGACCTCGTGCTGCTGTCGATCGGCGCCAACGACATCTACTTCTCCGGCCTCGTCGCCAACGTGATCGTCGACACCCCGACCGAACGCACGCTGTTCAACCAGGGCGGCTCGATGGCCAGCGTCGACGACGCCCGCTCGGCGCTGGCGCGCGACCTGCCGGCCGGCTTCGCCAAGCTACGCGATGCGCTGAAGCCGCTGGTCGGCGGCGACCTCTCGCACGTGATCTATACCGCCTACGCCAATCCGGCGCTCGCCAATGGCGGCGCGCCCTGTCCCGGCGGCCGCGCCGGCTTCGAGATCCATCCGTCGTTCAACGCCGATCCGCAGCGGCTCGCGGAGGTCTCGGGCTTCGTGCAGAACGAATTCCTGCCGCAGCTCAAGGCCATCGCACAGTGCCAGTCCGGCATCATCTGCCGCAATCCGCAAACCGATCGCATGACCTTCGTCGATGCGCATCAGGATGCATTCGCGAGCCACGGCTTCTGCGCACGCGCCACCAGCGATCCGGAGTTCGACCGCGACTGCTTCGCCGCCAATGGCGACAGCTTCGTCTCCGACCTCGTCGCCGCCGCCAGCCAGCCGCTCAAATGCGGCCGCAGCGCCGGCGAGTACCGCGCCTACTTGCCGCGTGCGCGCTGGATCCGCGACGCCAATGACAGCTATTTCACGGCGATGACCTACCCGCAGGGCCTGCCGTCCTCGATGCAGCCGACCGACATCCACGATGCGACCTGGGGCATCCTGTCGGCGGTGTATGGCGGCGCGGTGCACCCCACCGCTGAAGGCCATGCAGCGATGGCCGATGCCGCGCTTCCCGCAGCCGCCAACGTATTGCAGCTGAACACCGCCGTGCCCGAGGTGATTTCCGAGCCGGTCGCACCATTGCCGGCTGCTCCGTTACCGGCTGCTCCTTTGCCGACCGCGCCGGAGCAACGCTGAGGGCTCGCGCCGCAGGACTGCGGACGCGAGCGCGCGTGATCGAAAGAAGGCTTGTTATCTAAGCATGATCTCTTCGGAAAACCGCTTCGCACTTTTCCGGATCATGCGTTAGTGCCGCTTGGTCACCGGCGCCGGCGCGGGTGTCGGCGGCCTCACCGCGGCGGCCTGCGCCGGCAGATATTTGGCGACGATCGTCGGATCGAGTTGCGCCAGCGCCGTATCCGGCAGCCGGGTCCAGACCTCGTCCTTGCCGAACAGCGAGATGCCGAGATAGCCGCGCATGGTCAGCGTCTGTCCATCGGCGCTCAAGGTCATCTTGGCCTTGTAGATCTTGCCGTTGCGCGGATCGAGCACGTTGCCGCCTTCATAAGCGAGCCCGTTGCGCTTCATGTCGCGGATGAAGGGGATGCCGAGCCACGGCATGTCCTTGCGATCGTCGGTGCATTTCGCGCAGACCGGATTGGGCGGATCGTCGGGCGCCGAGAACATCCTGGCGATCATGCCTTCGTACACGCCGTTGCGCTCGATCACCAGGAACCAGCCCTCGGGCTTGCCGTCCTCGGTCTTCTGCCAAAGCCCGGCCGCCGATAGCTCGGCTGCGGAAGCCGCAAGTGGAGCAGCCAGCGCGAAGGCCGTAGCGATCGCAAACATCAGCCGAAGTCTGGACAGCGTGTTCCGCATCATCATCACCTGCTCAATCGACGCCCCCGCATGGCCACAGACTAAGGCCATTTCGCGGAGTGTTCCAGTACCCGCGCCAGACGGGAACTGGCTCGTGCCCCTGGCATTGGTCGCTGTCGGAGTGGATTCAGTTCACTCCGAGCTTCTTCTGCAAACTCGATGACGATGTTGTGTACTGGAACACCAGTCGCTTGTCCGGATAGACGTAGCGATGCGCCTTCTGCGCCATCAACGCGCCCTCGTGGAAGCCGGACAGAATCAACTTCAGCTTGCCGGGATAGGTGTTGATGTCGCCGATCGCGAAGATGCCCGACACGTTGGTCTCGAACGCTGCGGTGTCGACCGGCACCAGGTTGTTCTCCAGCTCGACGCCCCAGTTCGCGACCGGGCCGAGCTTCATGGTGAGGCCGAAGAACGGCAGCATGGTATCGCATGCGATGGTCGAGATCGCGTTGTCGTTGCCCTTCAGCGTCGCGCCGGTGAGCTGGCCGCTCGCGCCCTCGAGCCCGGTGACCTGACCGATCCTGAGATCCATCTTGCCGTCGGCGACCAGCGTGCGCATCTGCTCGACGCTGTGTGGCGCCGCGCGGAAATCGTCGCGCCGGTGCAGCAGCGTGATGCGCTTGGCGAGCGGATGCAGGTTGAGCGTCCAGTCGAGCGCGGAATCGCCGCCGCCGACGATCAGGATGCTCTTGTCGCGGAACTGCTCCATCTTGCGCACGGCGTAATGCACCGAGGTGCCTTCATAGGCCTCGATGCCCGGCACCGGCGGCCGCTTCGGCTGGAACGAACCGCCGCCCGCCGAGATCACCACGACCTTGGCCTCGAACTCCTTGCCGCCATCGGTCTTCACGCGGAACAGAGGATCGCCGATCTTCTCGATGCTCTCGACCATCTCGTTGAGATGGAAGGTCGGGTTGAACGGCTTGATCTGCTCGAGCAGTTGATCGGTGAGGCCCTGGCCGGTGACCATCGGGATGCCGGGAATGTCGTAGATCGGCTTCTCCGGATAGAGCTCGGCGCACTGGCCGCCGATCTTGTCGAGGATGTCGACCAGATGCACCTTCATGTCGAGCAGACCCAGTTCGAACACGGCGAACAGTCCGCAGGGGCCCGCGCCAATAATCAGCACATCGGTTTTGATCGCTTCGCTCATATCCGCTTCTTTTCAAGTTGAGATCGACCGGGCGGCTTCTCGCCTGCCCAGCCAAGCATGACCGGATCGGGACATGCATAATAGGGACCGCGGCTGGCGCGGCAACCCCTTGCCGAGCTTGCGCAACTCGGCTGTATGGATCGGAAACCGATGGAGATCCCCCTCGTGAATGCCCCTGTCCGCGCCGACGATGCGCCGCGCCTGGAAGACTTCCCCTATCGGCTGTCCGACAATGTGCGGTTCGCCGATCTCGACCCCAACGGCCACGTCAACAACGCCGTCTATGCGAGCTATTTCGAGACCGGCCGCGTCACGCTGGTGAAGGATCGCAGCATGGGGCTGATGCCGGCGGGGCTCGGCTGGATCATGGTGCGTCTCGACATCCATTTCCGCGCCGAGCTGCATTGGCCGGGACAGATCGAGCTCGGGCTCGGTCTCGTCAAGTTCGGACGGACATCGACCACCTTCGATCAGGTGGTGTTTTCGGAAGGGCGCTGCGTGGCGTCGGCGAAGGCGATCACCGTGATGATCGATGAGGCGACGCGGAGGCCAACGCCGCTGCCGGCGGAGGTCAAGGAGAACTTCCGCCGCTGGGTCCGTCGCGGCGTGAATCCGGACGGCGAGTAAAGGAGTTCGGCGCGTTGCGCGCGAAGCGGATAGCGGTTCGCGTAAAACACGCGTCGAAACGAAAAATATAGAGCCCCGTTCCGATTCAAT
>NZ_DDOP01000095.1:14187-14686 GCF_002341725.1 Bradyrhizobium sp. UBA2491
CCGATTCAATCGGAACGGAAGCGTTCAGGCCTGCCGTTCCGGCGTCGACACGACCAATCCGTCGAGATCGTCGGTCACCTTGATCTGGCAGGACAGCCGCGAGTTCGGGCGCACGTCGAAGCCGAAATCCAGCATGTCCTCTTCCATCGGCGACGGCGCACCGACCTTCTCACGCCAGGCTTCATCGACATAGACGTGGCAGGTCGCACAGGCGCAGGCGCCACCGCATTCGGCTTCGATACCGGGAATGGCGTTGCGAATCGCGCCTTCCATCACCGTCGCGCCGTTCTCGATCTCAATGGTGCGTTTCTCGCCGCTATGGTCGATAAAGTGGATTTTGGCCATGATTGCTCGTGCTGCCGGAATGCGCCGGACGATGAATGGAAAGGTCCCGGCAGTCGTATAACGGGTCGATCCGCACAGCGCCAGCGCGGAGACCGAAATCCTGCCTGCCGGTCCGGACCGCGCCAACCGGCAGCGCCAGGGCCTTGCGGGCGCC
>NZ_DDOP01000085.1:0-18236 GCF_002341725.1 Bradyrhizobium sp. UBA2491
CGTAGCAAATCGGGTGAGGGGTTACGGTCTATCGAGAGAGCAAGAGCTCTCACCCGGCTTGCACTAGACGATGCTTCGCATCGCCAAGCGCAATCCGACCTCTCCCCAACTGGGAGAGGTGAACCGAGGCCGCGTTAAGCCGATTCAACCATTCCGCCTTAAGCGACGCTTTCCAGATAGGCTTCCTCCGCGGCCTGGATCGCGTCGGGAGTCCCGACATGCATCCAGACGCCGTCGAGGCGCAGCCCGAACAGCCGCTCCTGCTCGTTGGCGCGATCGAACATCTTCGTCAGCGAGAATTCACCGGCTGGCGCATCGGCGAACAGCGAAGGCTGCATGATCGCGGCGCCGGCATAGACGAACGGCACCACCTGGTTCTCGCGGCGCTTGCGCAGCGCGCCGTCGGGCAGCATCGAGTAATCGCCGCGCCCGCTGTAGCCGATGCTCGAAGCGGTCGGCGCCATCAACAGCAGGATATCCATCCGCGCGGGATCGAACGCTTCCGCCAGCCGGGTCAGGTTGGCGCGCACGCCGTCGATCCACATCGTGTCGGCGTTGAGATGATAGAACGGCGCATCGCCGAGCAGCGGCAGCGCCTTCACGACCGCGCCGCCGGTGCCGAGCACCTGGTCGCGTTCGTCGGAGATGATCACGCGCGGACGGCTGCGGGTCTTGACGTGCTCGATGATCTGGTCGGGCAGATAATGCACGTTGACGACGGCCTCGGTGACGCCGGCGCCGGCGAGCTTGTCGAGCACGTGGTCGAGCAGCGGCTGACCGGCCACGCTGACCAGCGGCTTCGGCATCGTGAGGGTCAGGGGACGCATGCGCACGCCGAGTCCCGCGGCGAGCACCATGGCCTTATGGGGAGTGACGGGCATCTTCCGGATATTCTCGGTCATCATCTCTCATGCGCCGATCCTATCACGGCGATTCGGCAAGCACATCAATCAGACGCCATAGTCATCGGACATGACGGCCGTAAGACGGCAATGACGACCCTGGCCTAGACGTCGGCAGCCTGCGTGCCGCGCCTGGCAGTTTTCTTCTTCTTGTCGCCTTGTTTGAGGAAGTTGACGCCGATCTGGTCGCCATTGACCCACGCCAGCTCGCAGCGGCGATAGGCCAATCCTGTGGACGACAGCAGGAGGAAAAATTCTTTCAGGGCGAGACCCTCGACCGAGCCGTCGACGGTGAGCTTGGCCCCCGTCTCCGACACGTCTTCCATGGTGCAGTCGCGCCGCCAGGTGCCGTCAATGCCCATCATGTGCGCGGCTATGCCGCGCTCAAACGTGACACGATCGCCCCTGCGTCGTTCCGTCGCCATCGTGTGGTCCAGCTCCCGATCCGGCCGCGCCATGGATCAGGCGCGACCTCTGCAACCTTAGGGGGCCCAAGGCTAATAAACGGCTAACAACCCGTAAACTAAGGTACTGGGGGAGGGACGTTGGCGGTGTACCAGTCGCTGAAGGCGGCCAGCGCCGGATGCGCCAGCGATCGCTCGAGATAGGTCCAGATCCGCGGCTGGTGCTTCAGATATTGCGGTTTGCCGTCGCGGCGGTTGAGCCGCGCGAAGGTGCCGAGCAGCCGGGTGTTTCGCTGCGCCGACATGATCGCGTAGAGCTCGGCGAAGGCGGCCGGATCGAAATTCTCGTCGGTCGCCCGTCGTGCCTTGATGTAGCGGGTCAGCAGCGAGAGCTCGAGCTGTTCGGGGACGTCGATCCGCGCATCCTGCAACAGCGACACCACGTCGTAGGCCGCGGGGCCGAGCAACGCGTCCTGGAAATCGATGATGCCGACACGCAGGGTGCCGGTGCGCTCGGCAAGCCAGATGATGTTCGGCGAATGGAAGTCCCGGATCACCCAGGTCTGCGGCGCCGCGGCGGGCTTTTCCAGCAGGCCGCGCCACATTCCGAGGAATTCGCCGCGCAGCTCCTCGCTCGGCTGTACGCCGCGGTCGGGCAGGTACCATTCCAGCATCAGCCCGATCTCGATCAGCCAGGCGTCGATATCGAACACTGGGATGTCGTAGCTCTCGTCCGCTGTCACCGGCAGCCGCGGCGGCAGCGCCTCGCGATGCAACGCCGCCAGCATGTCGACGGCGGCCTCATAGCGCTCGGCGATCGGGTACGGCGGATCACCCTCGATCACGCCCTCCGCGCCGAGATCCTCGGTGATGAGGAAGCCGGATTCGAGATCGATGTGCCGGATCGCAGGCGCCGAGAAGCCCTGCTTGCGCAGGCCGTTGCCGATCGCGACGAACGGCCGGACGTCCTCGGCGAGATGCACTGCCGCGCTGTAGGACCTGCCGTTGTAGATCGCCGGGCCGTCGGGACGGCGCGGCGAATTCATCAGGATGACGCTGCCGTCGTCATTGCGCAGCCGCGCATAGGAACGCGTCGAGGCGTCGCCCGGCATACGCTCGCGCCGGGCGGCGAGGAAGCCCGCGCGCTCGAGGAATTGGCGCAGTGCGTGAAGCCGCGCGACCTTGGCCGCGGCCTTGCCATAGCCGGTGATCTCGGCGGCGCGCGCCGCCGAGCCGAGTGCCGGACGGTGGCTGAGTGCAATGTCGATGCGATCGGCAGGCATCGCGCCCGGCGCGCGTTCCGGCCACTCGATCAGCGCCACGATGTCGTCGGGCAGCGGCGACAGCCCGATCTCCTCGAGCTCGCTCGCATCATTGATGCGATAGAGGTCGGCGTGGACCAGCGCAAACGACGGCAGTTCGTAGCTTTGCGCCAGCGTGAAGGTCGGGCTCGGCACTTCCAGCGTATCGTCGGTGGCGAGGTAGCGGATCAGCGCGCGGGCGGCCGCGGTCTTGCCGGCGCCGAGGTCGCCCGACAGCGTGATGACGTCGCCGGCGCCGATCAACAGCGCGAGGTCGGCCATCAGCTCCGACGTCGCGGTTTCGTTCGCGAGCGCCACCGAGAATGTCGAGGTCGCCGTCATTCCGCGGCGTTGCGATGTGCGGTCTGGTCGATCGGGAAGTCGCAGGTCACGGTCGTGCCCCGGCCGACGGTCGAATCGACCCGCACCCGTCCGCCATGCAGTTCGACAAAGGAGCGGACCAGCGACAGGCCGAGCCCGGCGCCGCGATGCCGCGAGCCATGGGAATGGCTCTCGAACCAGTTGAACACCTTGTCGCGCATCTCGGCCGGAATCCCCGGACCGGCGTCGGTGACCGCGAACACCACGCTGTGCTCGGTGCGGCGCGCGCTGATCGTGACGGTGGCGTCATGCGGCGAGAAGCCGACGGCGTTGGCGAGCAGATTGTACAGCACCTGCACCACGCGCCGCTCGTCGCCGACGAAGACGCCGATGTTGGGCTCGATATCGACCTTGAGGGTGATGCGGTCGGTGGCGAGACGATCCTGGATGCCTTCGGCCGCGGCCTCGATCGCCTGGCCGATATTGACCGGGCCGAGCTCGAGCTTCATCGCGCCGGCGTCGATGGTGGCGAGATCGAGGATGTTGTTGGTCAGCGCCAGCAGCGCGTTGGTCGATTTGGTGACGTAGTCGAGATATTCGGCCTGCTTCGGCGTCAGCGGCCCGGTCGAGGGATCGCTGAGGAAATGCGCGAAGCCGATGATCGTGGTGAGCGGCGCGCGCAGCTCGTAGGAGACATGGTGGACGAAATCCACCTTCATCTGGTCGGCAGTTTCCAGCGCCTCGTTGCGTTCGCGCAGCGCCCGCTCGACGTTCTCGGTGTCGGTGATGTCCTGGAAGGCGAGCAGGGTCTTGCCGTCGGGCAGCGGGATGGTCATGCAGTTCAGCACGCTGCCGTCCTTGCGCTCGAGCTTCAGCGCGACCTGGGCGCGGTTCTCGATCGCGGTGATCTGCTCGCGCAGGGTGCGCCAGGTCAGCGCGTCGTCGAACAGCGGCCGGCACAGCGCTTCCACCTGCTCGATATGCGGCTCGCCTTGCAGCGCGTCGGCCGGCAGCTTCCACATCTTGGCGAATGGCGGGTTGAACAGTTCGGCGCGGCCATTGCTGCCGAACACCGCGACCGCTTCGCCGAGATTGTCGAGCGTCTCGCGCTGCACCCGGGTCAGCCGGTCGTAGCGGCGCGCGAGGTCGAGGCTCTCGGTGACGTTGTCGAACAGATAGGTGACGCCGCCTTCGAGATTCGGCGTGGTGACGACGCTGATGGCGCGGCCGTCGGGCAGGAACCAGGTGTAGGTCTCGGATTCGACCGCGCGATAGGCCTCGTGCAGCTTGGCCTTCCAGGCCCGGAAGTCCGGCTGCTCCGGCAGCTTGCGGTTGGCGCGCAGCCGGTCGAGGACGCTGGAATCGTCGGGGTTGCTGTCGAGGAAAGCCTGGTCGAGGCCCCACAGCCGCCGATAGGACTCATTGTAGAACGTCAACCGGCGGCCGGCGTCGAACACCGCGACGCCGGAGGACAATTGGTCGAGCGTGCGGCGGTGCGCTTCGACCATCCGCGCGATCGCCGCGCGCAGCGCCGCGGCCTCGCTGGCGTCGATCGCGATCCCGGCGCTGCCGCCGTTGAGCTTCAGCGCCTGGACGTCGTAGATCCGCCGCTCGCCGCTGACCACGATCGGCAGCCGCGCGGCATAGCTTGCATTGTCATTGAGCGCGCGGGTCAGTTCGCCGCGCTGGTCGCTTTCCAGCAGTTCGAGATTGCGTTGCAGCGCATCCGACACGCTCTTGCCCTCGGTGGCGCGGACGTAAGCCGCGTTGGCATAGCGCAGATTGCCTTCGAGGCTCTTGGCCCAGATCGGCCAAGGTGCTGCGGCGGCGAAATCGCGCAGCAGCTCGGTCTCCTCCTGCAACGTCTTGTAGCGCAGGTTGGATTCGGCGAGCTCGCGGCGCAATCCGCCGAGCTCGCGGATCCGCACGATGGCCTGGCCGCCGATGGCGCGGCCCATCGCCTCGATCGCGCGGCCGGCCGAGGTCGAGAGGTTGAGCAGGAACGCCTCGCCCTTCTCGCGCAGCGCGTCGACGGCGTGGTCCATCTGCAACGCCGGCTCGGGCGGCAGCCAGGTTCCGAAGGCGAGGACGCGTTGCGGCGAGCCCTCCTGCGACATGACCAGCGAGATGTCGCCCGAGATCTGCGGCCGGTTGTCGCCGGCGGCCCAGGAGATCAGCACCTGCGGCTCGACGAACAGCAAGGCGCGCAGCCGGTCCGATTGCGCCTGCAAATCCGTGATCTCGGATTGCAGCTGCTCCTCGTTGCGGGTCGCGCGCTGGCGGGTGCGCATCAGAAGGATCGCGGCGACGGCGGAGAAGCCGACCAGCGCGAACGACGTCGCGAGGACCGCGACCTCCTGATGGTTGAAGCCGAAATGGTCCGACATCGCCTGGGCCAGCAGGCTTTCGGCGGCGAACGAGGTCCGGGCCGGCAGCAATGCTGACATGGCGAGCCCAAGCATGCCGTCGCGCGCCAGTGAGGTGCATGACAGCAGGGTTCGACGCATTGCCGCGACTACGCCCGACATATGTTGCCCCAGAACGCACAAACCCCAGACATGATCCGGAAAAGAGGAGACCGGTGTTCCCTCACGGCAGACGTATGACGTCTGTCCGGGGATCATGCCCAAGCAGGACCTAATAGCCCGACGAAGACCCCCCGTCGTGCTCGAATCAAACCAGAATAATCCCAACGGGACTCGGCGAGTAAGAGTCCAGACCGTGAACGCTGAATCCGCTGTGAAAAAATGCGGCCGGGTGATGTGGATTTGACGCGAATTGACGCCGTCGTCCTTCGGAGAGAGCGCGCGAAGCGTGACCTCAGGGAGCTATCAGCACAGTTCGCGGTCTAGCGTCCGGTCGAGCCGAAGCCGCCGCTGCCGCGCTCGGTCGCCGACAGCGCGTCGACCGGAACCAGCTCGGCCCGCGTGACCGGCGCGATCACCATCTGCGCGATGCGCTCGCCGCGCCGGATCGAGAACACCTCCTGGCCGTGATTGATCAGCAGCACGTTGATCTCGCCGCGATAGTCGGCATCAACAGTGCCGGGCGAGTTCAGCACCGTGATGCCGTATTTGGCGGCAAGGCCGGAGCGCGGCCGCACCTGGGCCTCATAGCCCGGCGGCAGCGCGATCGTCAGCCCGGTCGGAACCATCTCGTAACGGCCCGGCAGCAGCAGCAGCGGCGCCGACCGCGGCACCGCGGCCAGCAGGTCGAGTCCGGCCGCGCCGTCGGTCTGGTAGATCGGCAGCAGCAGATCCGCGCCATGCGGCAATTGGTGGACTTCGACCTTGATGGTGGCGCTCACGATGTGGTTCCCACTTCTCTTGCGATCCGCGACACCAGCGCAGTCGCGACTTCTTCCTTGGTCATGACCGGCCAGGAGTCGACGGTGACCTCCTTGCCCTCGCGCGAGAGCAGATGGACGGTGTTGCGGTCGCCGCCCATCACGCCGGTCGCTGGCGACACGTCGTTGGCCACGATCCAGTCGCAGCCCTTGCGCGCGAACTTGGCCTTGGCGTTCTCGATCAGGTGCTCGGTCTCGGCGGCGAAGCCGATCACCAGCGGCGGCCGCTTGTCCTTCAGCTTGGAGATTGTCGCGAGGATGTCGGGGTTCTCGACCAGTTGCAGCGGCGGCATGCCGGCCGCGGTCTTCTTCAATTTCTGGCTGCCTTCAGTGGCGACCCGCCAGTCGGCGACCGCAGCCGCGAAGATCGCGACGTCGACCGGCAGCGCGGCCTCGACCCGGTGCAGCATGTCGCGCGCGGACTCGACGCGCATCACGGCGATGCCCTGGGGGTCGTCGAGCTCGACCGGACCGGTCACCAGCACGACCTCGGCGCCGGCCGCGCGCGCCGCGGCGGCAATCGCAAAGCCCTGCTTGCCGGACGAGCGGTTGGCGATGTAGCGGACCGGGTCGATCGCCTCATGGGTCGGGCCGGCGGTGATCAGCACGCGCTTGCCGGCGAGCGGGCGCGGCTGCGGCGGCCGCAACATGCGATCGGCGGCGGCGGCGATCTCGACAGGCTCGGCCATCCGCCCGACCCCGGCTTCGCCGGCCTCCGCCATCTCGCCGGCATTGGGGCCGACGGTGTGGACGCCGTCGCGGCGGAGTTGCAGCAAATTGCGGCGGGTGGCGGGGTTGTTCCACATCAGCGGGTTCATCGCCGGCGCCAGCAGGATCGGCCGGTTGGCCGCCAGCAGCGTCGCGGTGGCGAGGTCGTCGGCATGGCCCTGCGCCATCTTGGCCATCAGGTCGGCGGTCGCCGGCGCCACCACGATCAGGTCGCAGTCCCGCGCCAGCCGGATATGGCCGGCGTCGAACTCGCTCTCGGCGTCGAACAGGTCGGTGTAGACCCGCTCATGCGACAGCGCGCTGGCGGCCAGCGGGGTGACGAATTGCTGGGCCGCCTTGGTCAGCACGCAGCGGACCCGGACGTGCCGTTCCTTGAGCCGCCGGATCAGGTCCAGCGCCTTGTAGGCCGCGATTCCGCCGCCAATGATCAGGGTCACCCGGGGCTCGCCAGCCGCACTGGCGACCCGTGGGGCGGGGGCTGCAACGGTCAGGGAACCGGCGGGCGGCGCCTCGGTGGGCTCCGTACCGCCGTCGGCGAGCTCGCGGAGGATGACCCGGACCTCCTCCTCGACCGAGCGGCCGTTCTTGGCGGAGCGCAGCCGCAGATAGGCCTTCAGCGTGTCGTCGAGTTTGCGGATGGTCAGGCTGGCCATGGCGTGCCCCAGGCATCATGCTCAAACAATGATAGCGATGCTATCACATGATGCATGCATTGCAATCAATGCGCGCGGATGGCGAAGAAGATTCCGATCAGGGCTGCGGCAATGACCCAGAGGCCGACGGTCTGGATGCGTGCCTTCTTGGCCTCGGCGCGGGCCATTTCGTCGATCGAGTCCGACGACAGCATGTGGCCTTCCCGGGTCATGGTCTCGAGCTGCTCCAGCACCGTCACGGCGCGGCTGGCGATCGACGGCAGATTGGCGATGACGCGGCCGAGCTCGCCCGCCCCCGACAGCGCGCCCTGGATGCGCCCGGCCGGGCCGAGATTCTGCGTGATCCATTCGCGCACCACGGGATCGGCGATCTTCCAGATGTCGAGCTTGGGATCGAAGCCGCGCGCCACGCCCTCGACCACCACCATGGTCTTTTGCAGCAGGATCAGCTCGGGCCGCGTCTGCATGTCGAACAGGCCGGTGACCTCGAGCAGCAGCGACAGCAGCTTCGCCATCGAGATTTCCTCGGCGGTCCGATTGTGGATCGGCTCGCCGATGGCGCGGATCGCTTGCGCGAAATTCTCCACCGAATGATGGCCCGGCACATAGCCGGCCTCGAAATGCACCTCGGCGACACGGCGATAGTCGCGGGTGATGAAGCCGAGCAGGATCTCGGCCAGGAAGCGCCGCTCCTTCAGCCCGAGCCGTCCCATGATGCCGAAATCCACCGCGACGAGGCGGCCGGCGTCGTCGAGGAACAGATTGCCCGGATGCATGTCGGCGTGGAAGAAGCCGTCGCGCAGCGCGTGGCGCAGGAAGCTCTGGATCACCTTGCGGCCGAGATCGGGCAGGTCGACCTGGGCCGCTGCCAGGCGGGCGTGGTCGTTCAGCGCGATGCCGTCGATCCATTCCATCGTCAGCACGCTGTGCGCGGTGCGATCCCAATCCACCGTCGGCACGCGGAAGTCCGGATCGTCGCTGGTGTTCTCGGCCATCTCGGACAGCGCCGCCGCCTCGAGCCGCAGGTCCATCTCCATCGCGACCGAGCGCGACATCGTGTTGATGACCTCGATCAGCCGCAGGCGCCGCGCTTCGGCGGAATGCGCCTCGGCCTTATGCGCGACGAAGAAGAAGTCGCTGAGGTCGCGGCGGAAGCGCGCCGCGACGTTGGGCCGGAGCACCTTGACCGCAACCTGCTGCCGTACGCCGTCGCGCTCGACCTCGGCGCGATGCACCTGCGCGATCGAGGCTGCGGCGACCGCGGGGCCGAGATGCACGAAAGCCTGCGACAGCGGCCGTTCCAGCGATTGTGCGATGACGGTCTCGGCTTCGTCCTGCGCGAATGGCGGCAGCCGGTCTTGCAGGCTTTCGAGATCGCGCGCCATCGCGACGCCGACCACGTCGGGGCGGGTGGCGAGGAACTGGCCGAGCTTGAGATAGGCAGGCCCGAGCCTCGTCAGCGCGCGCGACAGCCGCGGGCCGGATTTGGCGGAGCGGCGCTCGATCAGCCGCGCCATTTTCAGCGCGAGCTGCCCGGGCGGCGGCACCAGCGCCGGATCGACGACGCCGAACACGCCTTCGCGCGCAAACACGAAACCGGCGCGGGCGAGGCGCGCGATGTGGGTCAGTGCAGAGATCACAAACGCCAGCCCGAATGCAGCGCCACGATGCCGCCGGAGAGGCTCTGCCATTTCACGCGGGCGAAGCCGGCGGCGCTGATCATCTCGGCGAACGCGTTCGGCCGCGGGAATTTGCGAATCGACTCGACGAGATATTGATAGGACTCGGCATCACCGGTGACAGCGCGGCCGAGCGGCGGGATCACCTTGAAGGAAAACAGGTCGTAGATCTTGTCGAGGCCGGGCACGTCGACGGTGGAGAATTCCAGGCACAGGAAGCGGCTGCCCGGCTTGAGCACCCGATAGGCCTCGCGCAACGCCAGCTCGATCTGCGGCACGTTGCGGATGCCGAATGCGATCGTGTAGGCGTCGAACGAACGATCGGCGAAACCCAGCGTCTCCGCATTGCCCTCGACGAACGACACGCGGTCATCGAGGTGCTGCTTGACGGCGCGCTCGCGGCCGACCGCCAGCATCTCGGTGTTGATGTCGCAGACGGTGGCATGGAAGCCGGTGCCCGCGGCCTTGGCGGCCCGGAACGAGATGTCGCCGGTCCCGCCGGCGACGTCGAGCAGCGCGAACGGCCGGTCGCCCTTCGGCGGGTCGAGCGTCGTGATCATGACGTCCTTCCAGGCCCGGTGCAGGCCGCCCGACATCAGATCGTTCATCAGGTCATAGCGCGACGCCACGCTGTGAAACACTTCGTTCACCAGCGTCTGCTTCTCGCCCAGGGGCACGTCCCTGAAGCCGAAATGGGTGGTTTGCTCCGGCCGATCCATCACTCAGAACTCTTGTTCATCTTGGTCGCGATTTCTTCCCGCGAGCCGGTCCATCTCGCATCTGGCGCGGGACAGGCTTGGTTCGAAAACGCTCCAGCCAAACCATAGCGCGGCGGCCGCAATGGCGCTATCACGTCAGTCCCAAAAGGTGAATGCCTGCCATGCCGGAATTACCCGAAGTCGAGACCGTCCGCCGCGGCCTGCAACCGGCCATGGAAGGCTCCAAAATCCTCAAGGCCGAGGCCCGCCGCAAGGATCTGCGGTTTCCGTTTCAAAAAGACTTTATCGCCCGGCTCGAGGGCCAGACCATCACCGGGCTCGGCCGCCGCGCCAAATATCTGATGGCGGACCTGAACTCGGGCGACGTGCTGCTGATGCATCTGGGCATGTCGGGCTCGCTCCGCGTGCTGAAGCAGGAAGGCGCGGCGACCCCGGGGCAATTCCACCATCCGCGCAGCGACGACCGCGCGCACGATCACGTCGTGTTCCACATGTCCTCGGGCGCGGCTGTCGTGTTCAACGATCCCAGGCGCTTCGGCTACATGAAGATCATCGCCCGCAACGCGATCGAGGATGAACCGCTGCTGAAGGACCTCGGGCCCGAGCCGCTCGGCAACGAATTCGACGCGGCGATGCTGGCGCGCTCCTGCCACAACAAGAAGACCAGCCTGAAGGCGGCGTTGCTCGATCAGCGCGTGGTGGCGGGACTTGGCAACATCTATGTCTGCGAGGCGCTGTTTCGCTCGCATCTGTCGCCGCGGCGATTGGCCGCGACGCTCGCGACCAAGAAGGCCGAGCCGACCGATCATGCCAAGCGGCTGGTCGATGCGATCCATTCGGTGCTCAACCAGGCGATCAAGGCCGGCGGCTCCTCGATCAGCGACCATCGCTTGACCAATGGCGATCTCGGCTACTTCCAGCATTCGTTCCAGGTCTACGACCGCGAAGGCGAGACATGCCGCACGGCGGGTTGCGAGGGCATCGTCAAGCGCTTCACCCAGAACGGCCGTTCGACGTTCTGGTGCCCGAAATGTCAGAAGTGACATGTTCGAAACGCCACGCATCGAGACGCCGCGCCTGATCCTGCGGCCGCTTGCACCCTCGGATGCTCCGGCGATCCAGCGTCACTTCGACAATTGGAACGTGATCAAGACGCTCGCGACCGTGGTGCCGTGGCCCTATCCCGAAGACGGCGCGGAGAGCTTCATCACGCGCGAGCTGGACAAGATCGCGGGCGGCGAGGAAAGTTATCAATGGGTGCTGGTGTTGCGCGCCGGCGCCGGCGACGGCGAGGCGATCGGCAACATCAATTTCCGGCCGCGGGCCGATGGCCGCAAGGGCAATCGCGGGTTCTGGCTCGCCGAGCCTTATTGGAATCAAGGTCTCATGACCGAGGCGATCGCCGCGGTGAATGATTTCGCCTTCCTGACCCTTGGTCTCGATCACTTCCACGTTTGCAACGCGCCGTCCAACGTCGCCTCGCGCCGGGTCAAGCAGAAGACCGGCGCCGAATTCGTCGGCTTCGTCGAGCTTCCGCATCACAATGGCGAATCCAGAGCGGAAAAATGGAAGGTCAGGCGCGAGATCTGGCTGCGCGACCGGCGCTGACACCGCATTTGCGAATGCCGCCATGAGCCGCACGGCGGCTTGACCGCGCATGCGAGGCTGGCGAACATGGCCGCCATCGCTCCCTGCAAGAACGAGAACACAATGGCGATCAGCAGCAATTGGCGCGAACGCGCCGCGACCACCTTTCAATGCGAGAAGCAGCCGGCGACCTCTAGCCGCGGCATGGTGGTGAGCAATCATCCGCTGGCATCCAGCGCCGGCGCCGAGATGCTGGCGGCGGGCGGCAATGCGATCGATGCGGCGATCGCCACTCTGTTCACGCTGACCGTGGTCGAGCCGATGATGGTCGGCATCATCGGCGGCGGCATGGCGCATATCCGCCTCGCCGACGGCAGCCATCGCTTCATCGACGGCCAGAGCACGGTGCCGAAGGCGGTGCGGCCGGATACCTACACCTCGAAGCCCGGCTCGGCGCATGACGTGTTCGACACCGTCGGCAACGAGAATCTGAACGGGCCGAAGGCGGTCGCGGTGCCGGGCTCGCTGAAGGCCTGGTGCGAAACGCTGCGCCGGTTCGGCACCATGAGCCTCGCCGACGTGATGCAGCCCGCGATCAAGCATGCCGCGCGCGGTTATGCGGCGACGCCCTATCTGCACGAGTGCATCACCGACGGCGCCGCGGAGATGCTGAAGGACAAGCCGATCGCGGCGATCTATCTACCCGACGGCGCGCCGCTGAAGCCCGGCGAGCGCGTGGTGCAGGCGGAATATGCCGAGACCTTGAAATACATCGCCGACCATGGCGACAACGCGCTCTACCAGGGGCCGCTCGGCGACGTCCTGGTCGACTACATGCAGAAGAATGGCGGCTTCATCGCCCAGGAGGATCTTGCTGCTTACAAGACGGTCGAGCGCGCGCCGATCCGCTGCGACTATCGCGGCTGGGAAATCCTCGGGCCGCCGCCGCCGGCGGCGTCGGGCGTGCACATCACCGAGATGCTCAACATCCTCGAGGGCTATGACGTCGCCCGCCTCGGCTTCGGCACGACGGAGACCATCCACTATCTCGCCGAGGTGCTGAAGATCGCCTTTGCCGATCGCGAAGCCGCGAGCGGCGATCCCGCCTACATCAACGTCCCGGTGGAGCGGCTGACCTCGAAGGCCTATGCCGAGGAGCGCCGCCGCGCGATCGATGCAGACCGCGCGCAGGCCTGGAGCGCCGGCATCACGCAACTCGAAAGCGCGCACACCACGCACATGACCGCAGCGGATGCGATGGGCAATGTGGTGGCGACCACCCAGACCATCAACAATCTGTTCGGCGCCAAGATCCTGATCCCGGGCCTCGGCACCGTGCCGAACAATTACATGAACCTGTTCGATCCGCGGCCCGGGCACGCGCTGTCGCTCGCCGCAGGCAAGCGCGTCACCACCTCGATGTCGCCTGTCATGGCGCTGCGCGGAGGCAGGCTGGCTTACGCACTCGGCCTGCCCGGCGGCAAGCGCATCTTCCCGAGCGCGATGCAGGCGCTGATCAATCTGATCGACCACGGCATGAGCTTGCAGGAAGCGGTCGAGGCGCCGCGGGTTTGGACCGAGGGCAATGCGCTGGAGGTCGAGCAGGCGGTGCCGGAGAGTGTCCGCGCCGCACTCACCGCCAGGGGTCACAGAGTGCAAGTCGTGCCGACGGTGGCCGGCGGCATGAACGCGATCCAGTTCCACGCCGACGGCACGATGTCTGGCGCCGCCTGCTGGCGCGCCGACGGCACGCCGGTCGGCATCGCCGGTGGTCTCGCGCGGGCGGGGGTGCGGTTCATGCTGCGGTAACGCGGACAAGGCTGTTTGGCAGTTTGAAGCGAGCGCCATCCTCACCGTCGTCCTGGCTTTCGCCAGGACGACGTGTGGGAAGGGCGTGCATGTCATCCCCGCGCAGGCGGGGATCCAGTACGCCGCGGCCTCTCGGCCGAAGCGCAACTGCCTCTGGAATACTGGATCGCCCGCTTTTGCGGGCGATGACAGCTCGAGTCTACTTCCGGACGCAGATTACCCGCACGACCGCGGCCTTGGCATCGGCCGAGCCGCCCGAGGCTGTGACACCATGCGCCTTCAGGAAGTCTCGCACCGTTGCGGGAGCGACCAGCGTCGCCTGCGCTGACGGAGTCGCATTGGTTGCGCCTGCGACCAGGACCGGCTTCAATAGCGCGATGCCGGCAAACTTGCCGTCGCTGTCGAACGCAGCCGCACCGGAGAAGCCGACCGCCGGTGCTGGTGACAGGGCTGCATCTCCGCCACCGCCGATCTGTGCCACCGATGCCTTCATTGTGCTGACGGCAGCAGCACCGCCCTGGTTCTGCGGATCGGCGATCCCGGTGATGTCGAGCGTGGTCTGGGTCGCCTGGCCCGCGATGTTGAGCGGCTTCAGCCCGCGCGCGCCGTAGATCCGCAGCAGCGCGAGGTCGTGATCCTTGTCCTCGGCGACCCGGTCGGCGCTGCCATAGCCCGGGATCGTCAGCGCGACGCAATCGCCGCTCGCCACGCGATCAGTGACGATGGCGCCGTCGTCGCTGACCACGACGCCGGTGCTGTATTCCACCGTCTTGCGCGGCGGCGGACCGGCCTGCGCGCCGGGCGGAAACGCGTTGAAGGCGCTCGACATCGCGATCACCACCGGTTCGACGGTGGTCTGCGTCGCCTGGTCATAGAGAATGGTGAGGACGCGGACCTCGTCGCCCTTCAAGGTGCCGCGCAGATAGAACTTCTTCAGTCCCTGCATGCCCGACAGCACGAAGAAGTCCGGCTTCACCACGGTGTAGTCGATGGTGCGGCCGGCGGGCTGCTTCTTTTCCTGCTCGGCAAGCCTGGCGGTGGTCGGACTGGCTTCCTTGCGCCGGGTCAGCAGCACCTGGACGGTACCGGTCGGCGAGGTCCATTTGGCGCCGGACGCATCGCTGGTCAGCTGCGGCACCAGTTTTGTCGGAATGCCGAGCCGCGCCCCGGTGCCGGGCTCGGTGACGATCCGCCAGCCGACGTTCTCCTGCTTGCGCCGCGCGGTGTCGGCGAGCGCGCCGCGCTCCTGCGGGTTCAGCACGCCGGTCGGCTTGCCGCCGCGGTTCTTCTGGAATTCCTTGATCGCATTGACCATGCGCTCGCTGACGTCGCCGGTGATCGCGCCATTATATTCGCCGACCCAGGCGAGGTCGGATTGCAGCGCCAGCCGCTCGGCCTGCGCCATCGCGCCAGCGGTATCTTCCGGCTTCTGCAATGCGGGGCGAACCGGCACCGTCGTCACGGTCTTCGGCTTGGCCCCCGCGGTCGACGGCGGCGTCATCTGGGCGTGCGCCGCCCCGATGGTTGCGAACATCAACGTTGCCGAAAGCACCGATCTCATGACAAATCCGGAGGGGATGACCGAAACCATTGACGTCCACGCAATTAAGCACATCTGCTTGGTCGGCAACAACCGTGCGTCGGTTCAGGGAACAGCGCGCAGGATACCATCATGCTGAGTGCCGACGAGCTCGAACGCTATGCCCGCCACATCGTGCTGCGCGAGGTGGGTGGCCCCGGCCAGAACGCGCTGAAGCAATCCTCAGTGCTGGTGATCGGCGCCGGCGGCCTCGGCGCGCCGGTGCTGATGTATCTGGCGGCCGCGGGTGTCGGCCGGCTCGGCGTGGTCGATGACGACGTCGTCTCGCTCTCCAATTTGCAGCGCCAGATCATCCACACCACGTCCGACATCGGCAAGCGCAAGGTCGACAGCGCGGCGGCGCAGATTCATGCGCTCAATCCGCATGTGACTTTCGAAGCGCATCCAATGCGGCTCGATGCGGACAATGCGATGGCGCTGATTTCAAACTACGATCTCGTGCTCGACGGCTCCGACAATTTCGAGACCCGCTATCTCGTCGCCGATGCCTGCTTCCTGGCGAAGCGGCCGCTGATCACGGCGGCGCTCGGGCAGTTCGACGGCTCGCTGACCACGATCCGCGCCCATGAGAAGAATGCGCAAGGCGTGTTCAACCCGACCTATCGCTGCCTGTTCCCGGAGGCGCCGCCGCCGGGCACGGTGCCGGCCTGCGCCGAGGCCGGCGTGATGGGGGCGCTGGCCGGCCTCATGGGGTCGATGATGGCGCTGGAGGCGATCCGCGAGATCGTCGGCTTCGGCGAAGGCCTGGTCGGCCGCCTGCTGATGGTGGATGCGCGCGCGATGCGGTTCGAGACCCTGCGTTACGCGCGCGATCCGCAGAACCCGCTCAATGGCGATGCTGCCGTGATCACCGACCTGAGCGGGCATCGGTAGTTCGCTAAAGCGGCATGAGTTTTGATCGGCTGACGCGCCCTCGGTTCACCTCTCCCCGCCGGGGAGAGGTCGGATTGCGCCTGGCGATGCGAAGCATCGTCCAGAGCAATCCGGGTGAGGGCTCTTGCTCTCTCGATAGAGCGTAACCCCTCACCCGATTTGCTGCGCAAATCGACCTCTCCCAAGGGAGAGGTGAATCGTGCTCGTGGCCGGATCGATTCAATCTTCGTTCCGATCTAGGACACTACAGCGGGCTTCTCGCTGTCCATGTGCCGGAGGTGCTCCTCCGGATAGCGTCCGCCCGCGGCGGCACCGGGCGGAAATGCCTCCGCCAGCGCGGCGAGATGCGCCGCGGTCAGCTTCACATCGCGCGCGCCGAGCGCCTCGGTCAACCGCTCGCGGCGCCGCGCGCCGACCAGCGGCACGATGTCGGTGCCCTGGGCCGCGACCCAGGCGATCGCGACCTGCGCAGGAGAGGCGCCGATCTCGCCGGCGATGCCGCGCAGCCGGTCCGCCAGCGCCAAATTGGCGTCGATGTTGCCGGCCTGGAAGCGCGGGCTCATCAGGCGGAAATCCCTGGCGCCGGCATGGTCCTTCGACCAGTGTCCGCTGATCAGCCCGCGCGCCAGCACGCCATAGGCGGTGACGCCGATGCCGAGCTCGCGGCAGGTCTTCAGGATGTCGTCCTCGATGCCGCGCGACACCAGCGAATATTCGATCTGCAGATCGGCGATCGGGTGCACCTTGTGGGCGCGGCGGATGGTGTCGGAGCCGACCTCGGACAGGCCGATATGCCGGATCCAGCCGGCCTTGATCATGTCGGCCAGTGCCCCGACCGTGTCCTCGATCGGCACATTGGGATCGAGCCGGGCCGGGCGGTAGATGTCGATGTGATCGACGCCGAGCCGTTGCAGCGAATAGGCGACGAAATTCTTCGCGGCCGCAGGCCGGCTGTCGTAGCCGAGGAAGCCGTAATTGCGGTCGCGCAGCGCGCCGAACTTGACGCTGATCTGCAGATTGTCGCGGCTGCGGCTCTTCAGCGCCTCGCCGATCAGCATTTCGTTGTGGCCCATGCCGTAGAAGTCGCCGGTGTCGAGCAGCGTGATGCCGGCATCGAGCGCGGCGTGGATGGTGGCGATGCTCTCGCTGCGGTCGGCGGGGCCGTAGAAGTCGGACATGCCCATGCAGCCGAGGCCGAGCTGCGAGACGGGCGGGCCGGTGGAGCCGAGTTTGCGTGTGTCCATGGTGGTGCTCCCTGGATGTGGCGGCGGATCATCCGCCGCCAGAATGACGCGGCTGATATGGGCGGGTTCGTTGCCGGGGTTAAGCTGGACAATCCAGAATAGCTTGTTCACTATATCGAACAATGCAGGATTTCGACCTTCGCGACCTCGACGCCTTCGTGGCGGTGGCACGCACCCGCAACTTCCGGCGCGCCGCGCTGGAGAGCCGCGTCTCGGTCTCGAGCCTCAGCCAGCGCCTGCGCGACATGGAGGAGCGGCTCGGCGTCCGCCTGATGAACCGCACCACCCGCAGCGTCGCGCTGACCGAGGCCGGCGAACTGCTGCTCGCCCGGGTCGCGCCGGCGATGGTCAACGTCGCCGATGCGATCACCGAGGTCCGCGGTCTGCGCGCCGAGCCGTCGGGGCGCCTGCGCATCAACGCGCCGCCGCCCGCGATCGACCTCGTGCTGGCGCCGATGATCGCGCCGTTCCTCGCCAGATATCCGCAGGTCGATCTGGACATCGTCGCCGAGAGCGCCTTCGTCGACATCGTCGCGCAGGGCTTCGACGCCGGCGTGCGCTATGGCGAGCATCTGGCCCAGGATATGGTGGCGGTCCCGCTCGGCGCGCCGCAGCGCTACGCGGTGGTGGCGTCGAGCGAGTATGTCGCAAAGCACGGCCGGCCGATGCAGCCGAAGGATTTGCTGACGCATGCCTGTATCCGCACCCGCTTCAGCAACGGCGTGATCTTCGATTGGGAGTTCGAGAAGAACGGACGCGTGGTGAAGATTTCGCCGCCGGCCAAGCTGATTGCGACGCATCTCGGTCTCGCGCTGCGTGCGGTCCACGATGGCGTCGGCTACTGGGCGACGTTCGAGGGCTATGTCCGCTACGGCGTGAAGTCCGGCGCGCTCGTCAGCGTGCTCGATGACTGGTGCCCGCCGTTCGACGGGCCGTTCCTGTACTATCCAAGCCGGCGCCAGCCGCCACCCGCGCTCGCTGCCTTCGTGGCGTTCGTCGCCGACTGGCGCAAGCAGGCGCGGCGGACGAGGAAGTCGAGCTAGATCCACACCGTCGTCCCGGCGAAGGC
>NZ_DDOP01000093.1:0-29494 GCF_002341725.1 Bradyrhizobium sp. UBA2491
CGCCGCGCGCGATGCCTTGATCAAGCATCACTGATGCTCGATCGCGTTGCGTCTGACGGCACAAGGCGAATGACGCGGTGTTGCGGCGTGACGTCCCTGCGTGTGGTCGGCGATCGCCTGGAGCGGGACGAGTCTTGGTTGAATCGGCTTTGCTCGGTCTTGGTTCACCTCTCCCCGCCGGGGAGAGGTCGGATTGCGCCTGGCGATGCGAAGCATCGTCCAGTGCAATCCGGATGAGGGCTCTTGCTCTCTCGATAGACCGCAACCCCTCACCCTATTTGCTGCGCAAATCGACCTCTCCCAAAGGAGAGGTGAACTTTCGATGCCGTTCCAGCTCGACCTATCTCATCAGGTGTTAGAACGAGCAGGTGCCGTTGTTCAGCAGGCCGGTCTTGTAGCTGAACGCGGCCTCGAAGGTCGGCAGCTCCTCGCTGACCACGGCGTAGTCCGCCGGCCACGGCGCGGTCGGGATGCTCTGGTCCCAGATCTGGCAGAAGCCGGTGTCCTGCCAGCGGATCAGGTGATAGGGCGTGGCGCTGGCGGGGCTTGCCACGGCAAGCACGGACACGGTCGCGGCAAAGGCGGCGCAGGCGATCGCAAGACGGCGCATGGGAAATCTCCGGTTCGAAAAAAGTGAATGCTCCGCGGCAATCGTGGAGCTCTGGGGCCGATCACCCCGGACATGCTGTGAGTGTTGCCGTCTCGGGAACTGGTTCAATCCGGGTTGCACCGAAACCATGCGAGTG
Source organism: Bradyrhizobium sp. UBA2491 (assembly GCF_002341725.1). Lineage (NCBI taxonomy): Bacteria > Pseudomonadati > Pseudomonadota > Alphaproteobacteria > Hyphomicrobiales > Nitrobacteraceae > Bradyrhizobium > Bradyrhizobium sp. UBA2491. The sequence continues at coordinate 747 of NZ_DDOP01000093.1, forward strand.
AACGGCGACCGCTGTCTCAAATTGCGTCGTGGCGAACGCTTGCTACAGTCGGCGGGTTGCGATTCGCATCCGCATCGTGAGTGAGACATTCCTGGGGAGACTGCGCATGAAGCTTTCGTCCACCCTCCGCGCCGCGCTGGTCGCGTTGATGGCGTTCACGGGGTTTGCTTTCTCGTCCGCGGCGCGTGCCGATAGCGGCTTCGTCAAGCTCACGATCTACAAGGCCGGATGGATCATCGGCGGCTCCGGCGGCAGCGGCGTCCTGACTTTCCGCGGCCGCTCCTATCCGCTCTCGACCGGAGGTCTCGACTACGGCCTGGTGTTCGGCGGCTCCAAGACCGTGCTGCGCGGCCGCGTCAGCAACATCAATCGGCCGTCCGACGTTGCCGGCGTCTACGGCGCGGCGGGCGCGGGGCTCGCCATCGGCCGCGGTGCCCGCGCGATCGTGCTCACCAATCAAAAGGGTGCGGTGCTCGAATTGACCGGCCACCAGGTCGGCCTGATGGCCAACGCCGATCTGAGCGGTCTTGCGATCACGATGCGGTAGCGCGCTTCGTTCAATCCATCCCCGTCATTCTGAGGTGCGAGCCTCTTCGGCGAGCCTCGATGGATGAATCGGCCACCAGCCGGGCCGCGCATCCTTCGAGACGCGCGAAGACGCGCTCCTCAGGATGACGGGGCTGGGGGTCAGCGCGTCTGCGTAATTTCGGAATATTAGAAGTGTATCCGTGAGTTGCCCGACGTGTCAAGTCGAGCGCCGGCCATAGCCGGCTGCTTTGCATGGGGTTGTTTTCGATATTTTGGCAACGTGCCGCCCCGCGCGTGACCGCGGCGGTGTCTACCTGAACAAATGCAGCGCTGCGTATTGCAGCAGCATGATGGTCTTGGCATCGACGATGCGGCCGTCGCCGATCATGGCGAGGGCGTCGTCGATCGCAAGCTCCAGCACCTCGATGTCCTCGCCCTCGTCGGCGAGCCCGCCGCCGTCACCGATGCGCATCGCGGCGTCGTATTCGGCGACGAAGAAATGCAGCTTCTCGGTCACCGCGCCCGGCGTCATGAACGCTTCGAACACCTTGCGCACGTGTTCGAGGCGGTAGCCGATCTCTTCCTCGGCCTCGGCGCGAATGCGTTCCTCAGGCGCGGCATCGTCGAGCATGCCGGCGGCGGCCTCGATCAGCAGATCGTCATAGCCGTTGGCGAAGGCCGGGTAGCGGAACTGGCGCACCAGCACTACGGTGCGGGCCTTCAGATTGTAGGGCAGCAGCACCGCGCCATTGCCGCGGTCGTAGACCTCGCGCACCTGGGTCTGCCATTCGCCATTGCTGCGGCGGTAGTCGAATGTCGCGCTCTTCAGCTCGTAGCGGCGTTTCGACAGCAGCTCGACGTCCTTGACGCGGACGCGGTCGGCGATGCTCATGCGTCAATCCTCAATTCGATCACGGCGTGGCTTCGCGGCCATCGAGCCATTTTGCCAGCATCACCGAGGTGGATTCCTCGTAGCCGAGCGATTGATAGAACGCGCCGGCCTTGGCGTTCTCGCGCCGCACCAGCAATTGCAGCTTCGGCACGCCGGCGGCGCGCAACCAGTCCTCGACCGCGGCCATCATGACGCGGCCAAGGCCCTTGCCCTGGCTGTTCGGATCGACCGCGACGTAATAGACCCAGCCGCGATGGCCGTCGTGGCCGACCATCGCGGTCGCCACGATCGCGCCGGCGTCGCGACCGACCAGCACCGTCGAACTCGGTCCTCGCCGTGCCAGCGCAATGTCGGAAGCGGGATCGTTCCATGGCCGTGTCAGGCCGCAGGCCTGCCACAGCGCGACGACGTCAGGGATGTCGGCGTCGGCGATTGGTGCGATGGCGAGGGAGGGAGAGGGCACTGTCGCCTGCACGGTCACAGCACCTTGCCCGGATTCATGATGCCGTGCGGATCGAGCATCGCCTTGATGGAGCGCATCAGCTCGATTGCGACCTTGTCCTTGACGTCGGGCAGTTCATCGCGCTTCAGCACGCCGATGCCGTGCTCGGCCGAGATCGAGCCGCCCATGCGCAACACGATCTCGAACACCACGGCATTCATGTCGTGCCAGCGCGCCAGGAAGTCGGCCGCGTTGCCGCCGACCGGCTGGCTGACATTGTAGTGGATGTTGCCGTCGCCGAGATGGCCGAACGGCACCGGCCTTGCGCCCGGGATCAGCTTGACGACCGCCGCATTGGCCTCCGCGATGAAGGCGGGCACCGCCGCGACTGGCACCGAGATGTCGTGCTTGATCGAGCCGCCTTCCGGCTTCTGCGCCGCCGACATCTCGTCGCGCAGCTTCCAGAACGCCTGGCGCTGGCTCAGATTGGCGGCGATGACGGCGTCGTCGACGATGCCGTCTTCCATGCCCTGGGCAAGGATCGCCTCCAGCGTGTCGCGCGCATCGTCGCGCGACGACGACAGCTCCATCAGCACGTACCAGGGGTGCTTGCTGGTCAGGGGATCGCGGATGTCGATGCCGTGTCGGATCGAGAAGTCGACCGCGATGTCGGCGAGCAGTTCGAAGCTCGTCAGCGCACCGGCGGCCTCGTTGCGCGAGATCGACAGCAGCTTGAGCGCGGCCGCCGGCGACTTCAGGCCGACATAGGCGGTCTCGACCGCGCGCGGCCGCGGAAACAGCTTCAAGGTCGCCGCGGTGATGATGCCGAGCGTGCCCTCGGCACCGATGAAGAGGTTGTGCAGGTTGTAGCCGGTGTTGTCCTTCTTCAGCTTGGTCAGCGCGTTGAGCACGCGGCCGTCGGCCAGCACGACCTCGAGCCCAATCGCCATCTCGCGGGCTACGCCATAGGCGAGTGCCGCGGTGCCGCCGGCATTGGTCGAGAGGTTGCCGCCGATGGTGCAACTGCCTTCCGCGCCGAGCGACAGCGGGAACAGCCGGTCGACGTCGGCCGCCTTCTGCTGCGCGATTTGCAGCACCACGCCGGCCTCGCAGGTCATGGTGTTGGATTCGACGTCGATGTCGCGGATCTTGTCGAGCCGCCGCAGCGACACCACCACCTCGCCATTGTGCGGGGTCTGGCCGCCGACCAGGCCGGTGTTGCCGCCCTGCGGCACCAGCGCGATCTTGTGCTCGCTCGCAAGCTTGCAGATCGCGGCGACCTCAGTGGTCGAGCCCGGGCGCAGCACCAGCGGCGAGCGGCCCTGGAACAGGTCGCGCTCCTCGGTGACGTAAGGCTTGATGTCGGCGGCGTCGGTCACCGCATATTTCTCGCCGACGATGGCGCGGAACTTTGCAAGCAATTCGGGCGGAAGCGGCGGCACCGCTGATTGGACGATGTTCATTTTTTCTTGGTCTTTCACTTGATCGGGAAGCTTTGTTTCAGCATGACCCTGATTTCCAGGTCATGCTTCCCGTCCAACCGCTGCGCGGCGCAGCCGGTCATTGATGGCCTCGCCCAGCCCGTCCTCGGGAATGGGCATCACGGCGATAGCATCCGCATTTCTCTTGTCGAGCGTGCGAAGGTAGCCGAACAGATTGGCGGCAGCCTCGGCGAGATCGCCGCGCTCGGACAGGTTCATGACCACGGAGGCGGATTCGCGCCGTGCCACCTTGCCTGAGCCGAATGCCAACAAGGCCTCGCCGACATGGACGTCGCTGGCATTGAGCCGGACCGGTGTCCGCGGCGCGTAATGCGAGGCGAGCATGCCGGGGGCGACCGGCTGGCCGTCGGCCTCGGCGTCCTGCGGCGGTGATTGCAAGGCATGGCCGAGCACATGCTCGATCTCGGCGCGGGTCAGCCCGCCCGGCCGCAGCAGCACCGGATCGGAGAAGCAGCCGACGATGGTCGATTCGACGCCGACTTCGACCGGGCCGCCATCGACGATCAGGTCGATTCGGCCCGCCAGATCGCCGTTCACATGCTCGGCGGTGGTCGGCGAGACATGGCCGGAGAGATTGGCCGACGGCGCCACCACGGCACCGCCGAACGCCTTGATGATGTCGCGCGCCACCTTGTGGGCCGGGATCCGTATCGCGACCGTATCGAGGCCCGCGGTCGCCAGTTCCGCGACCGGGCAGGACAGCGCCTTGGGCAGCACCAGGGTCAGCGGACCGGGCCAGAACGCCTCCGCGAGCCGCAGGGCCTGGCCGTCGAACAGGGCGATTCGGCGCGCCGCGCCGAGATCGGCGACATGGGCGATCAGCGGATTGAAGGCCGGGCGGCCCTTGGCCTGGTAGAGCCGGGCGATCGCGGCCGCATTGCCGGCATCGGCGCCAAGGCCATAAACCGTCTCGGTCGGAAACGCCACGAGGCCGCCCTCGGCCAAAACCCCGGCGGCGGTGGCCGTGGCGGCCGCGCCGGCGGGCAGAACGTGCGTTTTCAGGCCTGTTTCCACTGTGACTAGATTCCTCAATTCGGTGCCTTGCGGTCCCCGAAACCCGACGCTATAAGCCGGGCCTCTTAGTCGGAGTGTGGCTCAGCCCGGTAGAGCACTGCGTTCGGGACGCAGGGGTCGCAGGTTCGAATCCTGCCACTCCGACCATCTTCCCCGAGGGTTTTTTCCTCTCATTCCCGTCCCCGGTCAAGTTGACGGCCGCGGTCTTGGCCGCCGAGGGTGCCGCACGTCTTTCGTGGCTCGCGGTAACGGTTTCCTTTCGGGACATCGGGGCAGGACGGCTATGCGGATTGTGCCAGACGGTCGGGGCAAGCCGGCGGTCTCCGACGCAATTGTCCTCTATATTGTCGCCTGACCGGCGCGAAACTGCACTCGCGCGGAATTGGCCCTGACCCCTGCAAATCTGGATATCGATGATGCTGTCGCTTCCCAAAACCAAGATACGCGTCCTGTTGCTGGAGGGCGTGAACGATTCCGCGGTCCGGATGTTCGAGGCGAACGGCTATACCGAGTTGCAACGTCTGCCCAAGGCGCTCGGACCTGCGGAGCTCAGGCAGGCGCTGTCGGGGGTCCATATGCTGGGCATTCGCTCGCGGACCCAATTGACCGCGGAGATTCTTGATGCCGCCGACCGCCTGCTGGTCGTCGGGTGCTTCTCGGTCGGCACCAACCAGGTCGATCTCGACGCCGCGCGAAAGCTCGGGATCCCGGTCTTCAATGCGCCATACTCCAACACGCGCAGCGTGGCCGAGCTGACCATCGCTGAAATCGTGATGCTGTTCCGCCGGATCTTTCCGCGGTCGGTCTCCGCGCATGCCGGCGGTTGGGACAAGTCCGCCGACGGCAGCCGCGAGGTGCGCGGCAAGACGCTCGGCATCGTCGGCTACGGCAATATCGGCTCGCAGCTGTCGAACCTCGCGGAAGCGATGGGCATGCGCGTGATCTATTTCGATCACACCGACAAGCTGCGTCACGGCAACACCGAGCCGGTCGACACGCTCGACGAACTGCTCGCGGCCAGCGATGTCGTCTCGCTGCACGTGCCGGAGACGCCGGCGACCGCCAACATGATCGGCGCGGCCCAGCTTCGGCTGATGAAGCCCGAGGCGTATCTGATCAACAACTCACGCGGCACGGTGGTCGATCTCGACGCGCTGGCGAGTGCCTTGCGTGAGGGCCGGCTGGCGGGCGCGGCGGTCGATGTGTTTCCGGTCGAGCCGGTGTCGAACGAGGCGCGCTTCGTCTCGCCGTTGCAGGGACTGCCCAACGTCATCCTGACGCCGCATGTCGGCGGCTCGACGGAGGAAGCGCAGGATCGCATCGGCGGCGAGGTGGCGCGCAAGTTGATCGACTATTCCGATGTCGGCTCGACCTTCGGCGCAGTCAATTTTCCACAGGTGCAATTGCCGGCGCGACCGACCGGCACCCGGTTCATCCATGTTCACCGCAACGCGCCGGGCGTCATGCGCCAGGTCAACGACGCGCTCTCCCGGCACGGCATCAACATCCTGGCGCAGTATCTGCAGACCGACCCGGAGGTCGGCTACGTCGTGCTGGAGACCGACGTGGTGGGCGGCGAGGGCGAGGCGCTGCTCGCCGATCTGAGGGCCATCGACGGCACCATCCGCGCCCGGGTGCTGTACGACCAGAACCGGCCGCAGGGGTGATCGAGCAGGTCAGTCCGCCGAGAAGCCGAACGGGACGCTCGAGGTTCTGAAATCGTCGGGAAGGATCTCGCGCCCGATCGGCGGCGCCGATCGCGCCGCGCATCGCGGACGATGGCAGACGCGGCAGGCGACGCCGATCGGTGTGGGCTCTTCGGCGTTCGGCCCCTGTCCCTCGCGCGTGTAGATCAGCTGGCTCGCATGCTCCGCTGCGCAGCCGATCGCGATCGCGCGCTCGACCCGGATGGCGCCGAACGCGCCGCCGCCGGCGGTCACGGTGCGCGCGATCGAGAAGAAGCGCTGTCCGTCGGGCAATTCCAGCCATTGCGTCACGATCTGGCGCGGCGTCTTGAAGATGCCGTGCACCGACCATAGTGGGCACGCCCCGCCATGCTTGGCGAACGGGAAGCCGGCGCCGTCGAGCAGCTTGGAGATGTTGCCGGCCGGATCGACGCGGATCAGGAAGAACGGCACCTTCTCGAGACCCGGCCGCTGCAGGGTCGTGACACGGTGTGCCGTCTGCTCGAAGCTGGTGCCGAATTGGCGCGCCAGTGCTTCCAGGTCGTAGCGACGCGCCTCGACTGCCTTTGCGAATACGGAGTACGGCATGATCAGCGCGGCCGCCGCGTAGGCGCCAAGCGCGCGGCGTGCCAGCAACTCGGCGCTCTTGCTGGTGAACTTGCCGTCCTCCACCGCCGCGCTGATCTCGTCTTCGAGTTCGAGATAGGCGAGCTGCTTGGCCAATTGAAAGTTGAGGCCCGCGGTGTCGAGCGAGTCCTCGAGCAGCAATTGCCTGCGATGCATGTCCAGCCGCCGGATCGAGCCGAGCATGACGTTGGGCGGCAGATAGCGGACCTGGAGCTTGTGACGCTCGCGCAGTCGCTCGATAAATCCGGCCGGGCCGGCCGGCTCGTGGACGAGGCGTTCGGCTGCGTCGTCGAGATTGGCGAAATTGTTGCGCCGCGCGGCGAGGAACCGCCTGACCTCCGCGACCGGATCATTGGCGTCGAAATTCTCCTGCCCCGGAAAGGATGCGCCGCCTGCGAGGTCCGGCGCGCTTCGCTCCGCCAGTGCCAGTTGTTCTTCGCGATAGGCGGTGTAGAGGCGCAGGAACGCCTCGGTCATGCCGGGATAGCTGACCGCGAGGTCGCTGACCTCGAGCGCGGGGATGTCGATGTCGGCGAACATCGGTTCCTTCAGGATCGACTGCATGCGCGCGGTGTGATCGGCGCCGCCGTCGCCGGCGAGATCGGCCAGATCGATCTTGTAGGTGCGGGCGAGGCGAAGCAGCATGTCGGCGGTCACCGGCCGCTGGTTGCGTTCCAGCAGCGCGACATAGGGGGCGGAGATCTCCAGATCGGCTGCCATGTCGGCCTGGGTCAGCCCGAGATCGCGCCGCAGCCGGCGCAGCCGGGGCCCCATGAAAACGGAACGGGCGCTTGAGGTTGCCATCGCCTAACTCATGGATTGTAAGGTTATTACAACAATACAATGGTTTCTTGTAAGTTATGACAAGTTTTCCGCGCCAGGTCTAGCTCCCGGCGAGACTGGGCTTACAAAAGAGCCCAGTTATTTCGTCACCGAAGGGATCACGGACATGAACTTCCAACCGCGCGGGATCAGCGACCGGGCCATCCAGGGACCGGCTTCCTATCAGAGCGAGCTTGAGGCGGCCGAGGCGCTGCTCAAGACCAAGGACACCTGGAACGGCGTCACCGCCGAGGCCGTGGCGCGCATGCGCCTGCAGAACCGCTTCAAGACCGGTCTGGACGTCGCCCGTTACACGGCTGCGCTGATGCGCGCCGACATGGCCGCCTATGACGCCGACAGCACCAAGTACACCCAGTCGCTCGGCTGCTGGCACGGCTTCATCGCGCAGCAGAAGCTGATCTCGGTCAAGAAGCACTTCGGCAACACCGATCGCCGCTACCTCTATCTCTCGGGCTGGATGATCGCCGCGCTGCGCTCCGAGTTCGGCCCGCTGCCCGACCAGTCGATGCACGAGAAGACCTCGGTGCCGGCGCTGATCGAAGAGCTCTACACCTTCCTGCGTCAGGCGGATTCCCGCGAACTGAACGATATCTTCCGCGCGCTCGATGCGGCCCGCAAGGAAGGCGACAAGGCCAAGGAAAAGGCGCTGATCGAGAAGATCGACAACTTCCAGACCCACGTCGTGCCCGTCATCGCCGACATCGACGCCGGCTTCGGCAACGCCGAGGCGACCTATCTGCTCGCCAAGAAGATGATCGAGGCGGGCGCCTGCGCCTTGCAGATCGAGAACCAGGTCTCGGACGAGAAGCAGTGCGGTCACCAGGACGGCAAGGTCACCGTGCCGCATGAGGTGTTCATCGCCAAGATCCGCGCCTGCCGCCATGCGTTCCTCGAACTCGGCGTCGAGGACGGCGTCATCGTGACCCGCACCGACTCGCTCGGCGCCGGCCTGACCCAGCAGATCGCAGTCAGCCACAAGCCCGGCGACCTCGGCGACCAGTACAACAGCTTCCTCGATTGCGAGGAAGTGACGGCCGCCAATGCGCGCAACGGCGACGTCATCATCAACCAGAACGGCAAGATGATGCGTCCGAAGCGTCTGCTCAGCAACCTCTACCAGTTCCGTCCTGGCACCGGTGCGGATCGCTGCGTGCTCGACTGCATCACCTCGCTGCAGAACGGCGCCGACCTGTTGTGGATCGAGACCGAAAAGCCGCATATCGAGCAGATCGCCTCGATGGTCGACCGCATCCGCAAGGTCATTCCGAACGCCAAGCTGGCCTACAACAACTCGCCGTCGTTCAACTGGACCATCAACTTCCGTTGGCAGGTCTACGACGCGATGAAGGAAGCCGGCAAGGACGTCAGCAAGTACAACCGTGCCGAGCTGATGAAGCCGGAATACGACGAGACGCCGCTGGCGATCGAAGCCGACGAGCGCATCCGTACCTTCCAGGCGGATTCGGCCAAGCGCGCCGGCATCTTCCACCATCTGATCACGTTGCCGACCTATCACACGGCGGCGCTGTCGACCGACAACCTCGCGAAGGAGTATTTCGGCGAGCAGGGCATGCTGGGCTACGTCAAGAACGTGCAGCGCGCGGAGATCCGTCAGGGCATCGCCTGCGCCAAGCATCAGAACATGGCGGGCTCGGACATCGGCGACGATCACAAGGAGTACTTCGCCGGTGAGGCTGCCCTCAAGGCGGGCGGCGCCCACAACACGATGAACCAGTTCGGCTAATCGCCCGAACGGATCAAGATATCGGCGGACAGGCGGGATTGCGCGGCAATCCCGCCTGTTCTCTTTTTGGGCGGGGCGGTTTCGACCATGCTGACGCGGTCGGGGCCGCCCCGTTGCGTTTGCATACCCTTCCCTCAAGACCCGGCGCATGTGTGGAGGTTCACGCATTCGACATGCGCATGATACCTTGCCAATTCGAGGGTACGCCACGCGATGAATGTCGGGCACTACACATCCGCCGTCGCCAGCTCTGCCGTGATGGAGCGGCTCAAGCCGTTCGATCCACGCGTCGTCGGAACGCTGCCGCTCGACCTGGCCGTGCCGGGCAGCGACATCGATATCGTCTGTCATGCGTTCGATCCCGACGCGTTCGCCGAGATCATCTGGACCCACTATCGATCAGCCGCCGATTTTGCGCTCTACCGATGGACCTCGGACACGCGGCCGGTGATTGCCCGCTTCATGTGGGACGGTTGGCCATTCGAACTGTTCGGTGACCACCGCCCGGTCGACCGGCAGCCGGGCTGGATCCATTTCGATGTCGAACGGCGGCTGCTTGCGCTGGACGACGGACGGCTGCGGCGAGCCGTCAGCAGATTGAGGGCAGGTGGCCTCAAGACCGAGCCTGCGTTCGCCGCCGTGCTCGGGATATCGGGAGATCCCTACCGCGGACTGCTTGAGCTTGCGGCCGCCACCGACGCCGCGTTGCGCGCGCGGATCGCGGCATGCGATCTCACCTGATCACCGGTCTATGAACTTCATTCGCCCGGAACGAGGTGGCCGACTGGCGGCCGTGCGAGGCGCCGGTGCCTGCGGCGGGATAGATAGAGCAGGACGCCGGTCACCACGAACAGCGGCATCATGGCGGCGGCGAGCATGAAAGCGAGCTTGCCGGGCCATCCCAGGATGGCGCCGCGGTGGATGTCGAGCACGGCGGCAAGGACGCGCTCGCCGGACGTCTTGTCTGCATAACGATCCGACGCGATGACGCGACCGGTGACGGCATCGATACGGAACTCGTCACGGACGCTCTCAAGCGACGAGTCCCGCGACCATGACCGCACGCGCACGGCGGTGCCCGCACCCGCCGGCAGGGTCAGCAGCGCCCGTCCGTAATCGTTGTTCTCCTGCTGCAGGAACGCGGTCCAGACACGATCGAAGCCGAGCGGCTTTGCCTCGGCCTTGCTTGTATCAACCTTGTTCGTATCAACCTTGTTCGTATCAGCTTTGTTGGCATCGGCCTTGGCGTCAATTTTGCCCTCGGTTGCCGCCGCGCCGCGCGGCGGCTTGGGTTGCATCGCGGCCGCCGTGGTCTGGGGCCGCGCCAACAGCCAGTTGGCGCCGGCCTTGTACCATTCGAACGAATACCAGAGGCCGGTCAGCGTCATCACCAGATAGACCGGCAGCACCCAGGTGCCGATCACGGCGTGCAGGGAGCGATGCAGGCCACGCCCGCGCAGGCCCAGATTTGGCTTCAGCCACATCTTCACGCTGCGGGCGCGGTGCGGCCAGCGCAACACCAGGCCGGATATCAGCATCACGATCAGGCAGATCGCGGCGGTGCCGGTGATCTTGCGGCCGATGCCATTGCCGTCGCCCGGCAACAGCATCCAGCGATGCAGCTTGCGCACGGTGGCGAAGAAGTCCTCGCCGCGCGGCGAGCCAAGCACGTGCCCATTATAGGGGTCGACATAGACCGAGGACGGCCGCGTACCGCCTTCGCTGCGGGCAAAGCGGATGCGTGCCGCGGCCGCTGGGTCGCTGGCCATGGTCACGGCCGAGACCTTGCCGAAGTCGCCCGCGCCTTGCAGCCGCGCGACCAGTTCGTCCGGCGTCAGCCGCCGCGTTGCACTGGCATCGACGCGCATGATGTCGCCGTTCAGGCCGGCTTCGATTTCGTCCTCGAAGCTCATCGTCGCGCCGGTGATGCCGACCACCGCCCAGATCAGCGCCAGCGCAAGGCCAATGATGGAATGGACCTGCAGCAACGCGGCCCTGATCGAGGATTTGTTCATGGGATCAGAAGATGTGGCGCACCGGAACCAGCGGGGCTTGTCGCAATCGCCGCCTATTCAACAGCGCGTCGGGACCCTACCGAAGAGCTCGCAGCGATGCCACCCACGCCGGTTTGGAATCGATCCAAGCTGCCGCGGAACGCTCCAATGTGTCGGCGGGGTGACGCGCGGGTACTAGCTCAGCTTGACGGACAGCTCGATGCCGCCCTGGTGCGACAGCAGCACGGAACGAAAGCCGTTGCGCGGATCGCGCACCAGGGAGGTGTAGTCGCGATAATCCTGCTCGAACAATTCGACATTGTCGCACAGCACGACCGCGCCGGCCCGGAGCTGCGGGGCCACCACGTCGATGACCGGCCGCACCAGCGGGATCCAGCTGTCGAGCAGCAGGAAATCCACCGGCCCGCCGGCGTCCTTCAGGATTTGCCTGGCATCGCCGATGCGGATCTCGACGAAGTCGGAGAGGCCGGCATCGGACAGGTTCTGCTGTGCGATCGCGGCCTTGCTGGGCTCGATCTCGGTTCCGATCACCACGCCTTCGCCGCCGAAGTCCCGCATATTGTCGCGTACGGCCGCAGCGAGGTAGATCGTCGAGACGCCGAACGAGGTGCCGAATTCGACGACGCGCGTGGCGCGAAGCGAGCGGCACAGCAGATAGCAAAGGTCGCACTTTTCCGGGTCGAGCGCGACCAGCTTGTCGCGCACGAAGCTCATGTCGTCAGCGGAGCCGGGATTGGTTGGGCCGCTGCCGGCGCGCCGCTTGGCGTCGTAGTATCGCCGCATCTCCGGGGATTGCTGGGTCTCGAGGTCTCGCAGCCGCGCCAACACCGTTTCGGCGCGCGGATCGCACAGCACATTGCTCATGACGTCACCTTCTGGACCATCAGCAGCTGTATCTAAAGTCGAATATCCTTCGAAATTTGTCAACGCTGATTTTGCCGCGGCGGCCAGCTGCGGAGCGGCGCGCCGGCAATACTGCGCCATCTCGAAACCAGAATTCGCGTCGCTAGAATTTCACCGTCGCCGAGAGCGAGAAGCGCCGCGCATCGCCCATCGCCACGGCCAGGTTGCTTACGGCGGAGGGATAGTAGACGGTGTCGAACAGGTTCTTGACGTTGAACTGGTAGATCACCGGCAGCGTGTCGACCTTGGTCTCGTAGGTCGCGAAGATGTCCGCGACGGTGTAGGACGGCAGCACGAAGCTGTTGTTCGCGTCGCCTGGCCGGTCGCCGACATAGCGCGCGCCGCCGCCGAGCCGGAGCCGGCCGGGCAGGGTGGTGCCGAAATCATAGACCAGATAGAGCGAGGCCGTGTTCAGGGCGACGTTCTGCAACTGCTTGCCGGCATAGGTCGGGTCTTCGATCACGCGGGCGTCGGTATAGCCATAGCTGCCGATCACGCTCCAATTGTCGGTCAACCTGCCAGTGACGTCGAATTCGGCGCCGCGCGAGCGTACCTTGCCCGCCGCCGTGTAGACGTTCAGCGCGGTCGCCGGATCGAGTTGGCTCACCAGCACGTTCCGTTTCTCGATGTCGTAAACCGCGACGGTGCCGGAGAGGCGCTTGTTGAGATCGAACTTGACGCCGGCTTCGTATTGCGTGCCTTCCTCGGGCGCGATGTTCGAGCCGAGCACGACACCGCCGCCATTGCTCAGGGGCGCGATCGTCGAGTTCGGCTTCAGCGATTGCGTGTAACTCGCATAGAGCGAGACCTGGTCGGTGAGCTTGAAGATGGCGCCGCCGAGCGGCAGCACCTTGTCGGCCGACACGTTGGTGTTGGTGATGAAGGGCCGACCCTTGCCGGCGAGCTGGTCGTAATCCATGTAGCGCACGCCGCCGACCAGCGCGAAGCGCTCGGTCAAATGCAGCGTGTCCTGGAAGAACAGCGACCACTGGCCAAGCTTGTCGGTCTGGGCGCTGTCGACCGCGGACACCGTGGTCCCCGGCGTGATCAGCCCATACACCGGATTGTAGACGTTGAAGCTCGCCGTCGATTGCCGGATCAGATTGTCGCGATAGATCGTGCGGTACTGGCCGTCGCCGCCGAACACCACCTCGTTGCGGAAGCCGCCGAGCCAGACATTGCCCTGCAGATAGGAGGTGCCGTAGCTGACATTGCTGAGCGAGCCCTGCGTGCCGTCATTGCTGCGGGTCTCGACGCCTGACTTGATGCCGGTGATGCGGAGCTGGTTGGCGCTGAAGGTCTCTGTGTTGTAGCTGTAGGCTGCGAACAGCTTCCAGTCCTGGTTCAGGCGATGCTCGACCGAGGCCTGCATCAGGTCGGAAGTGCCCCACATGTTGTTGAACGGTTCGTCGAGCCGGCGCGTCGCCGGGATCGCCAGCGTCGCCTTGGTCGCGGGATCGAGCGCGGTGCCGCGGTCGAACGGCGAGATGAATTCGCGGTGCTCGTAGTTGAGCTGGACGGTGGTGTTCTCGCCGTACCACGCCAGTGACGGCGCGATCAGCATCTCCCGGTGGCGCCCGAAATTGCGCCAATAGTCCTCGCTCACGCCGTAGCCGATGAAGCGATAGGCGAGGCCGCGATCGCCGATCGGGCCTGTGATGTCGATGGTGCCGTCGGCGCCGTTCTTGTTGTTGGCGTAGGTCGAGCCGAGCAGGGTCACCGAACCGTGCTGATAGAGCTCGGGGCGCTTGCTAATGGTGTTGACGATGCCGCCGGGGTCCATGATGCCGTAGAGCAGCGACGCCGGACCCTTCAGCACCTCGACGCTCTCGACGGCCGCATTGAGGCTGCGGCCCTGCACCAGCGGCATGCCGTTGCGCATGATCGAGCCGTCGCGGTTGTCGCCGAAGCCGCGGCGGATCACGGCGTCCTGGGTGCCGGCCAGCGTGTTGGTCTGGGTGACGCCGCTGACATTGGCCAGCGCGTCGTCGAGGTTACGCGGCAGCTGATCCTTCAACACCTGCTCCGGCACCACGTTGACCGCCTGCGAGGTGTCGAGCGGCGAGGCGCCGCTGCGCAATGTGGTGGAGCTCGGCATCGCGCGGTAGCCGAGTTTGGCTTCGTTCAGTGCCGCGGCGGCCGCGGCTGCGCGCTCCGACGGCGTTGGCGGTGTCGGCTGCGTATTCCGGGCGCGCTGCCGTGCCGCGGTGGCAGCCTGTGTCCGCTGCGCCGGCCGTGCCGAACTGGCTGCCGGCTTGCGCTTCTGCGTCGGCTGGTCGACCACGACCGGCGGCAATGGCACGCTCGATTGGGCGCTTGCCGGCGTCGCCGCGGCGGAGAGGTCGGCGAACAGGAAGGCCGCGCCGATCAGCAGATGGGTGCGGCCCTTGTCGGCGGCATTTCGACGGTCGCCGATAACACGGCCATCAGCATTCACAGGCACTCTTGGACTTCCGATTCACGCGAACTCGTTCACGCCGGGCCTCTAGCAGTCGGCGCGCGCGAAAAGAACCGGAGCAGGCTTGAATCTCTCTAACCGGGTTGGACTTGATCGTTCTGAGGCGAAGTAAAGCTCGCGCGTGTGTGCGAGCCTTGTACATCGTCGCCTGATTGTCGCATCGGTGCGTCAATAGGTCGCGTGCCTCTCCCCCGAGGCCGCACGCATCGATGGATGCAGACCGTGTCGCGCAAAGCGCTCACGACATCGCCAGGCTGACAGGTGCCGAGCCGACCATGCCGGTGCTCACACCGTCGCGCGCCATCGATTCGATCGCGCTCCAGTTCTCGCGAAAGATGCGCGCCGCCTCGTTGGCACTCTCCGCTTGGATCGTCAGGCTGCACGCGCGTCTCGCGCCGTTGCTGGCGAGCTGGAAGTAAAGGACATACCCAGACGATTCCGCGCCCTGTGCGCCCAACGGTACCTGCTGCATGTAGGTTTTCCCCAATCGTGTTTTTGTTGCGCCATCCGCGCGCAGGATTTGACAGCGATGCGGCACCTTCGTGATTCAAGACGCGCAATCTGCTCGATTGCGCATTTTTATCCGACGGTGTTGCCGGGATTCAACAGACATTGGAACCAGCGCGGCGCATCGACTGCAACCCAACCGCGATCACAGCGTGGGTTCAACTTTCGCGGCGTGGCCTATGCGTCGCCATCCGGATGCACCATCAGGGTTTCCTGGATCGAGGTCGCGAGCATCGTTCCCTCGCGATCATGGACCCGGGCGATCGACAGCCCGCGGCCGCCATCGGCGCAGGGACTCTCGGTTTCCACATGCATCCATGCGTCAGGTGAAAACGCGTGGTGAAACCAGATGCAGTGGTTGAGGCTCGACAGATAGAGTGGTGCGCGTGATTGCAGGTCGCGGAGGTGGCCGCCGACGCTGGAGAAGTTGAGCCACCAATCCGAGAGATAGGCGAACACCGCCGCCTGGGCACGGGAACCCGCCGCAAGCGGCTGCCGGCATCTGATCCAGAACCGCAGCCGCGGTCCCGCTGACGCGGCCGAGAGCTGACGATCGATCTCGGGAATACGAAAATCCATGCTCGGCTTGATGTGCTGCGAGTAGGGGCCGAGCGGCCGCAACTGCGCCATCAGTGCATCGGGGATCATGGAGAGATCGGGCAGGCTGTCGGGGTCCTCCGAGGCTGCGAACGGCGCAGCGTGGTGTGGACCCGGCTGCGGCGCGCAGAACGTGGCCTGCGCGCTGAGTACCGTTCGCCCGTCGCCCTGGTGGCCAACGACATGGCGCGAGGAGAATCGCTTGCCGTCCTGGAGGACTTGCGCGTCGAAGCTGATGCGGCGGGCCGGATCGGCGCCGCGCAGGAACAACAGCTGCAACATCGCCGCCGGGCGATCTTCGGGGGCGCTCAGCGTCGCGGCCATCATCGCCTGGCCGAGGATCTGGCCGCCATAGGACCGTCCGTTGAGATTGCCGTCGCCGTAACGGCTGCGATAGCGAAACGGGGCGATGGTTTCGAGCGAGACCAGCGCCTCCGCCGCCTGGTTGTCCCATGGATCGCAGGCGGCTGCGCCACCGTCCGCGATGCGGATGCCTTGTCCGTCCATCCCGATCACATCGCCGGGAACTTCTGCGGTCCCGGATAGAGCGGATAGCCGGCGGCGACGCCGTATTCGCTGATCCCAAATCCGGTCTCGCCGCCGCTCTCGAGCCGGACGACGTGATCCGACAGCGTGCGTGCGATGGCGCGTGTCGCGGCATCGTCGAGGTTCCAGACGTCGTGCGCGGCATCGTGCTCGCCGCGGTCGTCGCCATGGGTCCAGCCCTGCAACCCGCCATACATCCCGGCCTTGAGATAGAACCGGGTCGGCAATCCCAGCATCCTGACATGACGCGGCGCGCCGCGATCGAAGGCGAAGGTGAAGTCGCCCGTCGCAATGGTCTGGCCGAGCGGATCGTCGGCCCACTCGATCCTGTGCTCGACCGAGGTGACTTCGCGATGCGACACCGATCCGTCGGCCTCGCGGCGGAATTCGGTGCCGGAGAGGTAATGCGGCTTGCCGGGCGTTCGCTCCTTGATGAAGATCGATAGCGCCGACTGCGGAAACTGGAACATCGACCAGGTCCAGAAGAAATTGCGATGGGTCGCAACCGGCGGCCTCGCCTCGTCGGTGCGCATCTCGGAACGCAGGCCCCAGGAGCGGTCGCGCTGTCCCCACCACAATTCGGGCTCGATCTCGTAGCGCTTGCCGTCGGCGACGATCCAGCCGCGCCAGCGGCCGAACTGCGAGACGCGGGCGAGGTCTTCCTCGACGACGCCGTTGCGCTCGCGGAAGTTCTGCTTCTCCTGCGCCGCCGGAAAGCTCGCCCTGAATTCGAGCGCGAAGCTGATGCCGGACGGGTTCTCGGCGAGCGACAGCCGGTGCAGGCTGTTGCCCTCGACGATCTCGATCCTGAGCCCGCCGACCTCGGTCTCCAGCGGGCGGGTCCCGAGCCGGCGCGAGGCACGGAAATTGTGCTGGCGGCGGCCGATCGTGATGCCGGCGAAGCCGTCCATCACGTTGCGGTTCGGATAGTAGCCGAGCCCGATATCGATCAAGAGCTCGCTGCCGTCGATCGGGTGCGCGGTGTACCAGTAGCGCTCGGTGAACCTGATGTCGCCGCCGCCCGCCTTGGCAAACGGCTGCGGCGTCTGGTGGCCGATGAGATCATCCTGGGCTGTCAGCATTGTTCTTGTCCTTGTGTTTGAGCCTCGGTCGTTCGATGTGCGGTGCGGTCAGTCCTTGGCGGCCTGTTTGGCCGGTCCAGCGCCCACGATGTCGCCGAACAGCACCCAGGTCTTGCCGTCGAAACGGGCGAAGCGGCGTTCGGTGATCGCCGCGTAGTCCTGCGGCGTGGTCTGGATGGTGATGCCCGGCAGCAACATGGGGAGCTCGATGCCGCTGAGATTGGTGGCCTGCTTCAGCACGTTCTCCCGGGTGAGTTTGTCGCCGCAGCGCTGCAAGATGATCGCGCCGAGCTGTGCCGTGGTGTAGCCGGTCACCGCGATCACGTCGTTCGGGTCCATGCCCGGCATGTATTTGGCGACGAAGGCGAGATAATCGGTCATGCCCTTGTCATTGGCCCAGGCGGGATCGTTCGGCGTCTTGTAGGAGGTCGTGGTCAGGATACCGGTGGAGGCGTCGAGCCCCGCAGGCACCAGCACGCCGGTGATCGAATTCGCGGTCGAGCCGAGGAAGATCAGCGGCTTCCACCCGAGTTCGTGGATCTTGCGGATCGCCATCGAGGCAAATTTGTTCTGCGCGGCGATCAGGATGGTATCGGCGCCCGAGGCCTTCAGGTTCACGATCTGGGAATCGATCGTCGGCTCGGTCGATTGATACATCGCCTCCTTGACGATCATCGCCTCCGCTTTCGCGCCGAGCCCTTCCTTCAGGCCAAGCACGAAATCCTTGCCGATATCGTCGGCCTGCAAGAGCACGCCAATCTTTGCATCCGGCTTCTCGCGCAGGACGTAGCGCGCGATGATCCGGGATTCGTTGACGTAGGTCGGCGAGTAGGGCGTCGTCCACGGGAACTGCTTCGGATCGTTCCAGCGCGTGCCGCCGCTCTGCACCAGCAGCTGCGGGACGCCGTTGCTGTTGAGAAATTTCTGGATCGCGGCGTTGGTCGGCGTGCCGAACGGCGCCATGATCGCGAGCACCTTGTCGTTCTCGACCAGCGCCCGCGTCACCTCGACGGTCTTGGGCGGGCTGTAGGCATCGTCGCGGGTCAGCAGGTTGATGTGGCGGCCGTTGATGCCGCCTTTCTCGTTGAGCATGGTGAAATAGGCGAGCATGGTCTTCGGAAAGCTCGCATAGATCGACGCCGGTCCGCTGTAGGGCGCATTGGCGCCGAGCAGGATCTCGGTGTCGCTGACCCCCGGACCATAGGCCTTCTCTGCATTCGCTGGCGCGAGTGCGCCGGCGAGCGCGAACGCCCACACGGCAAACGTGACGATTGGCTTCCGCATCATCCCCTCCCATGACGGCCCTCTTCGCGGGGCTCGTTGATCACTGCGGCGGTGCCTTGAGGCTTTACCCGTCGCGTCGGTCATGCAATAATAGACCGTCTGTCCGGATTATCAACTGGAATCTCCGGGCGGAAATGATCGGCTTCGCGCGTGACGGAAACATCCGCGCGTGCGCGGCCGCCTAGCGGTGAGGAGGAAACATGAAGCTGACGCAGGCGCTCATCTCGGCAGTGCAGTTGCGCAAGGACGCAGCCGGAACCATCCATGCCGGACGATCGCGGAGCTGGAAGGAGATCGGCCGCCGCGTCGCCTGTGCCGCGGGCGGGCTGCGGCGGTTCGGCATCGAGGCCGGCGACCGCGTCGCGATCCTGGCGCACAACAGCGATCTCTATATCGAGGCGCTTTATGCCATCGCCTGGGCCGGCGCCGTCGCGGTGCCGCTCAACACGCGCTGGGCGGTTGCCGAGAACGCCTACGCGATCGATGATTCCACGCCAAAGCTGCTGCTGGTCGACAAGGCCTTTGCCGAGATCGCATCGGCGCTGAAGGGCGCGAAGTCACTCACCGCGACGATCTATCTCGACGAGGGCGAGGTTCCCGACGGCATGCGGAGCTATGATGAGCTCGTTGCACATGCGCCGATCGAGGATACCTCCGGTTCCTACAATGATCTCGCCGGCATCTTCTACACCGGCGGCACCACGGGCTTTCCCAAGGGCGTGATGCTGTCGCACGCCAACATCATCTACGAATCGCTGGTCTGGATCTATGCGCTCCGTTTCCGCGAGGACACCCGGTATCTGCATTCGGCTGGCATGTTCCATCTGGCCGGCACCTCGCCGATGATCGCGCTCACGCTGGTCGGGGGCACGCATGTCACGATCCCGAAATTCGAGCCTGAGCTCGCGATGAAGACGATCGCCGAGCACAGAGTGGATTACTGCCTGTTCGTGCCGACCATGCTCAACATGATGCTCAACCATCCGTCGTTCGGCACGTATGATCTGAGCAGCGTCAGGGATTGCGAGTATGGCGCCTCGCCGATGCCGGACGCGCTGCTGGTCAAGCTGATGCGGGTGTTGCCGAACTGGCGTTTTCACCAGGGCTACGGCATGACCGAGAGCGCGGCACTGGCGACCATTCTGCCCTGGGAATATCACGCGTTGGAAGGGCCGCTGGCGGCCAAGCGCAAGTCCGCGGGGCGGGCGGCGCCCGGCGTCGAAATCCGCATCGTCGATCCTGCGGGCAATGAGGTGCCGCGCGGCACGGTCGGCGAGATCGCGATCCGCGGCGCCGGCGTGATGCTCGGCTACTGGCGCAAGCCGGAGGAAAGCGCCCGCGTGCTGCGCAATGGCTGGCTGCACACCGGCGACGGCGCCTGGATGGACGAGGACGGCTTTGTCTATATCGTCGACCGCCTGAAGGACATGATCGTCTCCGGCGGCGAGAACGTCTATTCCGGCGAGGTGGAGAACGCGATCTTCCAGCACGAGCATGTCAAGGAATGCGCCGTCATCGCGGTGCCACATCCGCAATGGGGCGAGGCGGTGCACGCGATCGTGGTGCCGAAGGATGGCACCCGGCTCGATTCCGAGATGGTGATCGCGCATTGCCGCACCTTGATCGCGGGCTACAAATGCCCGCGCTCGGTCGACATCCGGCTCGAGCCGTTGCCGCTGACCGGCTCCGGCAAGATCATGAAGTCGGCGCTGCGCGAGGAGAAGTGGCAGGGCTATACGAGGTCGGTCAATTGATGCCGGAAGCTGCGAAACGATCCGACGATGTGGCGGATGCCGCGCCGGACCTCATGCGCCCGGCCGCCGTCAATGACGATGCGGTGCGCAGTGCGCTCGCACGACATTTGTCGCGGACATCCGGGAGCCGGACGGAGATCACGAGCTTCGGCCGCAAATCGTCGGGCTTCTCCTGGATCACCTACGCTTTCGTGGCGCGCTCGGCCGAGGGAGACCGCAAGCTGATCCTCCGCGTCGGTCCGCCGAGCGGACTATTTGCGCCATATACTGTGCTGCCACAGGTTTATGCGTTGCAATCGCTGGCCGGCACCGGCGTTCCCGTTCCGGCGCTGGTGTCATCAGAACAGGATGGCGCGGAGATCGGCTTTCCCTTCTTCATCTGCGCGCATGTCGAAGGCGAGGTTCCGGCGCCCTGGGCGGCAAGCGAGCTCGATCCGGAGCACAAGCGCGCGATCGCCCGGCAGTTCGTCGAGATCCTCGCATCATTGCACCGGATCGACGCGGGCACGACGCCGTTTGCGACGTTGCAGCAGGGCGAAGAGCGTGCCGAGCTGCGCGCGATCAGTGGCTGGCGCGCCTCGCTCGCGCGCCCGACGGCGCGATACTATCCGCTGCTCGATTGGGGCGGCCGCTGGTTGCACGACAATTGCCCGCAGCCGCCACGCCGCACCATCGTGCATGGCGACTACCGGATCGGCAACTTCATCGAGCACGAGGGGCGGATCACGGCGATCCTCGATTGGGAATTGACCCATCTCGGTGATCCCCATGAGGATCTGGCCTGGGCGATGATGCCGACCTTCAACGCCAGAAGCCGCAAGCTCTACGGAGTGCTCGAGCGCGCCGAGGTGATCGATCTCTATCAGCGCGCCTCGGGCATTGCAGTTTCCGACCGCAGTCTCGCCTTCTACGAAGCCTATGCGCTGTATCAGGCCGCCGCGATCCAGATGTGCGCGGTACGCGCCTTCGAGGTCGACCGCTTCAACGACATGCGCCTCGCGGTGATGGCAAGCCAGATGCCCTCGATCGTGCGGGCCTTCGAGCGCGCATTGGAGGCTGTGGCATGAGTGCATCTTTCGAGCGGCTGATCGACGGCATCATCGATGCCTTGCAAAGCCACGTCGTGCCGAACGCCAGCGACGATTTCGTCCGCGGCCAGGTGTTCTCCGCGATCTACGCGCTGAACGGGCTGAAGCTCGCCGCCGACTGGAAGGCCGGGCCATTGCTGGAGCAGGTGCGCCTGCAAGACGGCACCTTTGCCGCGATCAGGCAATTGGCCGACGGCATGGCGCATCCGGAGATTCCCGCGACGCCCCGTGTTCGCGGCAACATCTCCGATGCCGCCGCGATCGAGGCGCTGCGGGATGAGGGCGACCGGCAGCTCGGACAGCTTCTGTTATGGGCCAGCGGCGAGGTCGCGCGTGCGGCTGACCGCGCTGCCGCGAACGAGATCGAGCGCCTACTGCGGCGCGCGATCTGCGACCAGCTCAAGATCGAGCTCGCGACGACGCCGAAGTCGATGTTGCAGCAGATCGCGGGCGGTGACGGCGGCGCGGCGCAGGGCTGAGGCAAAGACGCTTGCCGGTCCGCCGCGAGCGTGTTATTCATTGACCGAACGGTCGTTCGGATTATTATTAACGGCCGACAAGGCATCCGCAGGCAAGCGGCGGGCGAGGGAGACGGAGCGATGAACATGATGACCGGCGTCTCGCCATGGGAGCGGCTGATCCGGCCCGACCGGGTGCACGGATCGCTCTACACCGACCCCGAAATCTTCGAGGCCGAGCTCAAGCACATCTGGTACCGGACCTGGGTCTATGTCGGCCATGAGAGCGAGGTGCCGAACGCCAATGACTACGTGGTCAAGTCGATCGGCCCGCAATCCGTCATCATGACCCGCGACGAGCAGGGCAAGGTCAATCTGCTGCTCAATCGCTGCTCGCATCGCGGCAACCAGGTATGCTCCTTTGAGCGCGGCAATGCGCGCTCGTTCACCTGTCCGTTCCATTCCTGGACCTTCGCCAATGACGGCCGCTTGGTCGGCTATGCTTTCCCTGATGGCTACGAGGGGCAGGACAAGGCGCAACTCGCGCTCGGGCGGGTGACGCGCGTCGAATCCTACCGCGGCTTCGTGTTCGGCTCGTTCGCGGCCGATGGTCCGACCCTGAAGGAGCATCTCGGCGGCGCCGCCGAGACCATCGATCGCCTGGTGCGCGCCTCGCCCGAGGGCGAGGTCGAGATCACGGCGGGCTTCCTCAAGCATCGCGTCAAGGCGAACTGGAAGTTCATCCTGGAGAACGAGTGCGACGGCTATCACCCGGCCTTCGTGCACACCTCGATCTTCGGCGTCGCCGACAGCATGATCGGCAAGCTCTATGGCGGCGCCTCGACCGCGCTGACCCGCGATTACGGCAACGGCCATACCGAGATCGATTTGCGGCCCGAGTTCCGCAAGCGCGATGCGCCGATGAGCTGGTTCGGCACCAGCGAGGAGCGGCTGCCGGACTATACGGCGCGGATGAAGGCGGCCTATGGCGATACCGCGGCGCGCGAGATCATGATCGACGGCACCCCGCATGTCATGATCTTCCCGAACCTGTTCATCGCCGAGATCCAGATGTTCGTGATCCAGCCGCTCGGCGTCGACGACAGCGTGCAGCACGTCACCGCGCTGCAATTCAAGGGCGCGCCCGATCTGAATCGACGGTTGCGCCAGCAGACCATGGGCTCGGTCGGTCCGGCCGGCTTCCTGCTCGCGGACGATTCCGAGATGTATGAGCGCTGCCATCGCGGCGTGCTGGCGCGCAATCCGGAGTGGATATTTCTTGGCCGAGGCGAGAAGCGTCAGCGGCAGGATGAACTTGGTTTCACCGTCGGCCACGTCACCGACGAGGTGCCGTCGCGCGGCATCTGGAGCCATTACCGCAAGCTGATGGAGCCGGCCTGATGCTCTCGCGCGAAAGCAGCGCCACCTTGATGAGCGCCATTACCGCCTTTCTCTATCGCGAGGCGCGGTTGCAGGACGAACATCAATACGAAGCCTGGGAAAAGCTCTGGACCGACGACGGCGTCTATTGGGTGCCGGCCAACGGCGCCGACATCGACCCGGAGCGGCAGATGTCGATCATCTACGACAACCGCTCGCGGATCGCGCTGCGGGTCCGTCAATTGATGACCGGCAAGCACTTCACCCAGACGCCGCAATCGAATCTGCGCCGGCTGATCTCCAACATCGAATTGATGGACGAGCAGCCTGATGATGGCGACATCGCGGTCGCCAGCAACAGCCTGATCTTCGAGTCGAGCCTGCGCGACGACACGCTGTGGGCGGCGCGCAACGAATACCGGCTGCGTCACGTCGATGGCGAATTGCGGATGGCCCACAAGAAGGTCATTCTCGTCAACAACGACAAGGCGATCTACACGCTCTCGTTCCTGGTCTAGGGAAGGTCTCGCCATGATCGACAAGGGCCCCGTCCTGCTCGACATCACCGACGGCATCGCGCGGCTGCGGCTCAACCGCCCCGACGCCGCCAACGGCATGAGCGCTGAGCTCCTGAGCGCGCTGTGCGACGCCATCATGGTGTGCCACGGCCATCCGGATCTGCGCGTCGTGCTGCTGAGCGGCGAGGGCACCAATTTCTGCGCGGGCGGCGATGTCCGCGCCTTTGCTTCCAAGGGCGAGAAGCTGCCGGACTATATCCGCCAGGCGACCGCGTATCTGCAAAATGCGGTGACCGGATTGCTGCGGCTCGAGGCGCCGGTGATAGCATCGGTGCAGGGCTTTGCGGCCGGTGGCGGCGGCTTCGGCCTGGTTTGCGCCTCCGACATCGTGATCGCCGCGGAATCAGCAAAATTCCTCGCCGGCGCGACGCGGGTGGCGATGGCGCCGGATGCCGGCGTCTCCGTCACGCTGTCGCGGCTGGTCGGGTTGCGGCGGGCGATGTCGATCCTGCTGACCAATCCGGTGATCCCGGCAGCCGAAGCGCTGCAAATGGGTATCGTCACCAAGGTCGTGCCCGATGCCGAACTCGCCGACGCATCGATGGCGCTGGCACGCGAGCTTGCCGCCGGTGCGCCGAAGGCGCTGGCGGCGACCAAGCGGCTGGTCTGGGCAGGCACCGGCACCAGCATCGAGCAATGCCTGTCGGAAGAGGCGCGTACGGTCGCGGAGCTCTCGGGCATGGCCGACGCCCGCGAAGGACTGGCGGCGGTGATCGAGCGGCGCAAGCCCCTGTTCACGGGGCGCTGAAATGGCGACCTTGCCATTCGGTCGCCTCGACGGCCGCCGTGCCTTCGTCTCCGGCGGCGCGCGCGGCATTGGCGCTGCGATTGTCCGCAGCTTTGCCGGGGCGGGCGCCAGGGTCGTGATCGCCGATCTCGATGTGGCCGCGGCTTCAGAACTGGCGCGGGAGACCGGGGCCGGCGTCGCGGGGCTCGACGTCAGCGATGCCACGGCGGTGCAGGCCGTGATGACGCAGGACGGTCCGTTCGACATCGTCGTCAACAATGCCGGCATCGATCAGCATGCCTTCTTCACCGACACCAGGGCCGACGATTGGGCGCGGCTGATCGCGGTCAATCTCACCTCGGTGCTGGCCTGCACCCATGCCGCGCTGCCGGCGATGCAGGCGGCGCGCTTCGGCCGCATCATCAACGTCACCTCCGAAGCGGCGCGGCTCGGCTCCAAGGGCGGCGCGGTCTATTCCGCGGCCAAGGGCGGCGTGATCTCCTTCACCCGGAGCATCGCGCGGGAGAATGCGCGGTTTCGCATCACCGCGAACGCGATCGCGCCGGGCCCGATCCGCACGCCGATGCTGGAGCAGGCGGTCGCCAAGGGCGGTGACAAGATTCTGCAAGCGATGACCGGCGCGACGCTGCTCGGCCGCCTCGGCGAGCCGGAGGAGGTCGCGGCCGCCGCGCTGTTCCTGGCCTCCGACCAGGCGGCCTATATCACCGGCGAGACGCTCGGCGTGTCCGGCGGCATGGGCATCGGCGGTTGAGATGGCGAGCGTGGGCGACGATATCGCAATCGATCCTGTCGAACGTGCGATCGAGCGCATGCGTGCGATCTATCGGAACTGGACCCGCGAAACCACCGTGGCGCAGATGCGCAGCGACTGGGATGCCGCCTTTGCCGGCTGCTCGGTGCCCGTGACGTGTCAGCCGGTCTCGGCCGGCGGCGTCGGTGGCGAATGGATCGTGCCGGCCAACGCGTCGCGCGACAAGGCGATCCTCTATTTTCACGGCGGCGGCTTCCGCATCGGCTCGGTCGCCTCGCATCGCGACCTGATCGCGCGCATCGCCGATGCATCCGGCTGCCGCGTGCTCGCGATCGACTATCGGCTTGCGCCGGAGCATCGCTTCCCGGCCGCGCTCGATGATGCGCTGATCGCCTACCGATATCTGCGTGACCGAGGATTGCGTGCGGCGGATATCGCCTTCGTCGGGGACTCCGCCGGTGGCAATCTCGTGCTCGCTGCGATGCTGGCGGCACGCGAGCGTGGCTGGCCGCTCCCCGCCGCCGGCGCGCTGATGTCGCCCTGGACCGATCTTGCCGCGACGGGCGCGAGCTATGAGAGCAGGGCCGAGGCCGATCCGATCCACCAGCGCGCGATGATCCTGGCGCTGGCGAAGAATTATCTCGGCAAGGATGGCGATCCCCGCGATCCGCTCGCCTCGCCGCTCTATGCCGATCTTGCTGGTCTGCCGCCGCTGCTGGTGCAGGCAGGCGACCGCGAAACCGTCCGAGACGATGCAGTGGGCCTCGCTGCGCGGGCCGAGGCCGTCGGCGTCGCGGTCGAGCTAGAGGTCTGGGACGGCATGATCCACGTGTTCCAGCTATTCCCGGAGATTCCGCAGGCGCGAGAGGCGATCGCATCGCTGGCGAAATTCCTGCGCAACCATCTTCACATCGGCCAAGAGAGGGCGCCACAATGAACGTCATGACGTCGGACCCGCGCCAGCTGACTGAGACCGAATTCCATTTCTCGGAGCCGCCCAACCTGCCCGAGGAGTTGCGCATGCTGCGCGACCAGGTCCGCCGCTTCGTCGAGAAGGAAGTGGTGCCGCATGCCGAGGCGTGGGAGCGCGACGGCAAGATCCCGCGCGAGATCTATCGCCGCATGGGCGCGCTCGGCTTCCTCGGCATGCGCCACGCGGCTGAGTATGGCGGCACCGACATGGGGCCATTGGCCTCGATGGTGTTCGCCGAGGAACTCGGACGCTCGAGCTTCGGCGGCTTCACCTCGTCGATCCTCGTGCACACCGACATGTCGGCGGTTCACATCTCGTTGCGCGGCACGCCGGAGCAGAAGCAGAAATACTTGCCCGCGATCATCCGCGGCGAGACGGTCTGCTCGATCGCGGTGACCGAGCCTGACGCCGGCTCGGATGTGGCCGGCCTGAAGACACGTGCGCGGCGCGACGGCGATCATTGGGTGATCAACGGCGCCAAGATGTTCATCACCAACGCGGTCTATGGCGACATCCTGATCGTCGCCGCGCGCACCGACCCGCATGCCAAGGGCAGCCGCGGCATTTCGCTGTTCATCGTGGAACGCAACTCGCCGGGCATCACGGCGACCAAGCTCGACAAGCATGGCTGGCTCTGCTCGGACACCGCCGAGCTCGGCTTCCAGGACGTGCGCGTGCCGGCGGAGAATCTGCTCGGCGAGGAGAACAAGGGTTTCTATGGCATCATGGAGACCTTTCAAAACGAGCGGATCTGCATCGGCGGCATCTGCGCCGGCGAGTCGGCCAAGGCGATCGAACTGACGACGAACTATGTGAAGACGCGGCAGGCATTCGGGGGGCCGCTCTGGAACCAGCAGGGCGTGCGGATGAAGCTCGCCCAGCTCGCCGCGAAGGCGGCTGCCGCACTGGCGCTGGCCTATCAGGCCGCCGAGCTCGCGGCGGCCGGGAAGGAATGTCTGCGCGAGGTGTCGATGGTGAAGGCGCTGTCGCCCGAGGTGCTGCACGAGGTGGTGCATGGCTGCTTGCAGCTACATGGTGGCTCGGGTTTCATGCGCGGCACGCCGATCGAGCGGATGGTGCGCGATGCCCGCGTGCTGACCATCGGCGGCGGTGCTACCGAGGTGATGCTGGAGGAAGTCGCGAAGCGGATGTGAGAGCAGTGCGCTTTGTTACCTCGCCCCGCTTGCGGGGAGAGGTCGGATCGCATCGCAGATGAGATCCGGGTGAGGGGGAGTCTCCGCGAGTGCCTCTATCGCCGTGTATACCGAACCAGCCCTTCACCCCAACCCTCTCCCGTAAGAACGGGGCGAGGGAGCGCACGTCAGTCGCGGCAACCTTACTTTGCGCCGTTCGAGGAGGTTGCCGATTTGCCCTGGCCGACCGCCCGCGCAGCGATCCCCGGCTTCAACCGCCAGTCCTCGCCGAAATCCGCCAACGGATGGAAGAACAGCGGTTCGGTGGTCTCGAGCTGCCGCAGCCGCTCGGCGTAGTCGTCGAGATAGCGATGGCGCGTGGCTTCGTCGACGAAATTCACCGAGTACGACACGAAGGGCGGCAGCACCTTGCAGCCGGCATAGGCCAGCATGCCGTTCTGGATCGGCCACAGCACCACGTCGAGCGCGCCGACCAACCCGTCGGGCGCGCACATGCCGGGATAGGCGGCGGTCGAGGTCACGACCATCGCCCGGCGCCCGGCGAGACCACCGGTGTCGTAGCGACGGCCGCTGCCATAGACCGCACCATTGACGAACACGCGATCGATCCAGCCCTTCATGATGGCGGGGACGGAGAACCACCACAGTGGAAATTGCAGGATCAGGGCGTCGCACCACAATAGCTTCTCGATCTCGGCCGTGATATCGGCGCTGAGCGTGCCCTGTTGCAGATTGTATTTCTGCTCGCGGTCATATTGCAGCCGGTCGGGAAACCGCCGCTCGCCGAAGTCTGCATCAGTCGCCACCGGATTGAAGCCCATGGCGTAGAGATCGGAGATCCTGACCGTATGCCCGAGCGCGGTGAGCTCCGCCACCGACCGCGCCAGCAGTGCGCTGTTGAACGACTGCGCCTCCTGATGGGCAAAGACGATCAGGACCTTCATCGCTCTCAGTCCACCGGCTTGAAGCTGAGCGTGGCCGTGTCGGCCTGCATGATCTGCAGCTTCTGGTTTGAGAAGCGGACGCCGGGGCCGAAGCTGATCGGCGCCATCACCCCGGTCTCGACATTCCTGGTCTTCTCCAGCTCCGAGATGGTGCAGGCCCAGGTCGGCTGCTTCCCGCAGCGCTCGATTGCCGCGATCAACACCTTGGCCGCGGCATAGCCGGTCATGGTGTAGCGGTTGATGCCCTTGAA
>NZ_DDOP01000093.1:29768-53474 GCF_002341725.1 Bradyrhizobium sp. UBA2491
CGGCCGGGCCAGAAGATGCCGGTCGCCGGCTTGATGCCGAGCTTCTCGATCTCCTTCATCATCGCGATGTTCTCGGCGATGATGCCGCCGGCCAGGAACACCTCGGCGCCGGACTCCTTGAGTTGCAGCATGTCGGACGAGAAGTCCTGCTGGCCCTTCTTGTAGTTGCCGCTGTAGACGACGTTGAGCTTCTTGGCCTTGACCACGCTATCGAAGCCGTCGCGCACGGCGATGCCGTAGTCGTCGTCCTGGGTGATCAGGCCCCATTTCTTGCCCGGGTTCTTGTCGGCGAGGAAGTTGACGAGGTGAACGATGCCCTCCTCGTAGGATTGTCCGACCACGAACACGTTCTTGCGCGGCGGCTCCCACAGGTGCTTGACCGGCGCGACGTCGATCACGGTCGGGATGCCCGACTTCTCCAGCACCGGCATCACGGCGATCGACTGGCCCGAGCCGGAGATGCCGATCATCGCGAACACCTTGTCGACGTCGATCACCTTCTTGACGCCCTGGATGGTGCGCGCGGTGACGTAGCCGTCGTCCTCCAGCACATATTTGATCTTGCGGCCGTTGATGCCGCCGGCGGCATTGGCCTCCGCGATCGCGATTCTGTGGCCGAGCGAGGCCGCGACGCCGAGCAAGGCGGGCGGGCCGGTCAGCGGCTCGACGTCGCCGATCAGGATCTCGGTGTCGGTGATGCCGGGATCGGCGGCACGCGCCGGGCCGGCGACGAGACAGGCGGTGGTGAGCAGCAGCGAGGCTGCCGCCAGATGTTTGATCATGGTCTCCTCCTCATGGTGTCGTGTCTTTTCTTGTTAGTAGCGCAGCGGCCAGTGCACCCAGGCTCGCTTGATGTCGTGCCAGGCGCCGACCAGCCCCCTCGGCTGGAAGCGCAGGAACAGGATGATGACGAGGCCGTAGAGCATACTCTTCAGCTCCTGCGCGCCGGTCGTGAACGTTGCGTCCATCTGCGCGCTGAACAGGCTGAAGACGAGCCTGGTCGCCTCCGGCAGCAGCACGATCAGGACGGTGCCGAGCACCGCGCCGAGCGCCGAGCCGAGCCCGCCGACGATCAGGATCGCCAGTGCCTCGATCGAGAGCAGGAACGGAAAGCCTTCGACGCTGACGAACGACAGATAGATGCCATACAGCGCGCCGGCGATGCCGGTGATGAAGGCCGAGGTGACGAAGGCGAACAGCTTGTAGGCATGCAGGTTGATGCCCATGACGCGGGCCGCGGTGTCGTTGTCCCTGATCGCGACGAAGGCGCGGCCGACCCGGCTGCGGCGGATGTTGAGGGTGGCGAGCAGCGTCAGCGCCGCGATGGCAAGGCAGAGATAGGTGAAGGCGGCGTCGCCATCGAAGCTGATGCCGAAGATCTCGGGCCGCTGCACCTGGATGCCGCGGGCGCCATTGGTCAGCCAGCGCATCTCCAGGATCACGGTGTTGATGATGAAGGAGAAGGCGAGCGTGGTGATGGCGAGATAGAGCCCCTTCAGCCGCAGCGACGGCGCACCCACGATCAGGCTCGCCAGCGCCGGCACCACGCCGGCGCCGAGGAAGCCGACCAGTGGCGGCATCTGATATTTCGACACCAGCACCGCATAGGCATAGGCGCCGGTGACGAGGAAGCCGACATGGCCGAGCGAGATCAGGCCGGTGTAGCCGGTCAGGATGTTGAGCCCGAGCGCGCCGGTCACCGTGATCAGGATGATCATCAGGAACGACAGCGCGTAGGAGTTCAGCAGGTAAGGTGCCACGACCAGCGCCAGCAGCAGCACCGCGGACCACAGCCACACCGGCGGGGAATCGATCAGCGCAACCAGTTCGCCATAAGTCTGCTTGTAGTCGCCGGTCCGCATCACACCCTCTCGATGTCGCGTTCGCCGAAGATGCCGAACGGGCGGATCATCAGCACCACGATGATCATGGCAAAGCCCGCGACCTCCTTCATGCCGGAGCCGAGATAGCCACCGGCCAGGTTCTCGGTGATGCCGATCAGGAGGCCGCCGATGCCGGAGCCCAGTACGGCATCGAGGCCGCCCAGGATCGTCGCCGGGAACGCCTTCAGCCCGAGCTGGAACATGGCCGGCGACAGATCGTAGGACAGCGCGAAGAACACGCCGCCGATGCCGGCGATCACGGAGGACGCGGCCCAGGCCAGCGCATGGACCTTCGTCGCGCTGATGCCCATCAGGAGCGCGGTGCGGTCGTCGGCTGCGACCGCGCGCATCGCGACACCAATCTTGCTGTAGCGGAAGAACGCCCAGATCGCCGCGAGCAGTACAAGCAGCGTCGCGATCACGGCAATCTGGCCCGTTCGTACGCCGATGCCGCCGAGATGGACGATGCCGCGGCCCATGCCGAGTTCGAGGCCGTGCGGGTAGGCATCCCAGATGAAATTGATCGCCGAGCGCAGGATCACCGCGAGCCCGATCGTCACCATCACGGTTGCGAACACCGGCTCGCCCAGCATCGGCCGCATCACCAGCCGCTCGATGACGAGGCCGAGCACGACGGCCGCCAGGATGGCGCCTGTCGCAACGACGAACACGTTGCCGCTGACCGTGGTCGAGATGGTCCAGGCGATATAGGCGGTGATCATGGTCATCTCGCCTTGGGCGAAATTGACCAGGCCGGTCGATTTGTAGATCACCGCAAAGCCCATTGCGATCAGGCCGTAGATCGCGCCGATCGCAAGTCCCGAGATCAGGAGCTGGATGAGATACTGCATTCAGCCCTCCGCCTGGTAGATGATGGCGAGCTCGCGGGCGAACTTTTTCTCGATCATGGCGCGGCGTACCTTCTGCGTCGCGGTCAGCTCGCCGTCGTCGTGGTCGAGCTCCTTTTCCAGGATGGCGAAGCGGCGGACGTTCTCGACCCGGGCGAACCGCTTGTTGGTCTCGCCCACGATCCGCTCAACCAGCTCGTGCACTTCCGGCAGCTGCGACAGCGACTTGTAGTTGGTGTAGGCCAGCGCGCGGTCGCGCGCCCAGCGGCCGACATTGTCGTAATCGACCTGAATGATGGCGCCGAGATACTTCTTGGCCTCGCCGACCACGATCGCTTCCTTGATGAACTCGGAATCCTTCAATGCGTTCTCGATCTCCGACGGGGCGATGTTCTTGCCGCCGGCCGTGATGATGATCGCCTTCTTGCGGTCGACCACGGCGATCTCGCCATTGTCCAGGATGTCGATGATGTCGCCGGTGCGCAGCCAGCCGCCTTGTTCGAGCGAAGCGGTCGAGGCTTTCTCGTCGAGGAAGTAGCCCTTGAAGATACCGGGGTTGCGCAGCAGGATCTCGCCGTCGGTATCGCGCTTCCATTCGGTCTGCGGCAAGGGGATGCCGCAGCCGCCGATCCGGTGATGGCTCTCGGTCTGGATGAAGGCGACGCCGCCGCTCTCGGTCAGTCCATAGCCCTGCGACACCGGGCGACCGATGATGTCGAAGAAGCGCAGCGTCTCCGGCGAAATCGAGGCGCCGGCGCAGAGCCGATGCCGGCTGGTGGCGAAGCCGAGATGGCGCTGCAAATTGCGGAACATCAGCAGATAGAGCAGGCCAAACGCGGCACGGTCGAGTACGTTGGCCGTGCCGGCCTGCCGTCGGTCGGACAGCGCGCGGCCCCAGGCAAGGCACGCCCTGGTAAAGCCCTGCCGCAGCCTGCCGCTCTCGCCGAGCCGGAACAGGAAGCCCTGCTGAAGCTTTTCATAGATGCGCGGCACGCCGACGAAGAAGGTCGGCGCGATCTCGCGGATGTTGATCGCGACGGTGTCGATCGATTCGGCAAAGGAGACGGTGCCGCCGAGCACGAGATGCGTCACCGTGCCGTAGCAACGCTCTGCGACGTGGCACAGCGGCAGATAGCTCACCGCCTCGAACGGCTTGTCGGCGATCCCGACGGTCTTGGCATAGGCATGGGCGGCGTAGACGAGATTGCGGTGGGTCAGCATCGCGCCCTTGGGCGGCCCCGTCGTGCCCGACGTGTAGACCAGGATGCAGACATCGTCGGGCGCGCCCTGGCCGATCAGGCGGTCGAGGGTGGCGTTGGCCTCCGGGTTCTCCTGCGCATAGGTCGTGCCGCGCTCGCAGAGTGCCGTGAACGACATCAGCTCCGACTGGCGATAGTGCCGCAGCCCCTTCATGTCGATGCAGACAATGGCCTCGAGATCAGGCAGGCCGCCATTGTTGGCCATCGCGTCGAGCACCTTGTCGGTCTGCTCCTGGTCGCCTGTCACGACGATGCGGGCGCCCGAATGCTTGACGATGTATTGCAGCTCGACCCAGGGATTGGTCGGATAGATGCCGACCGCAACCGCGCCGATCATCTGGGTGCCGAGATCGGCGTAGAACCATTCCGGCGTGTTCTCGCCGGCGATGGCGATGCGGTCGCCGGGCTTGATGCCGAGCGACAGCAGGCCGAGCGCCACCGCGCGCGCCGTTTCGTAGTAGTGCCGCCAGGAATACGGGTTCCAGATGCCGTAGTCCTTCTCGCGCAATGCCAGCGCCTCGCCGTGCATGGCGGCGCGCTGCCGCAGCAATTGCGGGATGGTGATGGCGGCATCCTCGAGCGCCGCCTGCAACGCATCGGTGGCCGCCGCCGGCGCGCTGCGCGCGGCGCTGGCCTGCAAGGGCGGATGAACGGTGCGATAACTGTCCAGCGTCGACATCACGCGCCCACCTTCATCGCTTCGGCGCGCTGGCCGCCGAGATACGCCTCCGCGACTGCGGGATCGCGCCTGATCTGGTCCGGCGTGCCTTCGGCGATCTTGCGGCCGAAATTGAGCACATGGATGCGATCGGAGATGTCCATCACGATGCGCATCTCGTGCTCGATCATCACGACGGTGATGCCGAGCTCGTCGCGGATGTCGAGCACGAAGCGCGCGATATCCTCAGTCTCCTCCTGGTTCATGCCGGAGACCATCTCGTCGAGCAGCAGCAGCTTCGGTTCGCAGG
The DNA here is from genome assembly GCF_002341725.1 of Bradyrhizobium sp. UBA2491. NCBI lineage: Bacteria > Pseudomonadati > Pseudomonadota > Alphaproteobacteria > Hyphomicrobiales > Nitrobacteraceae > Bradyrhizobium > Bradyrhizobium sp. UBA2491. The sequence continues at coordinate 34,727 of NZ_DDOP01000093.1, forward strand.
CGAGTGCGCGGGCGAGTTCGACGCGCTTCTGCTGGCCGTAGGACAGCGTGCCGACCACGGCGTCCCTGATGTGCTCGATCTCGAGGAATTCGATGATGTGCTCGACGCGCTGCCGGGCCGCGATCTCTTCCTTGCGGGTGCAGCCGAAGAACACCACGGCGTCGAGCACGGTCGAGCGCAGATGGGTGTGGCGGCCGGTCAGGATGTTCTCGACCACGGTGCCGTGCTTGAACAGCGCGAGATTCTGGAAGGTGCGGCCGATGCCGACGGCGGCGAACTTCCAGGGCGAAATGGTCGCAAGGTCGATGCCGTCGAAGCTGACGCGGCCGCCGCTTGGCCGCAGCACGCCCGAGATCATGTTGAACAGCGTGGTCTTGCCGGCGCCGTTCGGGCCGATCACGCTACAGATCTCGCCGGAGCTCACCTGCAGGCTGACATCGGCGACGGCCTGCAGGCCGCCGAAGCGTTTCGACAGGTTCTCGATCGCGAGCAGCGCGGTCACGACAGCCACCGCTTGCGGCGCTTGTAATGCTTGACGTCGCGCAGGCTCTTGCGTCCGGCGGACGAGACCCCGAGATAGAATTCCTGGACGTCCTCGTTGGCCGTCAGCTTGCTCGCGGTGCCGTCGAGCACGACGCGGCCGGTCTCCAGGATGTAGCCGTAGTCGGCGATGTCGAGCGCGCGCTGCGCGTTCTGCTCGACCAGCAGCACGGTCATCTTCAACTCGTCGCGTAGGCGGACGATCACCTCGTAGATGCGGTCGATGATCAGCGGCGCGAGGCCGAGCGACGGCTCGTCGAGCGCCAGCAGCACGGGATCGGTCATCAGCGCGCGGCCGATCGCGAGCATCTGCTGCTCGCCGCCCGACATGTAGCCGGCGATCTGGTCGCGGCGCTCATGGAGCCGCGGAAACAGTGCGAACACCTTGTCGCGGCGCTCGCGCGCCTCGGTGCCGGTCCTGGTGTAGCCGCCCATCTGCAAATTCTCGTCGATGGTCAGCGCCGCGAACACGCGGCGGCCTTCCGGCACCTGCACGATGCCGCGGCGAACCAGCTCGTCCGGGGCCAGGCGATGCACCTCGTCGTTGCGGAAACGGATGCTGCCGTTCTCGATCACGCCTTCCTCGGTGTAGAGGATGCCGGACATCGCCTTCAGCAGCGTCGACTTGCCGGCGCCGTTGGAGCCGAGCAGGGCGACGATGCTGCCGTCGGGCACCGCGATCGAGACATCGCGGATCGCCTCGATCGCGTTATCATAGACGATCCGGATGTTGCGGAATTCGAGCAGCGCATCCGGCGCCGGCGTGGCCTGTGACGCTGGCTGCGGCGTCGGGTGCGGGACGGTGGTCGGCATCTTGTTCAGACCCGGCCGGCCGAGCGACGCGGGCGACCGGCGAGGATCGCATCGGTGACGATCTTGGCCGTTTCGGCGCAAGCCTGGGTGCCGCCATTGCCATACTGCTTGACGGCGTCGCCGACGCACCACAGGCCTTCGATGCCGGTTTCGCGCGGCAGGTCGTAACCGGCGCAGCTGCGTTGCGCCGGCCAGTCGTCCCGCATCACCCGGATCGACAGGATTTTGGCCTGGTCGAAATTGGCGAACTGCTCGCGCAGGTCCTCCAACGCAAGCGCAACCTCGGCATCACCATCGAAATCGCCGAGCGCGGGCACCGGCACGGCATAGGCCACATAGAGGTGCCAGCCGGGCGGCGCCAGTTCGGGGCAGGTGGCGGAGAGGTTCGCCATGTTGCAGAGCCGGCGCGTCTTGCCGAAGGTGACGATGCCGGGATGGTTGATCAGCGGCTCGCGGCTCGCGACATTGATGACGATATTGGCGGCCGGGCGCAGGTCGTTCTTGACCTTCGCGATGTAGTCCGCCGGAAACGCCTCGTTGCCGGCCAGCGCGACGGTGGCCTTCGGACCCGCATTGCTGACGACGAGATCGGTATCGATCCGCACCTTCTCGCCGTTGCGCAGCACGGTGACGCCTTCGACCTTGCCGTTCGAGGTATGGATCGTCGTCGCCGGCGTGCCAAGCCAGATATCGCCATTGCGCCTGATCGCGCTGCCGAGGCTGTTCCAGACGCCGATCGTGCCCTGCGGGCAGAAGCCGAACTTCTTGAAGGCGCCCTTGCTGGTGAAATAGGTGAGGAAGGCGCGCGCCGGCAGCTCGGCGGCGTTGCAGGCGAAGATCGCCGCGCAGAGGTTGCGGAACAGCGCGTGCACCGTGGCATTGCTGGTGTAGCCCTTCAGCCAGTCCTCGGTCGATTGCCGTCCGTCGGGCAGATTGCCGGAGCGGGCGTCGGCGAATTTCTCCAGGATGCGCGAGGCCTGCTTGGTCAATTGCCCGAGCAGCAGCGACCAGCCACCGCGGCCGACGTCGATCACCTTGCCGTCGATGAAGAACGAGCTCGCCGGCTCCGGCGCGCGGATATCGAGCGGCGCGCCGACGGTGTGGAAGGTCTCCTCGAACACGCCACCGAACTCGATCGCGATCGCGCCGATATTGACCTTGAAACCGTCGATCTCCTCGGTCGAGGCACGCCCGCCGAGCCGATCCTTGTCGTCCACGACGAGCGTATGCAGGCCACCATGGGCGAGGCGCGCCGCGGCGCACAGCCCGCCGGCGCCGGCTCCGATCACGACAGCATCGACCTTATGAGCATCCACGCGCAGCCTCCCTCGATGCCGCCGGGTTGCTCCCGGCATGCGCAATCCACTTGCTTGATGACGGTCACGATAATATAATCCGACCGGTCGTTCAAATTATTTTTTGACGCAGGTCAATGATCCGGCTGCGCCGGGTAGATGAGTTCTGGTGGACGGTGCCCGCAAAGAGGAGGAGCGCGCGGCGGCAATAGTATAGAGAGACGGAAGCCGCCCGATTCCGGCGGCATCAGCGGTGGACGAGAGAGACGGGTATGGCGCGAACGCGCTCGGAAAATTACGACGAGATCCAGCGGGGCATCCTCACCACCGCCTGCGGCCTGTTCGCGCGCCAGGGCTACATGCGTGCCTCGATCGCGGACCTTGCGGACGCCTGCAAGCTGTCGCGCGGCGCGCTGTATCACTATTTCGACTCCAAGGAAGCGATCCTGTTCGCGATCCTCGATGCGCATATTCGCGAGATGATCGCGGATGTGGAGGTCGCGATGGCCGGCAAGGCGACGACGCTGGAGCAGTTCCGCGCCGCGATCCAGGCCATCGTCGCGCTCAACGCGCGCTCGAGCGACGAGCAGCGCGTCATCCTCAACGACCTCTCGTTCCTCGGCGAGACCGAGCAGGACGCGATCAAGGCGCTGGAGCGCCAGATCGTCGACACGGTCTCCGATCTCCTGGTCAAGCTCGACAAGGAGGGCAAGATCGTCCGGCGGACCAAGAAGATCTACAGCATGATGCTGTTCGGCATCCTGAACTTCAGCCACACCTGGTACGATCCGAAGGGCGGGATCGATCCGACCGAGTTCGCCGACATGGTGGTGGACCTGTTCCTTTACGGCTTTGCGATGCCGGTACCGGCGAAGGATGCTGCGCGGCCGCTGCGCCAGCGCGCGTAGGCTGGCGCATCTTGCAGCGGCGACGTCACTTTTGCAGGATGTGGACGTAGCAGACCGCGCCCACACCTACCATATGCGCCAGCCCGGTCCGCGCCCCCGCGTGCTGGCGTGCGCCCGCTTCGCCACGGAGCTGCATCACGATCTCGCCGATCTGGCCGATGCCGGTCGGGCCGATCGGATGTCCCATCGCGATCAGGCCACCGGAGGGATTGATCGCGCATTGCCCGCCGATATCGAGCGCGCCGTCCTTCAGCATGCGAACGCCATGCCCCTCGGGGCAGAGGCCGATGCTCTCGATATAGTGCAACTCCTCGACCGTGAAGGCATCGTGCAACTCGATGATGTCGAGATCCTTTGCCGTTAGCTTGGCCTGCGCCAACGCGAGGTCGGCGGTCTCCTTGGTGAGCGCCGCGTCGAAGCCGGCGCCGGGCGGATAGACCCGCTCGCTGCGGCCGACCGAGGCTATGGCGCGAATGGCGCGGCCGGCGTCGATGCCCAGTCTGCGAATGCCGTCCTCGGATGCGACGATGACGGCGGCGGCGCCTTCGCCGATCGGTGTGCATTGCAGCGCGGTCAGCGAGCCCGACACCCGCTTGCCGCCGAGCACCTCGTCGAGCGTGCGCTCCTGCTGCCGCTGCGCATTGGGATTCCTGGCGCCGTTACGGTGGTTCTTCACCGCGACCAGCGCGATGTCCTCGGCTGATGCATTGTGACGAACCGCGTATTCATTGGTCAGCAGTGCGAAGTGCGTGAAGGGGACGATGGCGTCTTCGGCAAGGTGGCCGATGCCGGTGTCCGAGCGCCGCACCGGGTTGCGCTTGTCGACGCCGACTGCCAACGCAACATCGGAGATGCCGCTTGCGACCTCGATGCAGGCATGCCGGAACGCGGTCGATCCGGAGGCCGACGCATTCTCGACATGCATCAGCGGGGCGCCGGTCGCGCCGAGATGGCGCAGCATCGGGCGCCCCGAGGCCATGCCGAGCAGCGCGGTCGCGACATAGCTCGATTCCACCGCCGGCCATTCGATGCGCGCGTCGGCGAGCGCGGCGCGGATCGCGGTGAGGCCGAGTTCCACATAGGGCGTCTCGCTCGGGTTCTGATAGCGATGCCAGCCGATGCCGACGACGTAGACCGGCCGCAGATCGTTGAGTGATCGTGTCATAGCAAATCTCCGGATCAGTCAGGATGCATTGCTGAAGCGGAGATCGAGCACGGTCTCGCCGCTCTCGCTCGGCACAGGGGTGAGCTTGCCGGTGACGCGCTGCCCCGGCGCAACCGGCGCGCTGTCGTCGGCCAGCAGGGTGCGGATGACAGGGCCGTCGTCGAGCGCGACCTTGACGATGGTGAAGGGAGCAGGACGGTTCTTGTCGGCGTGCAGGTGCACGGTCGCTTCCGCAAGCAGCGTGCCATTGGTCGACAGCTCGCAAGGCGTCAGCGCATCGCCATGGCTGCCGCAGCGCTCGCAGCCATGGGTCTGCATCGGGAAGAAGACGTATCCGCAACGGCAGCGTCCGCCCTTGAGGTGGACTGCCGTTCCGGCCTGGTCACGCATGCCCCCGGAATAGAGACCGGGTTTCAACAGCTTGTCTCGGTGCATGGTTTCCTCCAAAGAAACTTGTTGACTGACCAACAAACATTATTCTAGGTTGAATGCAAGCAAGAAGTCGCCGCACGGCAACAGGGAGCGAAGCTGAATGGCACGAGCAGTTCGAAGCGCGCCGGAATCGCGAGACGAGGCGCCTGTGTCCCGGCGGACGCAGGGTGAGCGCCGCGATGAAGCGGAGCGGCGGATCCTTGAAGCGGCCGCGCTGATCGTCGCTGAAAACGGGCTCGAGGCGATCACGCTGGCGGAGGCGGGTGCGCGTGCCGGTTACAGCCGCGGATTGCCGTCGCACTATTTCAAGACCAAGGCGGATCTGCTGTCGGCGCTCGGCGCCTACATCATCGATTCCTTCATCGCCGATCGCCGCGCCGCGTCGCCGGAACTGACCGGCTATGACGGCCTGATCGCGTCGTTCAAATACTACTTCGTGATGCCGGCCCGGACGCCCGTCATGGCGCGCGCGTTTCACGCCGTGCTGGCCGGCGCGCTCACCGTGCCGCCGATCACCGCCACCGTCGCCAAGCTCAACCGCGAAACGCGAGGCGAGATCGCCGCGGGTCTCAAGGCGGGAATCGCCGCGGGCCGGTTGCGCCCCGACATCGATCTGGAAACCGAGAGCGCACTGATCCTCGCAGGCCTGCGCGGGTCGGTCGCGCAGTGGCTGGTCGATCCCGAGGGCGTCGATCTCGAAGCCATCAGCGCGCGCTTCATTGCGACCGTCGAAGGAAGGCTGGCGAAATGAGCATTGTGCCCAACAGCGTCGAGTATTGGGCGGCCGATCGTCCCGATGACATCGCCTTCATCGAGGGCGATCGCCGGCTGACATGGTCAGAGCTCAACGATGCGGCGAACCGCGTCGCGCATGGCCTGGCCGCGCGGGGCGTGGCCGCCGGCGACATCGTGGTGCTGCGGACCCAGATCCGGATCGAGTGGCCGATCCTGAGCGAGGCGATTGGCAAGCTGCGCTGCTCGTTGCTCGGGCTCAACTGGCGGCTGACGCCGTCGGAGACGCAATATGTGCTGTCGAACAGCGGCGCCACGGTCGTGGTCTGCGACGACGAGGATCCGTCTGCCCTGACATCGGCCTTCGAGGGCTTGCCGATCAAGCTCGCGGTCGCGATCGGGGCCGCAGCGCCGGGCTTCGTCGCATTCTCCGATCTTCTCGACGCCCCGGCCGAACCGGCGACGTTCAGCGCGGGCCGGCCGCCGCTGATCCTCTACACGTCAGGCACCACCGGCCTGCCCAAGGGCGTGGTCTCGGTGTTGCAGCCGGGCGTGCAGATGGACGCGCGCACCAGCGAGTATCTCTCCGATGTGGCGTCGACCCGGCGCGGCCAGCCCGGCGGCGTGTCGCTGCTGACGTTGCCGCTGCACCATGGCGCCGGCCCGTCGCAAGTCTGGGGCGCGATCCAGCTCGGCAATCCGACCATCATGATGCGGCGCTTCGATCCCGAAGCAGCGCTGCGTCTGATTGCGACGCATCGCGTCACCAACTGGACCGGCGTTCCCACCATGTACAAGCGCCTTGCGGCGCTGTCGAAGGACGTGCTCGACGCCTACGACGTGTCGTCGATCCGCGCACTCTCGGTCGGCGCGGCGCCGGTGCCCTACGAACTGAAGCGCTGGATCATCGGCTATTTCGGCGACGGGGTGCTCGGCGAAGGCTACGGCGCCACCGAGGTCGGCATGATCAGCTTCCTGCCGCCGGACATGCAGCAGCGCAAACCCGGCTCCAGCGGCCGTCCGCACCAGCATGTCGAGATCAGCATTCGCGACGCCGAGGGGCGGGAGCTGCCGCGCAACCAGACCGGCGAGATCTGGATCAGGACGCCGGTGACGATCCGCGCCTATCTGAACGGCAAGCCGCTCGGACCCGATACGCGGGACGCCGATGGATATTTCCGGGTCGGCGACGTCGGCCTGCTCGACGATGACGGTTATCTCTTCATCACCGATCGCGCCAAGGACATGATCATTGCCGGCGGCGTCAACATCTACCCGGCCGAGATCGAGGCCGCGATCCTCAGGCACCCGGACGTGCAGGACGTCGCTGTCATCGGCATCCCCGACGATGAGTTCGGCGAGCAAGTCAAGGCGTTCTGCGAGCTGAAGCCGGGCCACGCGGTGGACCAGGCCGCGATCCTCGATTTCTGCCGCGACCATCTCGCGTCCTACAAGCGGCCCAGGACGCTGTCGATCGTCGATGAACTGCCACGCAACACCATGGGCAAGCTGCTCAAGCGCGAATTGCGCGAGCCCTACTGGAAGGGACGGGAGAGAAACGTATGAGTGATATCCTCGATCTGAACGGCAAGGTGACGCTGGTCACCGGCGCGGGCCAGGGTGTCGGGCGCCAGATCGCGCTGCACTTCGCCGCGCACAAGGCTGCCGGCGTCGTCGTCAACGACTACTTCCTCGATCGCGCCGAGCAGGTCGCGCGCGAAATCAACGCCGCCGGCGGCAAGGCGATCGCGGCGCAGGCCGACGTCACCGATCTCGCGTCGGTGAGGGCGATGATCGGCCAGGCCGAACGGGCCTTCGGTCCGGTCGACGTTCTCGTCAACAATGCCGGCAATGCCGGCGCGACCCCCGATCCCGACGCGCGCAAGCCGTTCTGGGAGACCGGCCCCGAAGTGTGGAACAGCTTTATCGGCGTCAACCTCTACGGCGTCATCAACTGCGCTTCGGCCTGCATCCCGCAGATGATCGAGCGCAAGGGCGGCCGCATCGTCACCATCATCTCGGATGCCGGACGTGCCGGCGAAGCAGGCCTCGAGGTCTATTCGGGCGCGAAGGCGGGCGCCGCGGGCTTTACGCGCGCGGTCGCTCGCTCGCTCGGCCGCCATAACATCACCGCGAATTGCGTGGCGATCGCCGCCACCCTGACGCCAGCGATCGAGGCGCGGCTGAAGGCCAATCCCGAGATGCAGAAGAAGATGATGGAGAAATACGTCATCCGCCGCCCAGGCCTGCCGTCCGACGTCGCCAACATGGTGCTGTTCCTCGCCTCCGATGCGAGTACGTGGATCACCGGCCAGACCTATCCGGTCAATGGCGGCTTTACCTTCGCATTGTGAGGCGCATCAATGACCACTGAAAACGAACAGGTCGTTCTGACCGAGCGGCGCGGTCATATCCTCGTCGTCACCCTGAATCGTCCCGAGGCGCGCAACGCGTGCAATCTCGCACTCGCGCGCGGCATCTCCGATGCAATGGATGTGCTCGATGCGGAGGATGGACTGTTCGTCGGCGTCATCACCGGCGCAGGCGGCAATTTCTCGGCCGGCGCCGATCTCAAGGCGGTCGCGCGCGGCGAGCGTGGCGTCACCGAGCGCGGCGGCTTTGGATTGTTCCGCCGGCCGCCACGCAAGCCATTGATCGCCGCGGTCGAGGGTTATGCCGTCGGCGGCGGGCTCGAGCTTTGCCTGTCCTGCGATCTGATCGTCGCCGCGCGTGACGCCAAGATGGGATTGCCGGAAGTCAGGCACAATGTCGTCGCCGTCGGTGGCGGCCTGTTCCGGTTGCCGAAGCGGATTCCCTATCACGTCGCGATGGAGCTGGCACTCACCGGGCAGTTCAAGGGCGCGGAGTATTTCGAGCGCCTGGGGCTCGTGAACCGGATCGTCGAACCCGGAGAGGCGCTCGAGGCCGCGATCGCGTTCGGCAACGAACTCCTCGTCAACGGTCCGACGGCGCTCGCCGCCTCGAAGGAGATCGTCTTCCAGGCCGCGAACTGGACCGATGAAGCGGGATGGACCGCGCAGGCGCCGATCGCGGACCGCGCCTTCAATTCCGAGGATCGCGTCGAGGGGCTGAAGGCATTCGCCGAGAAGCGCAAGCCGGTGTGGAAGGGGCGCTGATCATGCAGGCGGCTGCCCGCCCGGGCGCGATTCCGGCTGCGATCGCGGAGCGGCTGCGGCTGCCGTTGATCGCAGCCCCGATGCTGCGCGTATCCGGGGTCGATCTGGTGACGGCGGTCTGCCGGGCCGGCGCGATCGGCGCGTTTCCGACCGCGAATGCCCGCTCGGTCGAGGAGCTCGATGCCTGGTTAGACCAGATCGAGCGCGGTGTCGCGGAGCTTGGCCGTCCGGCCGCGCCGCATTGTCCGAACCTCATCATCCGTCAGCCGCGCTTCAAGGATGATCTCGCGTGCCTCGTCAGGCACAAGGTCGAGATGGTCATCACCAGCGTCGGATCGCCAGCGGCGGCGGTCGCGCCGCTGCACGATGTCGGCTGTCTCGTGTTCGCGGACATCGCCTCGCTGCGGCATGCCGAGAAGGCGATCGAGGCGGGCGCTGACGGCTTGATCCTGCTGACCGCAGGTGCCGGTGGTCAGACCGGGTGGGCCAATCCATTCGCCTTCGTGCGCGCGGTGCGCGCGATGTTCGACGGTCCGCTCGTGCTCGCGGGCGGCGTCAGCGACGGCACCGCGCTCGCCGCGGCGCGACTGCTCGGCTGCGATCTCGCCTACATGGGAACGCGCTTCATCGCCGCACGCGAGAGCATGGCGAGCGAGGCCTATCGCAAAATGCTGGTCGACAGCACGCTCGACGACGTCATGCTGACCAGGGCCTTCACCGGCCTCGATGCCAGCATGCTGCGGCCTTCGATCGTTGCCGCGGGGCTCGATCCCGCAAATCTCGACGAGCAGGTGTCGGAGGCGCGCGCACGCGAGAAGTTCGGCGGCAAGAGCGACGCGGAAGGACCGCGGCGCTGGATCGAGGTCTGGAGCGCCGGCCATTCGGTCTCCGGCGTCCGCGCAGTGACGGGAGCTGCCGACATCGTCGACGAGGTCGCTGCGCAGTATCAACTGGCGTGCGCAAGAGGCGCCGCATAAGGCGTCCAATCCAACGGAGGAAACCCATGATGACGATCAGCCGCAGAACGCTGCTCGGGACGACGGCGGCCGGGTTCGCGGCGTGCATTGGCGGCAAGGCATTTGCCGGCGCGTCCTATGATCCCGGCGCCAGTGACGCGGAAATCCGCATCGGGCAGTTCGGACCGCTCAGCGGTCCGGTGTCGTCGTTCGGCGTGCTGGCCAATGCGATGGACGCCTATTTCCGCATGCTGAACGACGCCGGCGGGATCAACGGCCGCAAGATCAGGTTCATCAACTATGACGATGCCTACAGCCCGCCGAAATCGGTCGAGGCGGCGCGGCGGCTGGTCGAGGGCGACGAGGTGCTGTTCATCGCGGGCGCGATGGGAACGCCGGGCAACATCGCCGTGCAGAAATACATGAACGCGCGAAAGGTCCCGCAGCTGTTCCTGGCGGCCGCCGCCAGCAAGCTGTCGGACCCCGCGGTCAATCCGTGGACGATGGTTGGCGGGACCACCTACGAGATCGAGGGCGCCGTCGTCGGCCGCTATATCGCAGGCACTTTCCCGGACGCGAAGATCGGCCTGCTGTACCAGAACGACGATGCCGGCAAGGCAACGCTGTCGGGTCTGAAGACCGGCCTGGGCGCCAGGACCGCGCAGATCGTCTCCGAGCTGAACTACTCGGTCGGCGATCCGACGATCGATTCCCAGATCGTTCAGATGAAATTGGCGGGCGCCAACGTGGTGTTCCTCATCACCATTCCCAAGATGGCGAGCCAGGCGTTGCGCAAGATGGCGGCGCTGGAGTGGCGGCCGCAGGTGTTCCTCGGCGCCGGCAATGCCTCGGTGCGCGCGACGCTGAAGCCCGCCGGGTTCGAAACCGCGCAGGGCATCCTCGCCTTCGCCACCCGGAAAGATCCCGGCAATCCGCTCTGGGCCGATGCGGCCGACATGAAGCAATACATGGCGTTCCTCGATCGCTACGTCCCGAACGCCGATCGCGCCGATGATCTCTATGCGATCGGCTACACTGTTGCGGCGACCGCCGCTCACGTCATCAGCCAATGCGGCGATCAGTTGACGCGCGCCAACGTCATGCACCAGGCGAGCAACCTGAAGACCTTCGCGGCGCCGCTGCTCATCCCCGGTATCACGCTCAACACGACGCCGACCGACTATGTGCCGATCAAGCAGTTCCAGCTGATGCGGTTCAAGGGCGAGGCCTATGAGAAGGTCGGCGAACTGCTCACCGCGGCCTGAGGCGGCTGTCTCCGCCGTTCGGTGGTTAACCCAGCCTTAACCAGGCAGGACGCGCGTCGCGCGGTCTGGAACAGGACAATTCGTCGCAGCCAACCGTGTCTTGTCGCTCGAATCCGATGAGCCTGTGCAACCGTTGATTGACGAATTGTTGCTAAAGAGAAACCGTCCCCGGTTGGGAGCGGAATGTGACGAAGTCAGTGATATCGACGATCTGCCAGGCCAGCGTTGCTCTTGCCTGTCCGTCGAACCGCGCACCCGACATTTTTAACCGTCCCGCATCTTTTAAGGTGATTGCAGTTCCCGCACCGTGGCTGGAGTGGGAGGGCGGCCGCGATCGCGATCTCCGGTAGTGACCCCCGGAGCGCGATCGGGCCGCCCCTTTCCAGCCGGGAGCGGTAACGATGGATGCGCGCAATCGTGAATTCGGGTGCGCAGGTTCCGTCGCTAGGATTGCGATGTCGCCATTTGCCGATGGCTGAACGGCTACGGCTACAGATCAGATCGCAACCTCATCCCGATTTCACTCTTGATGAAGCAATGGTTCCCCGTCCGGATCGCGGTCGCCCTGCTTGCCGTCGTTGCTAGCGCGCTCGTGGTGGCACGTGCGGATTCCGACATGGATGCGCAGATCAGGGACATCGTCGCGTCAGAGCTTGCGCCGACCGCGACCGCGGCCGATCCCGGCGGCCTCGCCGCAGCGGTCTATGCCGGCGGCCGGCTCGCGTTCTTCAACTACGGCGTTGCCGACGCCGCGACGAAACGGCCGGTCACCTCGGACACGCTGTTCAGCCTGGCCTCATTGCGCAAGCTGTTCGAGGCGACGCTGGTCGCGCTCGGCACCGAGCGGGGCGAATTGCGGCTGGATGAGCCTGTCGGCGAGGTCCTGCCCGAGTTGCGCGGCGAGTACATCAGCCGCGTCACCATCGGCGAACTCGTTACCCATACGTCGGGGGTGTTGCTGCCGACCGATCATCCGCCATGGCCGAACGAGACCTTCAGCCGCGACCAGTTCATCGCGATGCTCAATGCATGGACGCCACCGGCCGGCGAGCAGCCCGGCAAGCAGCGCGTCTACAGCCATGCCGGCTATGTGCTGCTGCAACTGGTGCTGGAGCGGCGCTACGGCATGCCGATCGCGACGCTGATCGAGAGCCGCATCCTGAAGCCGCTCGGTATGACCTCGACCTTCGTTCCGGATCGCGGCGACGACAACCGCGCGACAACGACGCCCGAGATCGTGCAGCGCATGGTTCAGGGCTATTCCCACGACGGCGCGCCGATCGGCCCAATCGGCAACCAGCAGAGCTACTTCGATTTTCCGGGCACCGGCCAGATGTTCTCCTCGGCGCGCGATCTCGGCATCTGGCTGCGCGCCTGCCTCGACGACGCTGTGATCGATCCTCAATTGCGTGCGGCGTTGCAGATGACCGAACGCGAGAGTTTTCGCGTCGATGCGAAGTTCGGCCAGGCGATGGCATGGGAGCACGTGCGGCTGGACGGCGTCACCGTCATCGACAAGCCGGGCGGGCTGAACAATGCCTCGGCCTATGTCGGCCTGGTGCCCGCGCGCAGGCTTGGCATCGTGCTGCTCGCCAATCGCGGGGAGTATCCGCACGAGATTGCGCGCTACAGAATACTGCCGGCACTCGCGCGGCTCTGACCAAACCCCGGTATTCTAGCGACAATGCGTGCCAATCCCATGACATGGCCCGGCAGGGGGAGCATGCAAAAATTGCGATGGCGCGTAACGGTGATCGGCTGTATAAGCCAGTAGCTTCTTCTCCATGTTGAAGAGGCTGATATGACCGTTCTCTATCCTGATCTGCACGCTCCTGATTTGCATGCTTGGCTTTCGCAGCAGCCGCACGGCTTGCGGACCTTCAGGACCTTCCAGCAAAAACTCGAGATCTTGAGCAAGGACGACCCCGAGCAACGCGGCGTTTGCCGGCTGCTGAGCGGTCTCGTCGGCAACTACGTCGAAACCTTTGATGAGGAGCCGCTGCCGGTCGCGGTCGCCGACCGTGCCTATGGCCGGCTGCTCGACCTCGTCGCAAGCCTTGATCTCAAGGGCAATTCCGATCGCCGTCTCGCCGACATCAACCGCATCGCGTCCTGCGATCTGGTGAACTGAGTGCGGCTGATGCTTTGGGTCTAGCGGCGCGCTGCCGCGAGCTCGCGATAGAGCGCGGCGTAACGGCCGGCGCGATCGTGCCACGAGACATCGGTGGCCATGCCGGCCTGCTGCAACCGGCGCCAGGTCACCTTGTCGTTGAACAGCAGGTTCGCCGTGCGCAAGCCATGCGCGAGCGCCTCCGAGGTCACCGGTGCGAACTTGACGCCGGTTGCGGCCTCGCCGGTCACCGCGGCCTCGTCGAAGCCGATCACGGTGTCGGCCAGTCCGCCGACATTGGCGACAACAGGGATTGCGCCATAGCGCAGCGCGCAGAGCTGGGTGAGCCCGCAGGGCTCGAAGCGCGACGGCACTGCGAGCGCGTCGGCGCCTGCCTGGATCAGATGCGCCAGCGCCTCGTCATAGCCGATCACGACCGCGATCCGGCCGGGATTGTCGCGCGCCAGCGCGGCATAGCCATCCTGCAAATCGCGGTCGCCGCTGCCGAGCAGCGCGAGCTGGATCCCTTCGCCGAGCAATGTCGGAATATTCTCCAGCAGCAGGTCGAGACCCTTCTGCCATGACAGCCGGCTGATGACGCCGAGCAGCATCGCGTCCGGCGCTGGATCAAGCCCGAAGCGCCGTTGCAACGCCGCCTTGTTGGCCGCGCGCTCCGCGAGATTGTCGGCGCTGAAGCGCGCTGCGATATCGGGATCGGTGGCCGGATTCCACACCGCGATGTCGATGCCGTTGAGGATGCCGCTCAGCACGTCGGCGCGTTCGCGGAGGAGGCCGCCAAATCCCATGCCGCCGTCGTCGCTCTGGATCTCCTGTGCATAGGTCGGCGACACCGTGGTGATGCGGTCGGCGAATTGCAGGCCGGCCTTCAACAGGCTGATGGTGCCGTAATATTCGACGCCGTGAAGCGAGTAGGCCTCGCCGGGCAGGCCGAACGTCGCCAGCATGTCCGGCGAGAACTGTCCCTGATAGGCAAGATTGTGCACCGTCATCACCGTGCCAGGCCGCGGCTGTCCGCCATAATGCAGATAGGCCGGCGCAAGGCCGGCCTGCCAGTCATGTGCATGCACGATGTCCGGAATGAAAGACGGGATCGCGCCCTGGCCGATTTCGGCCGCCATTCGTGACAGGGCCGCGAAGCGAATGCCGTTGTCGGGCCAATCCCGTCCGTCGGGATCGACATAGGGATTGCCAGGGCGTGCATAGAGATGCGGAGCGTCGAGCGCGAACAGATCGAGGCCGTCATGCGAGCCGGCGAGCAGGCGGATCGGGCCGCCGTAGAACTCCGGCCATTGCAGCAGCGTCTCCGCGGAAGCCAGCGCCGTGAGTACGGCGGGATATCCCGGCACCAGCGTCCGCGTCGTGACGCCATGCTCTTTCAGCGCCGCCGGCAGCGCGCCGACCACGTCGGCAAGGCCGCCGGTCTTGACGATCGGGTAGACTTCGGAGGCGACCGCGAGGACGCGGATCGGCGTCATGTGCCGAGCCTGTCGATCATCGACTGGGTGATCAGCGTGATCCCGTTCTCGGTGGTGCGGAAGCGTTTGCCGTCGAATTCGGGATCCTCGCCGACCACCAGCCCTTCCGGAATCCGCACGCCGCGATCGATCACGACGTTCCTGAGCCGCGCGCCGCGCCCGACATTGACATAGGGCATGATCACCGCGTTCTCGACATTGGCGTAGGAATTGACGTGCACGCCGGTGAACAGCAGCGACCGGCGCAGCGACGCGCCCGAGATGATACAGGCACCCGAGACCAGCGAGGTCACGGCCTGGCCGCGCCGGCCGTCCTCGTCATGGACGAACTTGGCGGGCGGGGTGATCTCGGCATAGGTCCAGATCGGCCATGCGCGGTCGTAGAGATCGAGTTCGGGCACCACGTCGGTGAGGTCGATGTTGGCGCCCCAATAGGCGTCGACGGTGCCGACGTCGCGCCAGTAGGAGCGCGGATCGTCGCCGGAGCGGACACAGGAATCGTTGAACTGGTGCGCGACGGCGCGACCGTGCTTGACGATGTAGGGGATGATGTCCTTGCCGAAATCATGGTTGGAATTCGGGTCGGCGGCATCGCGGCGCAGTTCATCGTACAAAAACTGCGAGTCGAACACGTAGATTCCCATGCTGGCGAGCGACTTGTCGGGCTTGCCGGGCATCGGCGGCGGATCGGCCGGCTTCTCCAGGAAGGACTGGATCACGCCGTTGTCGTCGACATGCATGATGCCGAAGCCTGAGGACTCCGCGCGCGGCATCTCGAGGCAGCCGACGGTGACGTCGGCGCCGCTCTCGACATGCTGCTTCAGCATGATCTCGTAATCCATCTTGTAGATGTGGTCGCCGGCCAGCACCAGGATGTACTTGGTGCCGTGCGCCTCGAGGATGTCGATGTTCTGGTAAACCGCATCCGCCGTGCCGAGATACCAGTTGGTTTCCGAGACGCGCTGGCTCGCCGGCAGGATATCAAAGCTCTCGTTTCGCTCCGGGCGGAAGAAGTTCCAACCACCTTGCAGGTGCCGGATCAGGCTGTGCGCCTTGTACTGGGTCGCCACCGCGATGCGGCGGATGCCCGAGTTCACCGCATTGGAGAGCGCGAAATCGATGATGCGGGACTTGCCGCCGAAATAGACGGCAGGCTTGGCACGCTTGTCGGTGAGCTCCTGAAGTCTGCTGCCGCGTCCGCCGGCCAATACATAGGCGAGAGCGTGACGCGACAATGGTTCATTTCCGACGGATCTCATGGTCATCCTCCCAGAACTTCAGGCGTGCTACCGCTTCAGGCTGGCCCCGCTACCTTCTCTTGTCCGGAAGGCCTGATCGGGCGCCAGCGGGGCCGATCGGGAACGTAGCAACTGCGTCCCGGTTGAGCAAAGCGGGATGACGGTTTTCGTTCCCCGGGTTTCGCCTCCCGGGAAGCGGGGTTGCGACTTGGTTAAATCTATTGACGACGCGCGATTTCGGCCTAGAGCAAGCCTGCGCATTTTTCCTGCCCAGGCCGGCATCTCATGACAGTTTCTTCCGTCACCCCCCAGGACATCCGTTCGGCGCTGCTGCTGCGCCGGGAGATCGCGCTGCTCGACGTCAGGCATGAAGCGGAATTCGCCACCGGCCATCCGCTGTTCGCCGCCAACATGGCGGCCGGACGGATTGTGCTCGAAGCCGAGCTGCGCCTGCCGCGCAAGGACGTGCCGATCGTGCTCTATGACAATGGTGAGGGGCTGGTCACTGCCGCGGCTGAGCAGTTGCAGGCGCTCGGCTATGGCAACATTGCGACGCTCGCCGGCGGCTTGCAGGGCTGGAAGGCAGCCGGTTACGAGTTATTCGCGGACGTCAATTCCTACGCCAAGGCGTTCGGCGAACTGGTCGAGGCACGGCGCCACACGCCGTCGCTCAGCGCCGATGAGGTCGTAGCCCTGATCTCCGCCAAGGCCAATATCGCGATCCTCGATGTCCGCCGCTTCGACGAATATGCCACCATGAACATCCCGGGCTCGGTCAGCGTGCCCGGCGCGGAGCTGGTGCTGCGCGCCGGTAGCGCGGCGCCCGATCCCGACACCACCATCATCGTCAACTGCGCCGGCCGCACCCGCTCGATCATCGGCACGCAATCGCTGATCAATGCCGGGCTGCCCAACCAGGTGCGGGCGCTGCGCAACGGCACGATCGGCTGGACGCTCGCGAAGCACGATCTCGAACACGGCGCGGAGAAGCGCGGCGGTGTCGGGCCGTTCGCGGGCGCGGCGGATAGCGCGCGCGACGTCGCCTATCGCGCCGGCGTCCGTCACATCGGCATGGCCGAGCTCGCCGCGCTAGACGGCGACGCGCACCACACGCTGTATCGCTTCGACGTGCGCGATGCGGACGACTACGCCGCCGGTCATCTGGCCGGCTTCCGGCATTATGCCGGCGGCCAGCTGGTGCAGGAGATCGACATGGCAGCCCCGGTGCGCGGCGCACGCATCGTGCTGACCGACGACAAGGGCATCCGCGCCGACATGACGGCGTCCTGGCTCGCCCAGATGGGTTGGGAGGTCTATGTGCTCGAGGGCGGTTATGACGGCGCGCTCGAAGTCGGGCCGCCGCGCGTGGTGCCGCGGCCCGATCTCGCGCATCGCTACCGGCGGCCCTATGAAGGCACCGATGTCGCGGAACGGGCGATGCAGGCCTATCTCGATTGGGAATACGGCCTCGTCGACCAGCTCCGTCGCGACGGCACGCACGGGTTTTATGTGATCTGAGCGGCGCGCGGCCCGGTTCATGCGTCGCGGCTATTCCCGTCATTGCGAGCCAACGGGTCGCGCGAACGCGCGCCCGATGACAGGCTCCGCAAAGCAATCCACGTCACCGCATATGCGGCAAGATGGATTGCTTCGTCGCTGTCGCTCCTCGCAATGACGAGGCTGGTTCCCTACTTCGGTAGCGCGACCGGCGTCAGCTTGAACGAGCCGGGGTCCTTGCCCTTGTTGTCGCCGATCAGGTAGGACAGCTTGCCTTCGGCGATCCAGCCGACGTCACCGATCTGCGTCACGGAGACGGGCTCGGCAAGACCGTCCTTGATGGTATCGATCGTCGCCTCGTTGCCCTTCACCGTGACCTTGTCGAGCTTGCCGTTGCCCTCGATCAGCAGGAAGTCGCCGCCATGGGCGCGCAGCGCATCGGCGTGATCGAGCGGCCGCGACGGCTTCAGCTCGGTCACGGCACCGGCCTTGCCGTCCTTGACCTCGATCTTGAACAGCTTGGCCGGAATGAAGGTCGTGACATAGAGATTGCCGTCGGCGCCGATCGCGATGCCGTCGAGCCCGACGCCGTCCTTGGCCGGTGCGAGTTGCGGATCGGTGGCGAAGGTCGCAAGCGCGGTGCCGCCCGGCTTCAGGCTGTAGACGTACGGCGCGAAGGAATCGCTGACATAGGCGGTGCCGTCGGCGCCAACCACGATGTCGTTGCAGAACGATTTCGGATCGCTCAGGGCAAAGCTGCCCTTTGGCGCGCCGCTCTTGAGATCGAAGGTTTTCAGCCAGGCGCCCTTGGTGTCGCTCGGTCCCGCGACGCCCATCGCGCTGATGTCGTTGGAGCAGACATAGAGCGTCCCGCTCTTCTCGTCGGCGAGCACGCCCAGCGTCGAGCGGCTGTCGCCGGCGCCCGGCTTGACCAGCTGCTCGGCCTTGCCGCCCGAGATCTTGGTCACCCCGCCATGATTGAAGCTGCCGACGTAGAGCGTCCCGTCGGAGGTCGAGGTCACGCTCTCCGGAAAACTCTTGTCAGGAACGCCCACCGGAGCGGTTTCGGCGCGGGCCGCGCCGGCCATGCCGAGCGCAAGGATGGCAGCCGCAGCGCTTGCGAGATTCTTGTTCTTTCGCGTTTTCTTCACGCGAACCGGTATC
>NZ_DDOP01000105.1:0-5841 GCF_002341725.1 Bradyrhizobium sp. UBA2491
CCTTCCATTGGTTCGACACCGTGGCGGTGCGCGCCGAGTGGCAGCGCATCCTGCGTCCGGGTGGCCTGGCACTGATCTATTGGAATTCACGACTGCTCGATGCCAGTCCGTTCCTGATCGGCTACGAACAGTTGCTGCTGGACTACGGTACCGACTACACCGCCGTGGCCGAGCGCTACCAGGACGATGCCACCATGCAGGCCTGGTTCGGCCCCGGTCTGCGCGGCAGGGTGGAGCTGCCGAACGTACAGCATCTGGATTTCGATGCCCTGCGCGGGCGCCTGCTGTCCTCCTCCTATGCCCCGCAATCTGGTCATCCGCGCCACGCGCTGATGATCGACGCTCTGCAGGACCTGTTCGCCGCCCACGCGGTCGACGGCCAGGTCGCTTTTGAATATCGAACCCGAGCCTTCCTCGGCACGCTGGACTGAAACCTACGCATGTATTCGCTTGCCCGCCCCTTCCTGTTCTCGCTCGACGCCGAGCGCGCCCACGGCCTCGGCCTGTCCGCACTGGACCTGGCCTATCGCACCGGCACCACGCCGCTGCTGGCCGCACGCATCGCGCCGATGCCCAGCACGGTGTTCGGGCTGACCTTCCCCAATCCGGTCGGCCTGGCCGCCGGCCTGGACAAGAATGGCGAGCACATCGATGCATTGTTCGCGCTGGGTTTCGGCTTCGTCGAGATCGGCACCATCACCCCGCGCCCGCAGGCCGGCAATCCGCAGCCGCGGCTGTTCCGCCTGCCGGCGCACAACGCGATCATCAACCGCATGGGCTTCAACAATGACGGCGCCGAAGCCGTGCTGCGTCGGCTCGTCGCGCGCGCCGGCGGCGGCGGCATCGTCGGCGTCAATGTCGGGGCCAACAAGGATTCAGAGGACCGCACCGCCGATTATGTGAAGCTGATCGAGACCTTTGCGCCGGTCGCGAGCTATTTCACCGTCAACGTGTCCTCGCCGAACACGCCGGGCCTGCGCAACCTGCAACAATCGGCGGCGCTCGACGATCTGCTGGCGCGGGTCATCGACACCCGCGAGCGCGTGCGCAGGAACGCTGGCGATTCACCGGTACTGCTGAAGATCGCGCCGGATCTGAGCCTCGCCGAGCTCGACGACGTCGTGCACGTCGCCCGCTCGCGGCGCGTCGACGGCATGATCGTCGCCAACACTACGCTGGCGCGTCCCTCGACCTTGCGCGAGGAGAACCGCGCCAAGGAGCAGGGCGGCCTGTCGGGCCGTCCGCTGTTCCGGTTGTCGACGCGGATGGTGGCCGAGACCTATGTCCGCGTCGAAGGCGCGTTTCCGCTGATCGGCGTCGGCGGCATCGATAGCGGTGGCGCCGCGCTGACCAAGATCCGCGCCGGTGCCAGCCTGATCCAGCTCTATTCCTCGCTGGTCTACAAGGGCGTCGGCCTGGTCGACGACATCAAGCGCGACCTGTCCTCGACCTTGCTGCGGACGGGGCGCGATTCGTTGTCGGAGATCGTCGGCGCCGATGCCGCGACCATCACGGCCGAGGACTGGCCGGTGAGGTAGATGTTCTTACTTCGCCCCGCCTGCGGGGAGAGGTCGGATTGCATCGTCAGATGCAATCCGGGTGAGGGGGAGCCTCCGCGTATCAGCTCTTACCGTTTCGCGGAGATAGCCCCTCACCTCAACCCTCTCCCCGCAAGAGCGGGGCGAGGGAGCAGAGCGCCGCCTGGTTCACTTGAACGTCTTCCGCAGCATCGCCGGATAGCGCAGGCCTTGCAGGCCGCCGCGCGCGACGTAGAAGCCGATCAGTGCGATCCACAGGCCGGTGTTGCCGTAGCCGCTGAGTGCCCACCAGGTGACGAGGAAGATCGCGAGCGAGGCCAGCATCAGATTGCGCATCTCGCGCGCCCAGGTGGCGCCGACATAGATGCCGTCGAAGCCGAAGGCGAATACGCCGGGCAGCGGCGCCAGGATCACGAACGGCAGGAAGTCGCGCGCATAGCGGCGCACCTCGTCGCTGGTCGTCATCAGACGGATCAGCGCCGGTCCGAACAGCGCGAACAGCACCGACACGACCAGCGCGAAGCCGATGCCCCACAGCAGAACCAGCCGGGTCGAATCGGCGAAGCCGCGTCCGTCGCGGGCGCCGAAAGCACGGCCGCACAACTGCTGGGCGGCATTGGCGAGACCGTCGAGGAAGAAGGCGCTGACCAGCAGGAAGTTGTTCAGCACCGAATTCGCCGCCAGCGTGACGTCGCCCTCGCGTGCGCCCTTGGCGGTGAAGAACAGGAACACGACGATCAGCGCCGCGGTGCGCACCATGATGTCGCGGTTGACGGCCAGCATCCGCATCAGCTTGGCGCGGTCGAACAGCGTGGCCGCGGGAACGGCGAAGCCGGTTTGCGAGAGCCGCCACGCCACCACGATGCCGGCGGCAAAGCCGCTGGTCTCGGCGAGCACGGCGGCGATCGCAGCACCCGCGATCCCGGCGCCATAGACCTGCACCAGCAGCACGGTCGCGGCCATGCTGATCAGGTTGATCACGATTTGCAGGACCAGCGCCAGGTTGGCGCGCGCCTGCCCGACCAGCCAGCCCAGGATGACGTAATTGGCGAGCGCCAGCGGTGCCGACCAGATCCGGATCATGAAATAGGTCCTGGCCGCGCGCGTGACGCCCTCGCTGCCGCCCATCAGTTGGAACGTGATTGCGGCGAGCGGCACTTGGAGCGCGATCAGCGCCGCTCCGATCAGGCCGGCGACGATGAAGCCGCGCACCAGGATCGCGGCGTATTCCTGCGGTTCGCCGGCGCCTTGCGCCTGCGCGGTGAAGGCCAGCGTGCTCATGCGCAGGAAGGCGAACAGCCAGAACAGGCAATCGAAGATCACCGAGGCCATCGCCACCCCGCCGAGCAGCGCGGCATCGTCGAGGCGGCCGATCGCAGTGGTCGAGACGATGCCGATCAGCGGCGTGGTCAGATTGGCGACCATCGCCGGTCCGGCGATGGCGAACACCTGGCGGGTCGTGATCTTCTGATGAATGGGCGCGTGCATGGCCAGAGTTGCGAGCAATCCAGGTTTTTACCGCGTCGTCCGGCGCGCGACCATGGGGGAATTGTTCTGAGAGCAATGCGGTGGCGAGGGGCGGGGTCGCCCGACGCGGAAATGCACCGTCAGAACACCACGACCATGCCGTCGCTCGCAACCGTGTAAGGCAGGTCGCCGACGCGGCCCAGCATGTCGTCGCTCATATGCGTCAGCACCACGCGCCGGGCGTTGATCTCGGGCAAATGCGCTTCCAGCGTTTTCAGACTGAGATGGTTCTTGACCATCCTGTCGTAGGTATAGGCCTCGGCGATGAAGAGATCGGCGTCCCGCGCGGCCGGGATCAGCGCGTCGGTCCATTCGGTGTCGGCGCTGTAGCTGATGACGCGGCCTTCCGCCTCGATGCGATAGGCCAGAAACGGCCCGCCGGATTCGCCATGCACCACCGGATAAGGTGTTACGGTCACCTCGCCGAAGCAGCGTCGCTCCTGCGGGGCGAGCGTGACGACGGAGAGATCGAAGCGCTGTCTGGTCCTGGAGGAGTGCTCGAACATCACCTCCATCACCTCTGGCAATTTCGTCTCGATCCCCTGCGGTCCGGCGATCACCAGCGGTCGGCTGCGGCGGGTGAACTGTGCGTCGAGCAGGAAGAACGGCAATCCGGCAAAATGATCGCCATGGAAATGCGTGATCAGGATCAGGTCGATCGCGTCGCGGTCGATCTCGAGCCGCTTCATCGCCGGCAGCGACGAGGCGCCGCAATCGATCAGGAGATTGGTGCTGTTACCATTGAGGTGGAAACAGGTGTTGAAACGGCCACCGGAGCCGAACGCATCGCCGCAGCCGACAAATCGCAATTGCATCGGCTGCGGGCTTTCCTTCGGACTAGCGGCCGCGCGGCGCGCCGAACAGCCGCGACAACAGCCAGATCGGGATCACGATCACGGCGCCGAGCAGGAAGTAGCGCCAGGCCCAGTTGATCGCATCGAAGCCGAAGTCCCAGATCGTCTGGAACAGCCTGCGGACGCTATTGAGGATATTCCAGGGGTCGAGGCCGATCGCGGCGAGCACGACGCCGACCAGGATCGAGAGCAGGATCAGCCGGAACGCCACCGAGAGCGGCGAGCCGCCGAGAAAGCGGTACAGGCCGTCGCTCTGGCCACCGGCCGGCAAGTCCCTGACGTCGTTCGGCATCTGTATCTCCTGGCGGAATCGTCCGCGCATTATAGGTCACGGCGGAGCACATGGGAAATCCGTGAGCGGCGATCAATGGTTGCCATGTCGCTTGCGGGTTTAACTTCCTGTCATGGAGATTAACATCCGTTCAAGCGTCTCCAGCCGGTCGGCCTCACGCGGCGGCTTGTCCCAGCGCAGCCGGCTGATCCGGGGAAAGCGCATCGCGACGCCGGATTTGTGCCGCGGCGAGCGCTGCAAGCCCTCGAAGGCGACTTCCAGCACCAGCCCCAGATCCGGCTCGTGCACGACGTGGCGCACCGGACCGAACTTCTCGGTGGTGTTGCGGCGGACGAAGCGATCGATCTGCAACAGCTCCTCGTCGGTGAAGCCGAAATAGGCCTTGCCGACCGGCACCAGCTCATCGCCGGCATCGCCGCGGGTCCAGACCCCGAAGGTGTAGTCGGAGTAATAGGACGAGCGCTTGCCGTGGCCGCGCTGGGCATACATCAGCACCGCATCGATGATGTGCGGATCGCGCTTCCATTTCCACCACGGGCCTTTCGGCCGCCCCGGCAGGTAGGGCGCGTCGCGCCGCTTCAGCATCACGCCTTCGACCGCGTCGGCATCGTCGCCGGCGCCCGCGCTCCTGGGATCGGCGCGCGCGGCGGCGAGGTCTTCCCAGCTCGCGAACGGGACGGTCGGCGACAGGTCGATGCGCGGATCGCCGAGCTTGGCGACGAAGGCTTCGAGATGCGCACGCCGCTCGGTGAACGGCAGCTCGCGCAGATCGTTCTCATCGTCGCCGAGCAGGTCGTAGGCGCGCAGATGGATCGGGAATTCCTTGATCAGTTTCGGCGAGACGACTTTGCGGTTCAGCCGCTGTTGCAGGACGTTGAAGGTCTGCACGCGGCCGTCGCGCAGCACCAGCAATTCGCCGTCGATCGCGCCGGGCAGATGCAGCGAGGGCACCAGGTCGGGGAAGCTGCCGGTGATGTCCTCGCCGGTGCGCGAATAGAGCCGCGCCTGGATGTGGCCGCGTGTATCGCGGCCGGCGACGGCCTGGACGCGGATGCCGTCCCACTTCCATTCGGCGCTGAAATCGGCGGCGTCGAGATTGGCGAAGTCGGTATCCTCGATCGCATGCGCCAGCATCACCGGGCGGAACGGCGTCGGGTCGCTGTTGACCGGTTTGTTGCCGCGGCCTTCGAGCCAGGCGAACAGGTCGAGATAGGGTGGCGACAGGCCCGGCCACATCAGCTCGATCTCATGCGGGTCCTTGTCGCCGAGCGCTGCCGCCGCGGTCTTCGCCAGCCGCGCCGAGATCCCGATCCGCATCGCACCGGTGACGAGCTTCAGCAGCGCCCAGCGTCCGGTCTCGTCGAGCTCGTCCAGCCAGCGCGCCAGCTGCGCCGGCAGCTCGGCCTTGCCGAGCGTACGCAGCGTGGTGACGACGTCGGTCAGCGTGGGAGGAGGCGGGTTGTTGTGCGTGTGTGGAATCTCACTGCGATCTTGCCCGTGGTGCCCCTCTCCCCAACCCTCCCCCGCAAGGGGGGAGGGAGCCTGCCCAGTGGAGCGTCCCTCACTGACGTCAATTCCTTCAACATCGTCGTGAGGTGAGCACGCCGGTTGGGCTCCCTCCCCCCTTGCG
>NZ_DDOP01000048.1:0-37693 GCF_002341725.1 Bradyrhizobium sp. UBA2491
ATGCCCCGCCTCCGCCCCCGCCGCCAAGTGCGCCGTGAACGACTGAGCACAGCCTGCAATCAGGAGACTTGGAATGTCAGAGGAACGGATCAAATTGTTCGGCAAGATCGTGCATGTGTTCGCGCACCGGTTCGTGGTGCAGACCGCGAAGGGCGCGGTGCTCGCCGATCTCACGCCGCATGGAGCCGAAGCCGTCAGGCTCCGGATTGGAGCCGACGTGGAACTGGAAGGCGAACAAAAGCCTTCCGAGCTCAAGGTCACCCGCTTCGCCTGCGGTGGCGACAGCGTGACGATCGCGCACAAGAAGAAGCACGGCCACGACCATCATCCACCTGCCGATCCCGCGGCGGCCATCGAGGCCGCGCGCGCTGCCGGGTTCGAGCCGACGGGCACACCACGTCGCAAGCCCAAGCATTTCGAAATTCTGGGCCGGCGAAACGGTCAGGACTACGAACTGCATGTGGAATTGGGCGGGCGAATCCGGAAGACCCGTCTGGTCGACGTTGACCACGAAGCCCCCTGACGGCTTCGGCTTCGACCAACGCGGATCGATGCCGAACGGGAGGCCGAAGCCGGAACAGAGCTGGCTTCGGCCGCATTTGCAGTCCAGGCGGGGGCAGACAGATCGGCCTTTCGCACTTCTAAGGAAGATCGCCAGTGACCACAGGGAATTCAGGCCGAGACCAAGCGCTTCGCCCGCTGCTTGCGCTGAACTTCTTCATGGCGGACATGCAGGCCGGTATCGGCCCGTTTCTGGGCGTGTTTCTGCTTGCGCATGGCTGGCAGAGCGGCTGGATCGGGACGGTGATGACGACCGGTGGCATCGCCGGCATGGTGATGACGACACCGGCCGGAGCCCTGATCGATGCAACACGTCGCAAGAAGCTTTTCGTGATCGTTCCCGGTATCTGCACCGTCGTGGCGTCGGGGATCGTGCTGCTGTCGCAGGAATTCTGGCTCGTGGCGGCGTCCCAGGTCGCGACCGCGATCGCGGGGGCGGCGATCGGACCCGCGGTCGCCGGCATCACGCTTGGCATCGTACAGCAGGCTGGCTTCAACCGGCAGAACGGCCGCAATCAGGCCTTCAACCACGCCGGCAACATGGTCGGCGCAGGGCTCTCCGGCCTGGTCGGCTGGTTGTACGGCTTCACGGCGGTGTTCTGGCTTGCCGCGTTGTTCGGTGCGCTTTCGATCGTATCGGTGCTGATGATTCCGAGCAGTTCCATCGACGACGACGCGGCTCGTGGATTGTCGCACGAGGCCAATGATGACAAGCGCGCAAGCGGATTGCGGGTTCTGGTCGAGACAAGGCCATTGCTGATCCTTGCCGCGGCCCTGCTTTTCTTTCATCTTGGCAATGCGGCGATGTTGCCGCTCTACGGCCTCGCCGTCGTTGCCGGCAAGCAGGCCGATCCGGCGAGCTTCGTCGCGATGACCATCGTGGTCGCCCAAGGCACCATGATCCTGACCGCGCTCGTCGCGATGCGCATGGCGGAGAAGGAGGGCTACTGGCTGGTGCTGCTCGTGTCTTTCGTTGCCTTGCCAATCCGCGGCGTCATCGCGGCGTGGCTGCTCAACCGGTGGGGCGTCTATCCGGTCCAGATTCTCGATGGCGTCGGTGCCGGACTGCAAAGCGTGGCGGTGCCGGGCCTGGTGGCGCGGATTCTCGATGGCACCGGTCGCATCAATGCCGGTCAGGGTGCGGTCATGACGGTTCAGGGCATCGGAGCCTCGCTGAGCCCGGCGATTGGGGGATGGATTGCGCAGGAACTCGGCTACGGCGCGATGTTTCTCGTTCTCGGCGCCTTCGCGCTGGTGTCGGTGGTACTGTGGCTCGTCTTCGCCCCGCTGCTCAAGCCGGCTTGCGCAGCGAAGCCCGAGCGTACAGCTCCAGGAACAGGTCCCGCAGCCGCAGGTGTCGCCTGATGTTCGATAGCCACGCTGCGACCTGGGGCATTGCCGGCCTGGCAACCTTTGGCGTGATTGCGCGCCCATGGAATCTGCCGGAATACATCTGGGCCGTGACCGGCGCCGTGCTCCTGGTCGCGTTCGATCTTCTGCCGTGGCGTGACGCGGTGATGGCCGCGGGCAAGGGCGTCGACGTCTACTTCTTCCTGATCGGAATGATGCTGCTCGCGGAGGTCGCACGAAAGGAAGGCCTGTTCGACTGGCTCGCCGAGCAGGCCGTCAAGCATTCCCGCAAATCGGCATCGCGGCTATTTGCAATCGTCTATGCCGTCGGCACGCTGGTGACCATCTTCCTGTCGAATGACGCGACTGCGGTCGTGCTGACGCCGGCAGTCTATGCTGCGACGCGCGCCGCGAAAGTCGAGCCGCTGCCGTATCTGTTCGTCTGCGCCTTCATCGCCAACGCCGCCAGCTTCGTGCTGCCGATCTCGAACCCGGCGAATCTCGTATTGTTCGGCGAGCGGATGCCGACGCTGATGGAATGGCTGCGATACTTCTCGCTGCCGTCGGTGGCGGCGATCGCGGCGACCTTCGTCATGCTCCGCTTCACGCAACGCGAAGATCTGCGCGGCGGCGTGGAAAGCAGCGGCGCCGAGCCTGTCGTCCTGACGCGAAACGCGGCGATCGTGGCTTTCGGCATCGGCGTAACGGCGGTCGTTCTCCTCGCCGCATCGGCGTTCGGCGCCGATCTCGGTCTGCCGACATTTGCCTGCGGCGCTGTGGTAACCGCAACCGTGCTGATGCTTGGCCAAACATCGCTGGCGGCAGTGGTGCGCGATGTGTCGTGGTCGGTGTTGCCGCTCGTCGCCGGGCTGTTCATTCTGGTCGAAGGCCTCAACCACACCGGCGTGCTGCCGGCGCTTGCCGAAGTGTTGAAGCGGGCCACGGCAGCTTCGCCGCACGCAACGGCGTGGGGCGCCGGCATCATCACGGCATTTGCCTCGAACCTCATCAACAATTTGCCGATGGGGCTGATCGCCGCGACGACAACGCACACCGCGCAGTCGTCGCCTCATATCACCGGCGCCGTTCTCATCGGTGTCGATCTCGGACCCAATCTGTCGGTGACCGGCTCCCTCGCCACCATTCTATGGTTGATCGCGCTGCGCCGTGAGGGCGAACACGTCAGCGCCCTCCGCTTTTTGCGGCTGGGCATCTGTGTGATGACTCCAGCCCTGGTCCTGTCGTTGCTTGCCCTCTCGCTGGTCGCGCCGTGACGCCTGCCAGTTGGCGGACATGCTCGCAGTGGTTAAATCGAATCACCCCTGGTCTTCTATACCCGCCGACCGCGTCGTTGCCGCTCTCACCACCGATGCCGGAAGAGTTTTGCTGCAAGACCGCATCGAGCGGTTGATGGTGCTAGCCGCGCTTCTTCTGCCTTGCTTCATGATAGCGTAGCGCGTCGACGATCACCTTGAACGCGGCCGAGTTCTGCCGCGACGTGGGGTAGTAGATATAATAGCCGTCGAATTGCGGCGACCAGTCGTCGAGCACGACAATCAACTCGCCGGACCGGATGCGCTGCGCGACCATGTCTTCAGGAACATAGGCGATGCCGAAGCCCTTCACGGCGGCATCGATCATGGCGCCGGAATCATTGAAGGTCAGCTGGCCCTCGACGCGCACCCGAAGCTCTGCGCCATTCCTGGCGAACTCCCACACATAGTGACCGCCGGCCGCGAGACGCCGCTTGATGCAGGCGTGCCGTATCAGGTCTTGCGGATGCCGGGGTCTGGGATGCTGCTTCAGATAGGCGGGCGAAGCGACCGCGACCAGCCGCCAGTCGGGGCCGATGCGCACCGCGATCATGTCCTTTTCCACGCTCTCGCCGAGGCGGATTCCGGCATCGAAGCCGTCCTTGACGATGTTGCGGAACCCGATGTCGAGGCTGAACTCGACCTTGACGTCGGGATACTTCGCCAGGACGGGCGCCAGCCTGGGCCAGACCACCGTTTCCAGCGCATGCTCCGAGAGCGTGATCCGGATGCTGCCTGACGGCGTGTCGCGCAGGGACATCAGCGCCGCGATGTCGCGCTCGATCTCCTCGATCCGCGGTGCAAGCAATTGCTGAAGACGTTCGCCTGCCTCGGTCAGGCCGACGCTGCGCGTCGTGCGCGTCAGCAGTCGCAGGCCCATCTGCATTTCGAGGCGCTTGATCGTATGGCTGAGCGTCGACTGCACGACGCCCAATTTCGCCGCGGCTCTGGTGAAACTGCGCTCGCGGGCGACCGCCACGAAGGCCAATAGATCGTTGAAATCCTGGCTTGCCATGGGCCGCAGTATTCATGGCTGGCATCGATTAATGCAAGCAAATTATAGCGGCTAATCGAACGCTGTGCCGGGCTCTAAATGTTGCCGTGAACAGCGCCGGCTTGGGCGCTTCTCTGCACATGGATGCTCTATGGACGCCACGATCGATCAAAAGACAACGCAGCCAATGGCCGCATGGAGCGCGGTCTTTGCGCTCACTTTGTGCGCCTCGACCCTCGTCGCAACCGAGTGGATGCCGGTGAGCCTGCTCACGCCGATCGCCAGAGGCCTTGAGTTGACCGAGGGGCAGGCCGGGCAGGCCATCTCCGTGTCCGGTTTCTTGGCCATCCTGACCAGTCTCTTCATCTCGACGGCGACGCGCGGTGTCGATCGGCGCACTGTGCTGCTGTGGCTGACCGGTGTCATGCTGATCTCCGGTGTCGTTGTGGCGTTCGCGCCCACTTTCGCGGTCTTCATGGCGGGGCGCGCGCTCGTCGGCATGGTCGTCGGCGGTTTCTGGTCGATGTCCGCCGCAACGATGATCCGCATCGTGCCGGCCAAGGATCTGCCGCGCGCGCTGGCGGTGCTCAATGGCGGCAATGCCCTCGCGACCACGATTGCGGCGCCGCTTGGCAGCTTTCTCGGTCAGTATATCGGTTGGCGCGGCGCATTCTTCTGCGTCGTGCCGATCGCGGCGCTGACCCTGCTCTGGCAGTTCATCACGCTTCCCAGAATGCCGAGCCAAGAGCGGGCGAGCGCGGCGGCCGCGTTCAAGGTCCTGCGCCGGCCCGGCGTTCCCTACGGCATGCTCGCGGCGGCCCTGTTCTTCCTCGGCCAGTTCGCGCTGTTCACCTATCTGCGGCCGTTCCTCGAAACCGTGACACGCGTCGACGTCACGACCATTTCGGCGCTGTTGCTCGTGATGGGCGTCGCGGGTCTGATCGGCACGTCGCTGATCGGCCTCGTGATCCGCGAACGTCTCCACACGTCCCTCATGTTGATCCCGCTCGCGATGGCCTTGATCGCCATCGCACTGACGGCATTTGGTACCTCGCTCGGCGCGACGGTGACGCTGATGTTCCTGTGGGGCTTTATCGGCACGGCCGCCCCGGTCGGCTGGTGGACCTGGCTCAGCGAGGCGTTACCCGATGACGCGGAGGCGGGCGGCGGCCTGATGGTGGCGGTGATTCAGCTGGCGATCACCGCGGGTGCGGCGGGTGGTGGCGTTCTGTTCGATAGCAGCGGCTATCAGGCCACGTTTCTGTTCAGCGCCCTGATCCTCATGCTCTCGTCGTTCGTCATGCTGGCCGGAACGCTTCGGCGCAGAGCCGCCGCGCGGTGCGCGACGGCAAGTCCAGTCATGTGACGCGGTGCCTTGGCGAGTTTGCAGCCAGGCCACCGCGGGCCATTACCGCATCACGAACGGATTAGCCGGCACGTCGGTCGCGGTCGAGATCCACACGCTCTTGGTCTCCTGATATTCGCGAACCGCGTCGATGCCGCTCTCGCGGCCGACGCCGGAGAACTTCATGCCGCCGAACGGCATCATGTAGCTGATGGCACGGTAGGTGTTGACCCACACGGTGCCGGCGCGGAGCTGCTTCGGTACGCGGATGGCGCGCGCGAGGTCCTTGGTCCAGATGCCGGCGGCGAGGCCGTAGATGGTGTCGTTGGCGATCCGGATCGCGTCCTCCTCGGTGTCGAACGAGATGATCGACAGCACCGGTCCGAACACCTCCTCGCGCGCGATCCGCATCGAATTGTCGACATCGGTGAAGATGGTCGGCTCGACGAATTGCCCGCCCTTGATGCCGTCGCCGGAGGCAGGCTTCCCGCCGAGCAGGCAGCGGGCGCCCTCGGCTTTCGCGATGTCGATGTAGTCGAGCACCTTCTTGTATTGCGCGGGAGTCGTGATCGGCCCGACATTGGTGTCGGCCTGCATCGGGTCGCCGATCTTGGCGGATTTCGCCAGCTCCAGCACGCGCGCGACGAATTTCTCCTTGATCGAGCTCTGCACCAGCAGGCGCGACCCGGCGATGCAGGTCTGCCCGGTGGCGGCGAAGATGCCGGAGATCGCGCCGGCGGCGGCCGCGGTGAGGTCGGCATCCTCGAACACGATGTTCGGCGATTTGCCGCCGAGCTCGAGCGAGACGCGCTTCAGACTCTTGGCCGCGGTCTCGTAGACCTTGGCGCCGGTGGTATCCGATCCGGTGAAGGTGATCTTGGCGACGCCGGGATGGGAGATCAGCGCGGAGCCGGCTTCGGGGCCGAAGCCGGTCACCACGTTGAAGATGCCGTCGGGAATCCCGGCCTCCTTGGTGAGCGCGGCGAATTCCAGCGTGCTGGCGGACGTAAATTCAGACGGCTTCACGACCACGGCGCAGCCTGCGGCGAGGGCTGCGGCGCATTTCCAAGCCACGAACAACAGCGGCGAATTCCAGGCGGTCAGCGCCGCGACGACGCCGACCGGCTCATGCGTGGTGTAGGCAAAGGTCTCGGCCTTGTCGATCGGCACCAGTCCGCCCTCGAGCTTGTCGACGAGGCCGCCGAAATACCACCACCATTCCGGATGGTAGCGCAACTGGCCCAGCATCTCGGCCATCAGCTTGCCGTTGTCGCGCACCTCGATCTCGGCGAGGCGCTCGGCATTGGCGGCAACGAGGTCGCCGAGCTTGCGCATCGCCTTGCCGCGCGCTGACGCCGTCATCTTGGCCCATGGTCCGTTCCACATCGCCTCGTTGGCGGCCTTCACGGCCTTGTCGGCATCGGCGGCAGTGCCGCGGGGAATCCTCGCCCAGGCCTCGCCGCGATAGGGATCGATCGATTCGAACCACTCGCCATTGGCGGGATCGACATACTGGCCGTTGATGTAGAGCTGATAGGTCTTCATGACATCCTCCCGGGGTTTGCCAAACGCTATCATGCCTTGCGCGACGCCGTCATAACGAAGCCGCGTGCAGGGGGCATACAAGGGTTGAGCCAGGATTGCCGAGGGCGCCGGCCGACGCGCTGTCGGCCGCGGCTGGTCAGGAGGCGCTTGACGCCGCGGCTCGCCTCGCGCGCCGCGCGGCGCGGCGGCGCTGGCTCCAGAGCCGCGCGCGGTCGAGATAGAGATAGACCACCGGCGTGGTGTAGAGCGTCAGGATCTGGCTCAGGATCAATCCGCCGAAAATCGCGATGCCGAGCGGCTGACGCAACTCACTGCCTTCGCCGAGGCCGATCATCAGCGGCACCGCGCCGAACAGCGCGGCGAGTGTCGTCATCATGATCGGACGGAAGCGCATCAGGCAGGCCTCGTAGATCGCATCGCGCGACGACAGCTGGCGCTGGCGCTCGGCGTCGAGCGCGAAGTCGATCATCATGATGGCGTTCTTTTTCACGATGCCGACCAGCAGGATCACGCCGATGGCGCCGATCAGGTCGAATTCGGTGTGCGACAGCATCAGCGCCGCTACCGCGCCGACGCCGGCCGAGGGCAGGGTGGAGAGGATGGTCAGCGGGTGGATGTAGCTCTCATAGAGCATGCCGAGCGAGATGTAGATCGTCGCCAGCGCAGCCAGGATCAGGAACAGCTCGTTGGCGAGAGCCTGCTGGAAGATTTTTGCGGAGCCGGCAAACCCGCCGCTGATGCCCGCCGGCATGTTGATCGCGTGCATCGCATTCTCGATCGTGGTGGTTGCCGTGCTCAGCGAGACGCCCGGCGGCAGATTGAACGAGATGGTGCTGGCGACCAGGAGATCCTGGTGGTTGACGGAAAGCGGCGTCTCGCCGTGCTCGAAGCGGGCAACCGTCGACAGCGGGATCATGGTCGCCGCGCTGGTCGAGACCGCGCTGCCTGTCGAGGCGACGCCCCTGCCGGTGGCGCCGATCGAGTTGGTCGCCTGGTTGCGCACCACATTGGCGGCGACCGAGCTGA
Organism: Bradyrhizobium sp. UBA2491; assembly: GCF_002341725.1. NCBI lineage: Bacteria > Pseudomonadati > Pseudomonadota > Alphaproteobacteria > Hyphomicrobiales > Nitrobacteraceae > Bradyrhizobium > Bradyrhizobium sp. UBA2491. The sequence continues at coordinate 8,135 of NZ_DDOP01000048.1, forward strand.
CCGAGCTCTTCTGCGCCGACGAGGAGACCGTTCCGGCCACCGCGTTGCTCGACTGCGTGCCGGTCGCCGAAACGCCCGAGCTCGAGATGTAGACGTCCTTCAGGGTCTGCGGATCTTGCGAGAAGCGCGGCGCGACCTCCATGATGACGTGATATTGGTTGCGGGCGACGAAGATGGTCGAGACCTGGCGCTGCCCGAACGCGTCATACAGCGTGTTGTCGAGTTGAGCTATGTTGAGGCCGAGCCGGTAGGCGGCATCGCGGTCGATGACCACGTTGGCCTGCAGCGCCTTGTTCTGCTGGTCGCTGTTGACGTCGGCGAGCGTCGGCTCCTTTTGCAGCGCCGCGACCAGCTTCGGCGTCCATTCGTTGAGCTCCTGGGAGGTCGAGCCCTTCAGCGTGTACTGATAGGCCGCGTTGCCGGAGCGGCCGCCGGCGCCGAGATCGCCGACCGATTGCAGGAACAGGGTGGCGCCGGCCACCTTGGCGAGCGGCTCGCGCAGCCGCTCGATCACCTTGTCGGCGCGTAGCCTGCGCTCGTTCATCGGCTTCAGCGAGGCGAACACCGTGCCGGTGTTGGTGCCGCCGGGGCCGACCCCTCCGCCGCCGGTGAAGCCGACCGCGGTATCGACCGCCGGATCCGACTTCACGATGTCGATGAACTGGGTCAGCTTCCGCTGCATCAGCTGGAACGAGGTGCTCTGGTCGGCCTGGATCGAGCCGACCAGCAGCCCGGTGTCCTGCTGCGGCACGAAGCCCTTCGGCACCACCGCGTAGAGATGGAAGTTCAGATACAGCGTTGAGGCGAGGATCAGCATCACCAGCAGCGGATGGCGCAGCGCGACGCCGAGCGTCGCGCGGTAGCCGCTCAGCATCAGCTCGAAGGCGCGCTCGCTGATCCGGTAGATCAGGCCGTGCGGCTGGCCGGCCTCCTCCTTGCGCAGCACCACCGCGCACATCATCGGCGTCGTGGTCAGCGAGACCACCAGCGAGATCACGATCGCAATCGTGATGGTCATGGCGAATTCACGGAACAGGCGGCCGACCAGGCTGCCCATGAACAGGATCGGCACGAATACCGCGACCAGCGATACGCTCATCGACAGCACGGTGAAGCCGACCTCGCGGGTGCCGAGCAGCGTCGCCTCCAGCCGCGACATTCCGGCATCCATGTGGCGGGTGATGTTTTCCAGCACCACGATGGCGTCGTCGACCACGAACCCGGTCGCCACCGTCAGCGCCATCAGCGAGAAGATGTCGAGGCTGTAGCCGAGCAGGTACATCACCGCGAAGGTCGCGATCAGCGACACCCCGACCGCCACCACCGGCACCACCGTGGCGCGGGCATTGCGCAGGAATGCAAACACCACCAGGATCACCAGCGCGACCGCGATCAAAAGCGTGATCTCGACGTCGTGCAGCGAGGCGCGAATCGTCTTCGAGCGGTCCATTGCCAGATTGATGTCGATCGCCGGCGATACCGAGGCCTTGAGCTGCGGCATCAGCCCCATCACCTTGTCGACCATCTTGATGATGTTGGCGCCGGGCTGCCGGTACACGATCATCACGATCGCTGGTTTGCCGTCGGCAAGGCCGAGGGTGCGGACATTTTCCACGGAATCGATGACGTCGCCGACATCGGTCAGCCGCACCGGCCCGCCATTGCGGTAGGCGACCACCAGCGACTTGTAGTCGGCCGCCTTGCGCGCCTGGTCGTTGGCGTAGATCTGGTAGCGTTGGCCGCCGACGTCGATGCCGCCCTTCGGGCTGTGCGCGTTGGCGCTCGACAGCGCGGCGCGGACGTCTTCGAGCCCGATGCCGTATTTGTTGAGCGCCGGCGGGATCAGCTCGACCCGCACCGCGGGCAGCGAACCGCCGCCGACCGAGACCTGGCCGACGCCTTCGACCTGCGACAGCTTCTGCGCCAGCACGGTCGAGGCGGCGTCATAGAGCTCGGCCGGGGTCAGCGTATCCGAGGTCAAGGTGTAGATCAGGATCGGCGCCGAGGCCGGGTTGAATTTGCGGTAGGTCGGATTGGCGCGCAAATTGGTTGGCAGGTCGGCGCGCGCCGCGTTGATCGCGGCCTGCACGTCGCGCGCGGCGCCATTGATGTCGCGGTCGATGTCGAATTGCAGCACGATGACGGCCGAGCCGAGCGACGACTGCGACGTCATCTCGGTCACGCTGGCGATCTGGCCGAGATGCCGCTCCAGCGGGCTCGCCACCGTGGCGGCGACGTCGGCCGGGCTGGCGCCGGGCAAAGTTGCCTGTACCATGATGGTCGGGATGTCGATGTCGGGCAGCGGCGATACCGGCAGCTTGAAGAACGCAATGATGCCCGCCACCACCAGTCCAATCGACAGCAGCGTGGTGCCGACCGGCCGGCGGACAAAGGGGGCGGAGAGGTTCATGACATCAGCGACGGCATTTGCGGATCAGCTTCTATCCGTCCGCGTCGCGATGCAAAAGCCCAAATGTCACGGCGCGCTGCCACACCTCCGCCGCGATTTGCAGGGTCGCGACAAAGGCCGGATCAGATTTGCGGCGCAATCCCTCCGGGTCGCTCAGCCCGCGGTATTCTTGCTTGCGCGCATGGCGCCGCGTTCGAGCAGCCAGGCCACGACCTCGCGACACTCCGCCTGTTCGGCGATGTCGAGCGGGGTTTGTCCCGACCAGGGCGCGGGCCAGTTGAGATCGGCGCCGTGCGCGAGCAGAACCTCCGCCGCGGCGAGTTGCCCGCCATGGCAGGCGTTCCAGAATGGTCCTGAAAGCTGATCGGCCGGCAGCGCCGCAGCCGCGAGCCGGCGGGTGATCTCCGGCAGCATGCCGAGCGCCGCCTCGTGCCACAGCTGTGTCCGCGCGCCGCGATCGACCAGCCGCCGTGCCGCCGCCCATTGGCCGTAGCCGACCGCCGACGACAGCGGCGAGGCACCATCGATCGACGATCCCTCATGCTCGAGATCGGCGCCGGCATCGAGCAGCGCGTCGATCAGCGCCACATCGTCGCTGCTGGCGGCCCAGTGCAGCGGCGTTTCGCGATGCCACATCGCGACCGCCGGTGCATCGAGAGCGGCGCCGGCAGCAGTGAGGATCTGCACGACCGCGGCCGCGTTGGGATTGTGGCCCGGCCAGTCGGCCAACAGATGCAGCGGCGTCCGTCCGCCGCCCTTCGCATCCTCGACCACGCAGCGCGCCAGCTCGGGATGCGCGGCGAGCAGCGCGCGCAAGCGCTCAGCCTCACCGCCCTTGATCGCCGCGGTCAGCTCCGCGGCGAGCGGGTCGTCGCTGCGCAATCTGGATATCCCGGTGGTCATTGCATCCAGCCTATTTCGCCGCGTTCTGGCTCGCGCCGACGAAGTAGAAATCTTCGCTTCCCGGCACCGAGCCATAGCTGAAGGGCTGCTGCCGGCGATCGGTCGCGGCCATGACGTCGTCGCGCACGAGGTCGAACAGCTTGCGGATCTCGATCCGCGGCGTCTGCATGCGCTTGATCAGGGCGGTCACGAACGGGCTGTGAGCACCGTCGCCGTCGAGCGCGACCTGGCCGTGCTTGGCGGCGTAGACCACCAGCGTGCCGCTGTCGGGCTCGACCTGAGCCAGGCCCCGTCCGATGGACCGCGACGCGACGGTGCGCTTGATCTGGTTGGCGAACGGATTGTCGCGGCAGGCGTCGAGAATGACGAGATGCAGCTTGCGCGCCCCTTCGGTGGCGCCCATCACCTGGGTCAGCGCGACCGCCTCGAACGGTACGTCGCGGTCGGTGGCGAGCTTGGCGTCGACCGGCACCAGATAGTTCTCGCCCGCCATCTCCATGCCGTGGCCGGCATAGTAGATCACGGCCCAGTCGGCGCCGTCGGCGGCGCTGGCGAATGATTTGAGGGCCTCGACCAGGCTGTCGCGCGTGGCGTCGGTGACGAGACGGACGTCCTGGAAGCCCACGGCGCGCAGTGTATCTGCGATCGCTGCCGCATCCTGGCCGGGGTTCGGCAGCACCGGCACCGAGCGGTATTTCGAGTTACCCACGACCAGGGCGACGCGCCGCTCCGTCGTCGCCGGCTTCTGGCCCGCGCCGACCGGCGCAACCGGCACTGCGGCCGTGAGCGCAGGAACCGGCTTGGCCGCGGCGTGATCCGCGATCACGCTCTTGTCGGTGGCGGCCACCTTGTCGAGCCGTTGCAGGCCGTCCCTGGCGACACGCTGGCCCTGCGTGCGGTCGAGCTGATCGAGACCGAGGACGTCGAGTGCGTGCCGGAAGTCGACGCGCGCACCGTCGACATCGCCCTTCTTCTCGTCGGCGAGCCCCCGCCGTGCGTAGTTCAGCGCGCCCTGCGCATCGAGCTGCGTGGCGTGGTCGTAGTCGCGGATGGCCTGATCGAGCTCGCCCTTGCTGGCCAGCGTCAGGCCGCGCAGCGAGTAGAACGCAGCCTGGTCGCCCTGAATGGTGATCGCGCGCTCGATGTCGCGCGAGGCATTGTCGATGTCGCCGGCGCCGACCTCGATGACGGCCCGGCAAAAATAGGGGCCGCCTGCGCGCGGCGCGACCTTGATCGCATTCTGGCAATGCAGCGCCGCGAGCCGGTCCTTGCCGCGGAAATCGTACACCAGCGCCCGATTGACATAGGCGTACCACGAGTTGGGATCGAGCTCGATTGATTTGCCGTAATCGGCCAGCGCGCGATCATAGTCGCCGGTTGCGACGGACACCTCCGCGCGATTGTTGAACCAGCCGGCGCTGAACGGACCGGCGGGCTTCAGCCGAATCGCTTGATCGAAGTCGCTCAGCGCGCGGTCGTAGTCCTGGGTTTGCAGGAAGACCTTGGCGCGCTGGCCATAGGACGGCGCAAACGCCGGATTGATCGCGATCGACTGATCGTAATCCGACTTGGCCTTTTCCAGATCGCCCTTGTTATGCCAGGCGAGCGCACGGTTGTAATAGGTGATGGCGAGGTCACGTCCCCTGGGATTGACCGCGATCAGCCGCGTGCAGGCAGGGATCGCGAGCTCCGGGGGCGAATCCTTGGCGTCGCAGGCCGCGCCATCCTCTCTCAGACCGGCATAGGATGGCGTGTTGAGCAGCAACAGCAGGCCGATCGCGGCGAGCTTGGGCAATGAGAGGCGCATTCCGGTCGTTCCATTCCAGCGACCGGAAATTGAGACCACAATGTTGTTCGCGCCGTGGCGAAACTTCAACAACCCGGTTCCTCAACCCACGGGATCAGCGCCAACAGCGCGCTCAGGCTGGATCGAGCCCGTCCGCCGCGTGCGCATCCCGATGCTGCGTGCCGGCGGCGTGCAGCATCGCCGCGAGCTGATGCAGTTGCGCGTCGCGAAATCCCTGCTTCTCGATCGAGGCCACGGTCGAGAGCACATAGTCGCGGTTGTTGCCCGAGCGGCCGTGGCCCTGCTGCACGAAGCGCAGCTGTTCCGTCAGCGACAGCCGGCCGGCATATTGCACATGGCCGCGATCGACCACATAGGCCAGTGCCGAGACACGCTGCCGCGCCTCGTTCTCCAGCCACACCGAGCGCATCACCTCGCGATAGACATGGGTGGTCTGCTCGCGCGCCCGCAAATAAGCGATGGTGTCGTGGCGCAGGCGGGCGGCGACGCGGAACGCAACGCCGCGGCAGGCGCCGCCGCGGTCGAGCCCGAGCACCAGCCCCGGCTTCTCCGGCGTGCCGCGATGGTCGAAGGAATAGACGCAGAGCGCGCGATGCTCGCCGATCAGCCGGGCCGGCACCTGCTCGAGGAATTCGAAGCCCGGTTTCCACATCAGCGAGCCGTAGCCGAACACCCAGAGGTCGTTATCGGTGGATTCGGGATCGGGGAGATTTGCTGACATCGCGCTGATGGGCTAGCAGAACACGCCGTCGAAGCGAAGCAAATTCCGTGATGTTTCCGATGGTTGCTCAAGGCTTACGGTTGCTCAAGTTTTGCCGCCGCTTCGATTTTGACAAATTCGCGCTTCAAAGGACGCCGCATGTCCGATTTGACCTCCGCTCCCCGCCGCCGCTCGCGCTTCGGCCTCTATGCCGTCCCTGTCGCGGTCCTGATTGCCGCAGTGCTGTGGAGCGGTTTCTGGTTCTTCGCCGCCTCGCAGGTAGGCGTCCAGGCCGATGCCTGGCGCGCACAGGAGGCGAAGGCCGGCCGGGTCTATGATTGCGCCAATCGCTCGGTGGCGGGTTACCCGTTCCGGCTCGAGATCCGCTGCGAGCAGCCCAGCGTGATGCTGGTGTCGCAGACGGCCTCGCCGCAGATGTCGTTCGTGGCGCGGCTCGCCGAGATCCTGGTCGTGGCGCAGATCTATGATCCCAAGCTCGTGATCGCGGAGTTCAAGGGCCCGGCCACGATCGCCGAGCGCAACGCGCAGCCGACGTTGTCGGTGAATTGGCGCCTCGGCCGCAGCAGCGTGGTCGGCCTGCCGGCGGTGCCGCAGCGCGCCTCGCTGGTGTTCGACGATCTCGCCATCGACCGCACCGGCGGTCCCGCGCCGACGCCGCTGATGCGCGTCAATCACATCGAGCTGCATGGCCGGCAGGTCGAGGGCTCGGCGCCGGACAATCCCGCGATCGAGACCGTGTTGCAGATCAATGGCGGCACCTTGCAGGAGGTGCATCCGCTGCTCACCCAGCCGTTCAACGCCGACATCCATGCGCGGCTCAACGGGTTGAAGGATTTCTCGCCGAAGCCGTGGCCGGATCGCTTCCGCGAGATTCAGGCCGCCGGCGGCAGCGTCGAGATCCAGCAATCGCGGATCGAGCAGGGTGACGTGCTGTCGGTCGCGGCCGGCACGCTCCGCCTCAACGCGCAAGGCCGCATCGAGGGCGAGTTGCAGATGACGGTCGCCGGCCTCGAGCGCGTGATCCCCGCGCTCGGCATCGACAAGATGCTGGACGACGGCGTGCCGCAGTCGACCCTCGATCGTGTCGCGCCGGGCGTGAAGAGCCAGGACATCAGCAATCTTTTCGGCGCGCTGGACCGCGCGATTCCAGGCCTCGGCAAGGTGATCAAGCAGAACGCCAATGCCGGCATCTCCGCCGGCATCAATTCGCTCGGCACCGAGGCGACGCTCGAGGGCAAGAAGGCGCGCAGCTTTCCGCTGCGCTTCGCCGACGGCGCGGTGTTCCTGGGTCCGCTGAAAGTCGCGCAGATTCCGCCGCTGTTCTGAGCGGTGCATGCCGGCTCTGTAGGGCGGATTAGCGTTGGCGTAATCCGCCGCTTTGCATGGTCGTTCAAGACGGTGCATGACGCCTTCGGCTAATCTCCCCTACGCGCCAAGCCACTCTGCACACTCCCGCGCGCGATATCGTCCGTTGCCGCAAACTATTCCCGCTGCCGCGATGAGAAAAACGTGACCGCAATGTTGCGGGCCGCCGCGAATATCGTCGCCTGACCGCCGCTCTCTCACGCCTGAGGAAACAATCCTCACATGGGAGGGAGCGATGCGAATTCTCGGGGGAATTCTGCTCGGCAGCATGCTGTTGTCGGCGGGGCCGGTGCTGGCGGACGACGACGCGTCCGAGCTGCGTGCGCTGAAGGCGCGCCTGAAGCAGCTCGAACAGCGTATGGAGACGCAGGCGAAGAGAGAGGAGGCGCTGGCCGCGCGGCAAAGCGTCATGCAGAACGCGCAGATGACGGCCAAGGCGCCGGTGCCGTTCGATCCTTGCGCGTCGGGCAAGCTGTGCTACCGGGGCGTCAGCTTCACCTTCGGCGGCTGGGTCGATCTCACCGGCATCTACCGCAGCCGCAATCTCGCCTCCGATTCGGGCTCGGTCTTCAACTTCATCCCGTTCCCGCAGAGCAAGAACTACAACACCGGCGAATCGCGCTTCACCGCGCGCCAGACCCGCTTCTCGGTGCTTGCCGAAGCCAACGCAACGTCGGACATGCACATCGCCGGTTATGGCGAGCTCGATTTCGAGGGCGCGGCACAGACCGCGAATTCGGTCGCGACCAATTCGTTCAATCCGCGGCTGCGGCAGGCCAGCGTCGAGATCGACCGCACCGATCTCGGTTTCCATGTCCTCGCCGGCCAGTCCTGGTCGCTCAATACGCCGAGCAAGGCGGGCATCGATCCGCGCGGCGCGGATACGCCCGGCGTGATCGATTTCGAACTGGTGCCGGGTTTCCTCGGCGCACGGCAACCGGGTCTACGGGTCTGGCAAGACATCGGCCCCGAGTTCAAGCTCGCGGTCTCGGCCGAGAATCCGCAGTCGTCCTTCTTCGGCGGCAACACGCCGCTGGTCGGTACGCCCGCGGTCGGGCCGCAGGGCGTGCTCAATCCGAACCTGCTGGTCAATCTGACCGGCCCGGGCGGCAGCTTCTTCAACAGCCTGAACAATGTCAGCCTCAATCACGTTCCGGATATCACCTTGAAGGGAGCGTGGGACCCGCGGCTCGGGCCCTACAAGCTGCATGTCGAGGCGTGGGCGCTGTATCGCGACTTCTACGATCGCTTCAATTTCGCCAACCATGACGTCAACACGGTGAGCTTCGGCGGCCACCTCTCGGCCGAGATCGTGCCGAAGACGCTGGAAGTGCAGGCCTCGGCCTCCTACGGCGCGCTCGGCCGTTTCACGGCAACCCCGTTCCCCGACGCGACGCTGCGCCAGGACGGCTCGATCCAGCCGCTGCCGATCACGGCCTTCCTGGTCGGTTCGGTCTGGCACACCACGCCGTCGCTCGATCTCTATGCCTATGCCGGTCTCGAGAAGACCAAGGCGACGTTCTCCGATGTCGGCACGGTGCCGTTCGGTTACGGCAATCCGCTCTACAACAACCTCGGCTGCAACATCGAGAACTCGCCGGCCGCCACCTGCAACGGCAACACGTCGGAGGTCAGGCAATACACCGTGGGGTTCTACGACACGATCTTCAAGGGCGCTTACGGCACCATCAAGGCCGGCGCGCAGTATTCCTACACCCAGCGCTTCGCCTTTCAGGCTGTCGGTGGCGCGCCGAAGACCGACGACCACATCATCATGACCCAGATCCGCTACTACCCGTTCTAGGCACGATGACTCCGAGCAGAGAAGCCGGGTGAGAGCGACCGCGGCCGCTGCGCCAATCTGTCCCGTAGCTGGGATCGGGCAATGCGCTACCCTCACCAAAAAATCGGGGAGGGACTTGCATGCCAACCAAATTCAGCCGTCGCCACGTCATCGCTGCCGGAGCGGCGACGGCTGCGCTGCCTTTGCTGTCGCGCGGAGCCGTGGCGCAAGGCGTGTGGCCGTCGCGGCAGATCCGCATGATTTGCAGCTATCCGGCAGGCGGCCAGACCGATCTTCTGGCGCGCGCGTTCGGCGAATTCATCGCAAGGCAGGTCGGGCAGACCGTCGTGATCGAGAACAAGGCGGGCGCTTCGGGTTCGATCGGCGCCGCTGAAGTCGCGCGCGCCGCGCCCGACGGACACACCATCCTGTGCTCGATCTCGACGACCTACGTGATGAACCGCGCGATGATGAAGAATCCCGGCTACGACATGGACAAGGATTTGACGCTGGTCAGCGTCATCCCGGGCGGCGGGCTCCTGCTGGTCGCGAGCCCGAAGCTCGGCGTCAAGACGCTGGCGGAGTTCGTCGCCTATGCGCGGAGCAGCGGCAAGGTGAATTTCGGTACCTACAGCGCGGGCTCCGCCCCACACATGACGGTCAACGAGCTCAACAAGCAATACGGCCTCAGCATCGAGCCGATCCATTATCGCGGCGAAGCGCCGATGTGGACCGGGCTTGCGGAAGGCACGCTCGATGTCGCGATGGGCAGTTACACCGCGGCGCAAACCGTCCTGCAAAGCAACCGCGGCGTGGTGTTCGCCGTGCATGCGAAGAAGGTCGGCACGATCCCGGAGATCGCGACGCTGCCCGAACAGGGCGCGACGTCGAAATTCTTCACCGTGAGCGGCTTCTCCGGCTGGGCGGTGCCGAAGGCGACGCCGCAGCCGATCGTCGACCGGTTGTCCGAGTTGTGTGTCGCCGCCAACAACGATCCGAAGGTGAAGGAGGTTCTCGCGACCTTCGTGCTGGAGCCCGCGATCGGTTTCAAGGAGAGCAACGCGCTGTATCAGCGCGAGCTGCCGGTCTGGATGGAGGCCGCCCAGTCGCTCGGCCTGCCGCCGGCGTAGGGTCGGTCAGGAACTACAGGATGGGTTTCGCTGAGCTTTAGCGGAGGCGGCATGCCGGGTGATGACCCGGAGATGAGATGCGCCATGACGGTGCAGCGTCGTCCCGGCGAAGGCCGGGACCCATAACCACCAATGTTGACTGGCGCGCAATGCTGGAACGACGAGTCCCGCTCACAATATCTGCTGCGGCGTATGGGTCCCGGCCTTCGCCGGGACGACGAATGGACAGAACTCGGGCTACTCCGTTGGATCGCCCGCGAAAGCTATGCGCGGGTGACGACACCGTGCGTTCGACATCTTGAATAGAGAACCATCCCCGTCGTCGTTCTGGCGAAAGCCAGGACCCATTACCCCGGAGAGAACTACACTCCGGTTGCCGCTCGACTGGTCCGTATTGGTCGGCCGGCGGCATGTTTCCATGGCTTGGCCCTGGGTTCGTCTCCGCCGGTTCCGTCCCGGTGAAATCGCCTCATCCCCCGTTCGAATCTCCCACGATTTCGCGGGTCGGCCATGAGTTCCTGCTTTGTGGACTCGCGTTATGTTATAATATAACAGTCTGGCCATGGCGCATACGCACACCCACGACCACCACCATCACGGCCACGCCCATCCCCACGGGCACAGCCACGGCCCAGCCGCGCATCCGGCCCAGGCGGCGCCCTGGTCGATCCTGCGGATGCCCGTACCAGCCCGCCTGCTGGCGGCGCTGGCGGTCAGCGCCTGCCTGTGGGCCGTGGTCTGGCTGGCGATGAGGTGATACCCGTGGCTGCTCTTGTCACCTTCCGCGACGTCACCCTCGGCTATGACCGCCACCCGGCCGTGCATCATCTCACCGGCGCCGTCGAGGCCGGTGCGCTGCTGGCCGTGATCGGCCCGAATGGTGCTGGCAAGTCGACGCTGCTGCGCGGCATCGCCGGCGTGCTCAAGCCGCTGTCCGGCGCGATCGATCTCGACGGGTTGGACCACCGCGACATCGCCTATCTGCCGCAATCCGCCGACATCGACCGCACGTTCCCGATCTCGGTGTTCGATTTCGTCGGCACCGGGCTGTGGCGCTCGACCGGCTTCTTCGGCGGCATCGGCAGGGCTGCGCGCGACAAGATCCTGGCGGCGCTCGCCGCGGTCGGCCTCAACGGCTTCGAGAACCGCCCGATCGGCACGCTGTCCGGCGGTCAGACCCAGCGCATGCTGTTCGCACGCGTGCTGTTGCAGGACGCCCGCCTGATCGTGCTCGACGAACCCTTCAACGCCATCGACGCCAAGACCACGGCCGATCTGCTGGCGCTGGTGAAGCGCTGGAACGGCGAGGGCCGCACCGTGCTGGCTGCGCTGCACGACCTCGACATGGTGCGCAACAATTTCCCGGAAACGCTGCTGCTGGCGCGCGGCCCGGTCGAATGGGGTCCGACCGCGCAGGCGCTGACCGCGGACAATCTGATGGTCGCGATGAAGATGTGCGAGGCGTTCGACGACGGTGCCGCCGCCTGCGCCGTCGATCCGCGCTCGAGGGCTGCCTGACGCCGATGCTATCAGACGCGCTGATCACGCCCTTCACCGAATTCGAATTCATGCGCCGCGCGCTGGCGGCCGTGATCGCGCTGTCGCTCGGCGGTGCGCCGATCGGCGTGTTCCTGATGCTGCGACGGATGAGCCTGGTCGGCGACGCCATGGCGCATGCGATTCTGCCGGGGGCTGCGATCGGCTTCCTGATCTCCGGGCTCAATCTGTTCGCGATGACGACCGGCGGCCTGGTCGCGGGCTTCACCGTGGCACTGCTCGCAGGTCTCGTCGCCCGCACCACCGAATTGAAGGAGGACGCCTCGCTCGCGACCTTCTATCTGGTCTCGCTCGCGCTCGGCGTCACCATCGTCTCGATCAAAGGCACCAATATCGACCTGCTGCACGTGCTGTTCGGCAACATCCTGGCGATGGACGACCAGACGCTGCTGGTGATCGCGTTCAACGCCACCATCACGCTTTTGGTCCTGGCGGTGATCTATCGGCCGCTGGTGATCGAGTGCGTCGATCCGATCTTCCTGCGCACCGTGAGCCGGGCCGGCGCGCCGGCGCATCTTGCCTTCCTCGCGCTGGTCGTGGTCAACCTCGTCAACGGCTTCCATGCGCTCGGCACGCTGCTCGGCGTCGGGTTGATGATCCTGCCCGCGGGCATCGCGCGGTTCTGGTCGCGCGACATCACCACGATGATCTGCATCGCGGTTGCGAGCGCGATGTTGTCCGGCTATGCCGGGCTCGTGCTGTCGTACCAGACCCGCATCCCCTCCGGCCCGGCGATCATCCTGGTCGCGGCGGGGCTCTATATCGTGTCGCTGCTGTTCGGCAATGTCAGCGGCCTGGTGCGGCAGTTGTTTCCCGGCCGACATCTCGAGGCGTAATCATGCGGCGTTTGTTTGGTTTGATCTGTCTGGCGCTGGCGCTGGCAAGCGGGTCGGCGCGTGCCGCCGATCGCATCAATGTGGTGGCGAGCTTCTCGATCCTGGCCGACATGGTGCGGAACGTCGGCGGCGACCGGGTCGATGTTACCGCGCTGGTCGGGCCCGACGGCGATGCCCATGTCTACGCCCCGACGCCGGCGGATGCCAAGAAGGTCGCGGACGCCCGCCTGCTGGTCATCAACGGCCTCGGCTTCGAGGGCTGGATGCCGCGGCTGTTGCAGGCCTCCGGCAGCAAGGCGCCGGTCATTGTGGCCACCAAGGCGATCATGCCACGGAAGATGGGCGGCCATGACGATCCGCATGCCTGGCAGTCGGTGGCCAATGCGAAGATCTACGTCGTCAATATCCGCGACGGGCTGATCGCGGTGGCCCCCGACCAGGCCGCTATCATCAAGGCCAATGCCGACGCCTATCTCGCCAAGCTGGAAGTGCTCGATCGCGAACTGCATGAGGCGGTGGCGAAAATACCGGAGGCCCGGCGCAAGGTGATCTCGACCCACGGGGCGTTCGGCTATTTCGCCGACGCCTATGGGGTGACGTTCTTCTCGCCGCTCAGCGTCTCCACCGATGCCGAGCCCAGCGCACGCGATATTGCCGCCATCATCGCCCAGATCAGGGACGCGAAAATTCCGGCAGTTTTTCTTGAAAACATCACCGATCCGCGCCTGATCCAGCGGATCGCGGCCGAGACCGGGGCCAAGGTCGGCGGCACCCTGTATTCGGACAGTTTGACGGGCGAAAAGGGCCCGGCACCCACTTACATTGATATGGTCAGGCACAATATAAAGGCCCTGACCAGCGCGCTCGCCGACTAGGGCAGGGGCCTCCCTGCTGCGGGGTTGAGCGCCTTTCAAGTTCCTTTCGGAGTTGTCATGGCTGAAGCCTCGCAAAAGATTCCAGTGACCGTGCTGACGGGTTATCTCGGCGCCGGCAAGACCACGCTGCTGAACCGCATCCTGTCGGAGAACCACGGCAAGAAATACGCGGTGATCGTCAACGAATTCGGCGAGATCGGCATCGACAACGACCTCATCATCGGCGCCGATGAGGAAGTGTTCGAGATGAACAATGGCTGCGTCTGCTGCACGGTGCGCGGCGACCTCGTCCGCATCATGGACGGGCTGATGAAGCGCAAGGGCAAGTTCGACGCCATCATCGTCGAGACCACCGGGCTTGCCGATCCGGCGCCGGTCGCGCAGACCTTCTTCGTCGACGAGGACGTGCAGAAGAACGCCCGGCTCGATGCCGTGGTCACGGTCGCCGATGCCAAGTGGCTCAGCGATCGCCTCAAGGATGCGCCGGAAGCCAAGAACCAGATCGCGTTCGCCGACGTCATCGTGCTGAACAAGACCGACCTGGTCTCCAAGCCCGAACTCGCCGAGGTCGAGGCCCGCATCCGCGGCATCAATCCCTATGCCAAGCTGCACCGCACCGAGCGCTGCCAGGTCGGGATCGCAGACGTGCTCGAGCGCGGCGCGTTCGACCTCGACCGCATCCTGGAGATCGAGCCCGATTTCCTCGAGGCCGGCGACGATCACGACCATGACCACCACCATCACGACCACGGTCATCACCATCACGATCACGGTCATCACCATGACCATGATCATCACGATCATGGCCACGGCCTGAAGCACTATCACGACGAGGACATGCAATCGCTGTCGCTGCGCTCGGAGAAGCCGCTCGACCCGACCAAGTTCATGCCGTGGTTGCAGAACCTCGTCGCCACCGAAGGCCAGAAGATCCTACGCTCGAAGGGCATCCTCGCCTTCACCGGCGATGACGACCGCTACGTGTTCCAGGGCGTCCACATGATGCTGGAGGGCGACCACCAGCGGAAATGGAAGGACGGCGAGAAGCGTGAGAGCCGCGTCGTGTTCATCGGTCGCGAGCTGCCGGAGCAGGCGATCCGCGACGGCTTCGAGCAGTGCATCACCACGTGATGAAAGAGTTCGATCCGGGCGAGGCCGCCTCCTCGATTGTTTCTATCACCGATCGCGTCAAGCCGCTGCCGCTCGGCGCGGCTGTCGGCTCGGTGCATTTCCTCGGCGACCGCGCGTTCTTCGTCGGTGCCGAGGAGAGCGTTGCGATCGCGACCGCCGACGGCGAGATCACGCGCACCGAGACGCATTTCGGCGCCATCCTGTGCGCGGCCTCCGACGGCAAGCGGCTGGTCACCGGCGGTGACGACGGCAAGCTGATCGCGATCGACGCCAAAGGCGAGACCGCTGTCATCGCGACCGACGCCAAGCGGCGCTGGATCGACAACGTCGCGCTGCACAGCGACGGCACCGTGGCATGGTCGGCGGGCAAGACCGCGTTCGTGCGCAACCCGAAGGGCGAAGCGAAAACCTTCGAGGTGCCGTCGACCGTCGGCGGATTGGCGTTCGCGCCGAAGGGACTGCGGCTCGCGATCGCGCATTACAACGGCGTGACGCTGTGGTTTCCCAACATGGCGGCCAATCCGGAATTCCTGGAATGGGCCGGCTCGCATCTCGCCGTGACCTTCAGTCCGGACAACAAATTCCTGGTCACGGCGATGCACGAGGCCGCGATGCATGGCTGGCGGCTTGCCGACAACAGGCATATGCGGATGAGCGGCTATCCCGGCCGGGTGCGCTCGATGTCATGGAGCGTCGGCGGCAAGGGGCTCGCGACCTCCGGCGCCGATACCGTGATCGTCTGGCCGTTCACCAGCAAGGACGGGCCGATGGGCAAGGAGCCGGCGATGCTGGCGCCAATGCCGGCGCGGGTCGCCGTGGTCGCCTGCCATCCGAAGAACGACATCATGGCGGTCGGCTATGCCGATGGCACCGTGCTGATGGTGCGGCTCGAGGACGGCGCCGAGATCCTGGTGCGGCGGAATACCGGCGCCGCGGTCTCCGCGCTGGGCTGGAATGCCAAGGGTACGCTGCTCGCCTTCGGCACGGAAGATGGTGACGCGGGCATCCTGGAAATGTAAGAGATCGCGGCATCCGAAGCATTTCGGGAGCGTAGCTCCAGCCGGGCAGTGCCATGCGATTTCTTGCGACATTCCAGATCGCCGACTTCCTTGACACGCTGGTGAGCCTGGCCTCGGCCTTCGTGCTCGGCACGCTGATCGGCGCGGAGCGGCAATATCGCCAGCGCACCGCCGGCCTGCGCACCAATGTGCTGGTCGCGGTCGGCGCGGCTGCCTTCGTCGATCTGGCGATGCGGCTGGATGGCCCTGACGGCGCGGTGCGGGTGATCGCCTATGTGGTGTCGGGAATCGGCTTCCTCGGTGCCGGCGTCATCATGAAGCAGGGCATGGACGTGCGCGGCCTCAACACCGCGGCGACGCTGTGGTCTTCGGCCGCGGTCGGCTCCTGCGCCGGCGCCGACATGGTGGCGCAGGCGGCGGCGCTGACGGTGTTCGTGATCGCCGGCAACACGCTGCTGCGTCCGCTGGTCAACGCCATCAACCGCATCCCGCTGGACGAGAAGGCCTCGGAGGCGACCTATTACGTCAAGCTCGCGGTCACCCTCGAGGCGCTGCCTGACATGCGCGACCGCCTGGTGGAAAAGCTCGAGGCCGCGAATTATCCGGTCGCCGACGTCGCCGTGGTCGAAATCGGTGACGATCTGCCGGAGATCGTGGCGACGCTGGTCTCGACCGCGATCGACCCGCACGAGCTGGATGCGGTCGTGACCGACCTCGAGCGGCAGCCCGGCGTGCGCCACGCCACCTGGGAAAGCAATACCGCCGACTGAGTTCCCGCCGCCTCCGGCTTCGGAACGATGCGGAGGCAGGATCGTTGACATCGCGAACAAGTCGCGGGTGAACGAGATGGCCAGTCTGCGGAATGACATGCTGATCGCCGCCACGCTGGTGGTGGCGGGCGTCGCGGTATCGGCGTTCGCGCTGCACGCCATCAATGCCGCGCCGCCGCAGCAGATGGCGCAGGCGACCCACCCGCTACGGCCTTCGCCGGATCCGCAGCAGACCGCGCCCCCGGCCGAGTCGAAGCCCGGCGGCGAGCGGCCGACCACGCCGGCGCCGCAGCCGGCCCGTCCCGACGCCGAGGCGCAGAAGGCCGGCGCCAAGCCGGTGTTGCCGCCCGCGCCTGCGGAAAAGACCGCGCCGCCGATCGAGAAGAAATAGGCGCGCCGCGGTCGCGCATTGTGACGTGCATTTGACGAGCGCTGCCGATTATACGGTCTCGCCTCGGCGGTCCGGCCGCTCCATACTCTGCCGTCTTGCCAACGACAGATGGGGCTTCCATGAAGATCGAAGACGTCCGGCGCACCGCCTATTCGATGCCGCTCACCAACCCGTCATTCCCGCCGGGGCCCTATCGGTTCTACGACCGCGAATATTTCATCATCACCTACAAGACCGACCCTGAGGCGCTCGCCGCCGTGGTGCCGGAGCCGCTCGAGGTCGCCGAGCCGGTGGTGAAGTACGAATTCATCCGTATGCCCGACTCGACCGGCTTCGGCGACTACACCGAGACCGGGCAGGTGATACCGGTCCGCTTCAAGGGTGAGCTCGGCGCCTATACCCACGCGATGTATCTCGACGACGAAGCCCCGATCGCCGGCGGCCGCGAACTATGGGGATTTCCGAAGAAGCTGGCGCGGCCCAAGATCGCGGTCGAGAGCGACGTGCTGGTCGGCTCGCTGCACTACGGCTCGGTGCTCTGCGCTTCCGCCACCATGGGCTACAAATACCGCAAGGTCGACCACGACACGGTGCTGAATTCGATGAAGGCGCCGAATTTCATCCTCAAGATCATCCCGCATGTCGACGGCAGCCCGCGGATCTGCGAACTGGTGCGCTTCCATCTCGACGACATCACGTTGAAGGGCGCCTGGACCGGTCCCGCCGCGCTCGGCCTGTTCCCGCACGCGCTGTGCGACGTGGCCCGGTTGCCGGTGCGCGAGGTGATCTCGGCCTTGCACTACAAGGCCGACCTGACGCTCGGCCTCGGCTCGGTGGCGTTCGACTACATGGCGAAGTAGCTGCCGTCATTCCGGGGCGCGCGAAGCGCGAGCCCGGAATCCATCAGGACGCAAACTCGGTTGTGGAATGGATTCCGGGCCTGGCCCTTCGGGCCATCCCGGAATGACGTGAGTGGAGATCGCGTCGGGTCAGCGCACCAGGATGTTCTTGAACTGCCAGGGATCGCTGGTGTCGATGTCTTCCGGGAACAGTCCGGGGCGATCCGTCAGCGGGGTCCAGTCGGTGTAGAATCCCTTCACCGGGCCGAGATACGGCATCTGGATTTCCAGCAGCCGGTCGAAATCCATCTCGTCGGCCTCGACGATGCCCCGGTTCGGGTTTTCCAGCGCCCACACCATGCCGCCGAGCACAGCGGAGGTCACTTGCAGGCCGGTGGCGTTCTGATAGGGCGCGAGCTTGCGGGTCTCTTCGATCGAGAGCTGCGAGCCGTACCAATAGGCGTTGTTGTCATGGCCGAACAGCAGCACGCCGAGCTCGTCGATGCCGTCGACGATTTCGTTCTCGTCGAGGATGTGATGCTTCTCCTGCATCTTGGCGGCGCGGCCGAACATCTCATGCAGCGACAGCACGGCGTCGTCGCACGGATGATAGGCATAGTGGCAGGTCGGCCGGTAGATCGCGGTGCCCGCTCCATCACGCACCGTGAAGTAATCGGAGATCGAGATCGACTCATTGTGGGTCACGAGGAAGCCATATTGCGGTCCGCGGGTCGGGCACCAGGTCCGCACCCGCGTGTTGGCGCCGGGCTGCATCAGATAGATCGCGGCACCGCAGCCCGCTTCGTGGGTATGGGCATTCTCGGGCAGCCATTTCTCATGGGTGCCCCAGCCGAGCTCGGACGGCTGGACGCCTTCCGACAGGAAACCTTCCACCGACCAGGTGTTGACGAAGACATCCGGCTCCTTCGACAATTTCGAGCGCTGGGTGTCGCGCTCGGCGATGTGGATGCCCTTGACGCCGGCCTGCCGCATCAGGTCCGCCCATTCGGCCTTGGTCTTCGGCTTGGGGGCATTGAGCTTCAGGTCGGCGGCGACATTGAGCAGCGCCTGCTTGACGAAGAACGAGACCATGCCGGGATTGGCGCCGCAGCAGGAAATGGCCGTGGTCGAGCCCGCGGGGCGCGCCTTCTTGGCGGCCAGCGTCACTTCGCGAAGCGCGTAGTTGGAGCGCGCTTCCGGTCCCTTCGACGCATCGAAATAGAAGCCGAGCCAAGGCTCGTTGACAGTGTCGATATAGAGCGCGCCGACTTCGTTGCAGAGCTCCATGATGTCGGTCGAGCCGGTATCGACCGAGAGATTGACGCAGAAGCCCTGGCCGCCGCCCTCGGTGAGCAGCGGGGTCAGCAACTCCCGATAATTGTCCTTGGTCACCGCCTTCTGGATGAACTTGACGTTGTGCTTCTCGCAATGGGCCTTGCGGCCCTCGTCCTTGGGATCGATCACGGTGATGCGCGACTTGTCGTAATCGAGATGCCGCTCGATCATCGGCAGCGTGCCTTTGCCGATGGAGCCGAAGCCGACCATGACGATGGGGCCGGTGATCTTCGCGTAGATCTGCGAGGAGGAATTCATCATTTTCTCCAGGAGAGCGCCTAGCGGCGGGTAGAGTGGATCAGGGGTTACGTCGCTTTGCGGTGACTTCGATTTCGACCTTCATCTCGGGCTTGTAGAGCCCTGCGACGATCAGCAGCGTTGCGGCCGGACGGATGTCGCCGAGAACCTCGCCACAGACCGCGAAATGGGCGTCCGCGTCGTTGACGTCGGTGAGGTAGTAGGTCGCACGGACGATATCGGCCATCGCGAAGCCGCCTTCCTTGAGGGCTGCCTCGATGGTCTTGAAGCAGTTCCGTGACTGGCTCGTGACATCGGCCGGTATGGTCATCGTGGTGTAGTCGTAGCCGGTGGTTCCGGCGACGAAGGCGAAATCGCCGTCGATCACGGCGCGGCTGTAGCCGGCGGTTTTCTCGAAGGGCGAGCCGGTGGAAATCAAGCGGCGGGGCATGTGGGACCTCGACGGAAAAAGGCGTTTCGCGGGGTTTACGGGCATTTTCGCCGCCCGCGCAACCCCTTCAATTCTGGCCTGGAAGCCTGACAGCTATGGCTAGCGGGACTGCTGCGTGGTGTCCGGCGGCGGCGGCGCCACCGCGCCGGTCCAGCGCCGGATCAGGATGTCCCGGACGATCATGACCGAGATCAGCAGCAGCATGATCGTGGTGACGAGGCCGCGCCAACGCGGACGCGCGCCATCGATGACGGGAAGGTTCTCTGCCATGTCGCCCGCCTTACGCTGCGTGCGGCACGGCGAGCGGTGCCTTCCGGGAGCGGGTCGCCTTGGTCTTGGGCCGCAGCGGTGCGCCGGCCGGCGTGATCATGCCCCAGGTGCCGTCCAGCGCGCCCTCGACGAGCTCGAGGCCAAGCAACCGCTCGCGCTCGAAAGCACCGGGCAGCGACAGCTCGCCGGTCTTGGCGGCGGTGAAGCCGAAGCGGGCGTAATAGGGGGCGTCGCCGAGCAGGATCACCGCGCCATGGCCACGGGCCTTGGCGACGGCCAGCGCGCGCCGGAGCAGCGCGGCGCCGACGCCGAGGCCGCGGCAGTCGTCGTCGACTGCCAGCGGCCCCAGCATCAGCGCGCTGCGGCCCCCCGCGCTGACGTGCCACAGCCGCACGGTTCCAGCCAGCCGGCCATCCTGGCGCACGGCCGCAAGGCTCAGGCCTTGGGCGGGCGCGCGTCCGTCACGCAGGCGCTGGCAGGTGCGCGTATGGCGGTTCTCGCCAAAGCAGGCATCCAGCAGCGCTTCACGCGCGACGACGTCCGAGGCACGCTCCGCACGGATCGCGAACGGGGCGGCTTGTCGGATGAGGGCGACGGGGGTGTTCCGTTTTGCAGTCATGGCACGTCAGTCCCCGCTTGCAACGGCATGTTCTACGCCGCGGCAAGCGTCGTTCAGAAAAATCAAAAATGATCAGGAAGGAGCCGGCGGGGCCGGCTCCCGGTTCATCAGGCCTCGATCGGGAGGCGGCTCAGATGTGGTAGGTCTTCAGCGGCGGAATGCCGTTGAACGCCACCGACGAGTAGGTCGACGTATAGGCGCCGGTGCCTTCGATCAGCAGCTTGTCGCCGATCTCAAGCGTCACCGGGAGCGGATACGGCAGCTTCTCGTAGAGCACGTCGGCGCTATCGCAGGTCGGGCCCGCGAGCACGCACGGCGTCATGTCCGCCCCGTCATGCGGGGTGCGGATGGCATAGCGGATCGACTCGTCCATCGTCTCGGCGAGACCGCCGAACTTGCCGATGTCGAGATAGACCCAGCGAACCTCGTCCTCGTCGCTCTTGCGCGAGATCAGCACCACCTCGGTCTCGATCACGCCCGCATTGCCGACCATGCCGCGGCCCGGTTCGATGATCGTCTCCGGAATCTGGTTGCCGAAATGCTTGCGCAGCGCGCGGAAGATCGACCGGCCATATTGCAGGACCGGCGGAACGTCCTTGAGATACTTGGTCGGGAAGCCGCCGCCCATGTTGACCATGGTCAGGTTGATGCCGCGCTCGGCGCAGTCACGGAACACGGTCGACGCCATCGCGAGCGCACGGTCCCACGCCTTCACCTTGCGCTGCTGCGAGCCGACATGGAACGAGATGCCGCACGGCTCCAGGCCCAGACGCTTGGCGAGGTCGAGCACGTCGACCGCCATCTCCGGATCGCAGCCGAACTTGCGCGACAGCGGCCACTCGGCGCCGGCGCAGTCATAGAGGATGCGGCAGAACACCTTGGCGCCGGGCGCGGCGCGGGCGACCTTCTCGACCTCGGCGGCGCAATCGACCGCGAACAGGCGAATGCCGAGCGCGAAGGCGCGCGCGATGTCGCGCTCCTTCTTGATCGTGTTGCCAAAGGAGATGCGGTCCGGCGTCGCACCGGCGGCCAGCGCCATCTCGATCTCCGCGACGGTCGCGGTGTCGAAGCAGGAGCCGAGCGAAGCCAGCAGCGACAGCACTTCGGGCGCGGGGTTGGCCTTCACCGCGTAGAACACGCGGCTGTCCGGCAGCGCCTTCGCGAAGGTCTGGTAGTTGTCGCGCACGACTTCGAGGTCGACGACGAGGCACGGCTCGGTGTCGAGACCATCCTGACGGCGGTTGCGCAGGAATTCCTGAATACGTTCAGTCATGGCACTCTCCAACGGCCCCAGCGACGGGATCCGCATCAACGTGACGTCGGGTGAGAGCGCTCCGGCCACATCGCGCGATGGAGGCGCGTTGAGGCCAAAAGACTCAAACCAGACTGTGCTGCCGTGGATTGGTTGGGAGAGTTTCCCGCCCGCTCACCTGGCAATGAAGGACAAGCCTTTTCAGTAGCCCGCGCCGGCGTTGGACCGCCGGTAGAGACCAAAAAAGCCCGATCCGTCGTTGCTTTAAGTCGCGTCCCCCGTGGAGAGCGGGGTGCGCCGGTTCGCCTCCGGCTGCCAGTCACGGTTGCAAAGAGTGGTGACACCTTCAACAAGGCATCTCTGGAGAGAGATGCTGGCCGCCTCGTGTCCAGATGGACTGTCCAAATGGACGTAAGCGACCCTCGGTTCTTCCACCCCTTGGCGGCTGTCCGGCCTCTTGTCCGGATACCTACCGACTGACACACGACCACAGGCACGTGCGAAATTGGGCAAGGCAGGAAATAAGTCTTTTGACTTCGCGGCGCAAGAATTTTTTTGCGATAGCGACAAATTTCCCTAACGCGTGCTTGCGATCTCGCGTGCAGCGCGTGTTGAAGATGAACGGCCGTTAAGAATGACTAACGAAGCGTGTGCGTTTTAGCCCTGTGCCGCAGTGCTTTCTTGAATCGCGCGAACTCACGCGCGACGCGTGAACGGTTCGATGCGCTGCGCGCCGCGAATGAAGGCGATCATGATCAGCACGCCGATGCCGAACAGCACGGCTTGCAGGATGTGCGCGCCGGTGTCGTTGAGTCCGAACAGGATCGCCAGCGCCCAGCCGCCGGCGAACGCCGCGCCGAACACTTCCGCGCCGATCAGGATCGCCGCCGAGATCACGGTGATGACGCTCGGCCAGTAGATCCGGCTGTTGCCTGAGGCGGTGGGCTGCATGCTCATGAAATAGGTCCTGTTCAGGGGGCGCAATCTCTCCGAAAAGGGCCCATCTATCAAGCGTAAAAGGCCCAAAAATGCCGTATCGCGTGATATAGATTGGGCCGCAATTTCAAGGCGAAAAACGGGACATTCGATGTCAGAAACCAGCGCAGAGGCGCAAGCCCAGGCTCTTGCCAACCCCCTCCTGAAGGCATGGCAGACGCCGCTCGAGACGCCGCCCTTCGCCGAGATCAAGCCGGAGCATTTCCTGCCCGCGTTCGAGCAGGCCTTCGCCGACCATTCGGCGGAAGTGGCTGCGATCACCCATGATCCGGCGCAGCCCGACTTCGACAACACCATCACGGCGCTGGAGCGCTCCGGCAAGCTGCTGTCGAAGGTTTCGGCGGTGTTCTACGATCTGGTCTCGGCCCATTCGAGCCCGGCGATCCTGGAGATCGACAAGGAAGTGTCGCCGAGAATGGCGCGGCACTGGAATCCCATCATGATGAACGCTGTGCTGTTTGGCCGCATCGCCATGCTGCACGAGAAGCGCGCCTCGCTCGGCCTGACCGGCGAGCAGATGCGGCTCTTGGAGCGCACCTATACCCGCTTCCATCGCTCCGGCGCCGGGCTCGACGAGGCCGCAAAAGTACGGATGGCCGAGATCAACGAGCGCCTCGCCCAGCTCGGCACCTCGTTCAGCCACCATCTGCTCGGCGACGAGCAGGAATGGTTCATGGAGCTCGGCGAGAGCGACCGTGCCGGCCTCTCCGACACATTCGTGGCGGCGGCCAAGGCTGCGGCCGAAGAGCGCGGCATGGGTGGCAAGGCGATCGTGACGCTGTCGCGCTCCTCGGTCGAGCCGTTCCTTCAGAGCTCACAGCGGCGCGACCTGCGCGAGAAGGTCTACAGGGCCTTCACCGCCCGCGGCGACAATGGCAACGCCAACGACAACAACACGACCATCGTGGAGATCCTCGCGCTCCGCGAGGAGACCGCGAAGCTGCTGGGCTTCCCGACCTACGCCGCCTATCGGCTGGAGGATTCCATGGCCAAGACGCCGGAGGCGGTGCGTGGCCTGCTGGAACGGGTCTGGAAGCCGGCACGGGCGCGGGCGCTCGCCGACCGTGATGCGCTGCAGGCGCTGATCACGGAAGAGGGCGGCAATTTCACCCTGGCGGCCTGGGACTGGCGCTACTACGCCGAGAAGCTGCGGCAGGCCAAAGCCAATTTCGACGATTCCGCGATCAAGCCCTATCTGGTGCTCGACCATATGATCGAGGCGGCGTTCGACTGCGCCACCCGCCTGTTCGGCGTCACCTTCGCGGAGCGCAAGGACATCCCGGTCTGGCACCCGGACGTCCGGGTCTGGGAGGTCAAGGGCCGCGATGGCCAGCACAAGGCGCTGTTCTATGGCGACTACTTCGCGCGGCCCTCGAAGCGCTCCGGCGCCTGGATGACCTCGCTGCGCGACCAGCAGAGGCTCGACGGCGACGTGGCCCCGCTGGTCATCAATGTTTGCAACTTCGCCAAGGGCGCCGACGGCGCGCCGTCGCTGCTGTCGCCGGACGATGCCCGGACCCTGTTCCACGAGTTCGGCCATGGCTTGCACGGCATGCTCTCGGATGTGACCTATCCGTCGCTGTCGGGCACATCCGTGTTCACCGACTTCGTCGAGCTGCCCTCGCAGCTTTACGAGCACTGGCAGGAACGGCCCGAGGTGTTGCAGCGCTTCGCCCGCCACTACCAGACCGGCGAGCCACTGCCCGACGACCTGCTGAAGCGCTTCCTCGCCGCCCGCAAGTTCAACCAGGGCTTCGCCACCGTGGAGTTCGTCTCCTCGGCGCTGGTCGACCTTGAGTTCCATACCCAGCCGGCGGCGGCGAGCCGCGACGTCCGTGCCTTCGAACAGAAGGAACTGGAGAAGATCGGCATGCCCGCGGAAATCTCGCTGCGGCACCGGCCGACCCAGTTCGGCCACATCTTCTCCGGCGACCATTATGCGTCCGGCTATTACAGCTACATGTGGTCGGAGGTGATGGACGCGGATGCCTTCGGCGCTTTCGAGGAAGCCGGCGACATCTTCGATCCGGCGACCGCCAAGCGGTTGCTTGACGACATCTATTCGTCGGGCGGCTCGCGCGATCCGGAAGAGGCCTATGTCGCGTTCCGCGGCCGCGAGCCGGAGCCGGATGCGCTGCTGCGCCGTCGCGGCCTGCTCGAGACACCAGAGGCAGCTTGAACGTGAGGTCGTCCCTCAGCCGGCCGATCGCCTGGCTCGTGCTTGCGGCATCCATCGTGCTCGGCACGGCGGCGGCCGAGGCGCATCCGCATGTCTGGATCACCGCCAGGAGCGAGCTGATCTACGCGCCCGACGGCACCATCACCGGGGTCCGCCATGCCTGGACCTTCGACGACATGTTCTCGACCTATGCGTTGCAGGGCATCGAGACCAAGGTGAAGGGCGCCTACAGCCGTGAGGAACTGGCGCCGCTGGCCCAGACCAATGTCGAGTCGCTGAAGGAATACGCCTACTTCACCTTCGCCAAGGGCGACGGCAAGAAGCAGAAATTCACCGAGCCGGTCGACTACTTCCTCGAATACAAGGACTCGGCGCTGACGCTGCACTTCACCCTGCCGGTGAAGACGCCGTTCAAGGCCAGGCAGCTCTCGCTCGAAGTGTTCGATCCGGCCTACTTCATCGACTTCCAGTTCGCCGAGAAGGAGCCGGTCAAGCTGATCGGTGCCGCGGCCGACTGCAAGATGCAGTTCCAGCGGCCGAACGACGGCTCCGCCGCGGCGCAGAAGCTCGGCGAGCAGAACTTCCTCGACGGCGCCAACGCCAATTTCGGCATGATGTTCGCCAACAAGATCACGGTGGATTGCCCATGACGCCGATCGTCCCCCGCCTGATGCGCGGCTTCGCCCTCGGCGCCGCCGTGCTGGCGGCGTTCGCGCTGCTCGATGGCGCGGTGCATGCGCTGCTGGCGCAGAATCCGTTCGGTGCGCCGCGCGCGGCGGAGCCGCAGGGCGGGATCGTCGGCTGGCTGTTGGCAAAACAGTCGGAATTCTATCGCGAGATGTCGGCGACCATCCGCGCCGCGAAGTCCGATGGTTCGGCGGTCTGGACGCTGCTTGCGATCTCGTTTGCCTACGGGATTTTCCACGCCGCAGGTCCCGGCCACGGCAAGGCGGTGATCTCGTCCTACATGGTCGCCAATCGCGAGACCGCGCGGCGCGGCATCGTGCTGTCGTTCGCCTCGGCGCTGATGCAGTCGCTGGTCGCCATCGCCATCGTCGGGGTCTGCGCCTGGCTGCTCAACGCGACCGCGAAGACGATGTGCGGGGCGGAGAAGGCGATCGAGATCGCCAGCTACGCACTGATCGCAGCGTTCGGCGCCCGGCTGGTCTGGGTCAAGGGCGGCGGCTTCCTGCGCGCGTTGCAGGTGCCGCGCCCGGCGCTGGCGCTGGCCGGTGCGCATCGGCACGACCATCACGATCATGCGCGCCCCGACCATGGCCATGATCACCATCATCGTCACGCCCATGACGACCACGACCACCACCACCATGATCATCATGGCCACGATCATGGTCATGACGCGGGTCACGTCCACGACGAGCATTGCGGCCATTCGCACGGGCCGACGCCGGCCGAGCTTGCCGGTCCCGGCGGCTGGCGGCGTGGTCTGAGCGCGATCCTCACCGTCGGGATCAGGCCGTGCTCGGGCGCAATCCTGGTGCTGGTGTTCGCGCTGGCGCAGGGGCTGTTCTGGGCCGGCATTGCCGCGACCTTCGCGATGGGTCTGGGCACCGCCATCACGGTGGCCGCGATCGCGCTGGTCGCGGTCTCGGCGCGTGGCATGGCCGAGCGGCTCAGCGCGGCGCGCGACGGCGGCGGCATGCTGATCATGCGCGGCCTCGAATTCGCCGCCGCGGCGCTGGTGCTGCTGTTCGGGCTCGGTCTGCTGTTCGGCTATGTCGCAGCCGAACGGGCGACGTGCCTTTAAAGTCACCTCGGCTCCGCTTGTGGGAAGAGGTCTCTTGAGTGAGGCACGCATCGCTGCGAGGGTTCCCTCTCCCTTGCGGGAGAGGGTTAGGGAGAGGGGTGCCGCTTGCTCCGCTGCCTGTTAGCTGCGAGCGCTTACTCTCCCGCAAGGGGAGAGGGAGCCTGACCGGCGTACTCACCTCACGTGAGAACGGAGCCGGGCAGAGAGGCAACTCAGCTCGTCAGATATCCCCTGATCGCCGGCAGGAAGAAGATCGCGATGTTGATCGCGAAGCCGATGCTCCACAGGATCGAGCGCAGCGTCGGGCGATTGCCGACGTAAGTGAAGACGTAGGCGATCCGGACGATCAGGAACAGCACGGCGAGCTCGTCGATCAGCCGCAGCGGGCCGACGCGGAATTCGGCCAGCAGCACGGCGAAGGCGAAGAACGGAAAGGTCTCGATGCCGTTCTGGTGGGCGCCGAGCGCCCGCGAGCGGATCGGGTCGTCGTAGAAGTCCGGGTCGCGCGGCTTCGCATTGTCGAAGCTGCGAAAGCTGGTCCATTTCACCGACACGATGGTCAGGAGCGAGAGCATCAGCGTCCCGAAGACGCACCATTCGGCGATCGTCATGGTTCCCCCCATTCACGGAGCGGAAGGTAGCCAACCCGCGCTCGGCTTGACAAGGTTGGAGCAACGCGCGAAGCCCAAAGCTCCCAAGCGAAGGACGTCAGGCGCAAGGCCATCATGAGCACGGTGATCCCCTTCGAGAGCGCGAAGCCGGCCGCAGCGCCGAAGCCGGAACGGGTCGGCGTGCTGCTGGTCAATCTCGGCACACCGGATACCGCCGATGCCGCTGGCGTGCGGGTCTACTTGCGGGAATTCCTGTCCGATCCGCGGGTGATCGAGAACCAGGGCCTGCTCTGGAAGCTGATCCTCAATGGCATCATCCTGCGGGTCCGCCCGGCGCGGAAGGCGCGCGACTACCTCAAGATCTGGAATACCGCCAACAACGAGTCGCCGCTGAAGACCATCACGCGCTCGCAGGCCGACAAGCTGGCGGAGGCGATTTCCGACCACGACCATGTCGTGGTCGACTGGGCGATGCGCTACGGCAATCCCTCGATCAAGGAACGAATCGCGGCGCTGGCGGCGCAAGGCTGCGGCCGGCTGCTGGTGGTGCCGCTGTATCCGCAGTATTCCGCGGCGACCTCGGCCACCGTCTGCGACGAGGCGTTTCGCGTGCTGGCCGGCATGCGCGCGCAGCCGATCCTGCGGGTGACGCCGCCGTATTACGACGACCCCGATTACATCGAGGCGCTCGCGGTCTCGATCAACGGGCATCTCGCGACGCTGCCGTTCCAGCCCGAGATCATCGTCGCCTCGTTCCACGGCATGCCGAAGGCCTATGTCGACAAGGGCGATCCCTATCAGGCGCACTGCATCGCCACCACCAACGTGCTGCGCAAGCGGCTCGGGCTCGATGCCTCACGGTTGCTTCTCACCTTCCAGTCGCGCTTCGGCAATGCCGAGTGGCTGCAGCCTTACACCGACAAGACGGTCGAGAAGCTGGCAAAGGACGGCGTGCGGCGAATTGCCGTGGTCACGCCCGGCTTCTCCGCCGATTGCCTCGAAACGTTGGAGGAGATCGCGCAGGAGAATGCCGAAATCTTCCGGCACAATGGCGGCGAGCAGTTCGCGGCGATCCCCTGCCTCAACGACAGTGACGGCGGCATGGACGTGATCCGCCAGCTCGTGCTGCGCGAACTTCAGGGCTGGATCTAGCGAGGCTGGAGCGCTTTGTTAACGATCCGTGACACCGGACAGCGCCATCGGTTCAGCCTTCATGCATCTGGCAGCCGCACAATCCATTCCTATGTGATAGATAGAAGAACGGCCGGCTGAACCGGCGCAGCGCTCCTGCCGACTTATGGACGACCGCGCCCGGCGACGGTCTCGCCGGCCCTGGAGGACCTTATGACTGGCTTCGATATTTTCGCGATCGCGTTTGTTCTTCTCGTCATCGTCACGCTGTTCGCCGGGATCAAGACCGTTCCACAGGGCTATGACTGGACCATCGAGCGGTTCGGAAAATACACCCGCACGCTGTCGCCCGGCCTCAATCTGATCGTGCCCTATTTCGATCGCATCGGGCGCAAGATCAACATGATGGAGCAAGTGATCAACATCCCCGAGCAGGAGGTGATCACCAAGGACAACGCCACCGTGACGGTCGACGGTGTCGCCTTCTACCAGGTGTTCGACGCCGCAAAGGCGAGCTACGAGGTCGCCAATCTCAATCAGGCGATCACCGTGCTGACCATGACCAACATCCGCTCGGTGATGGGCTCGATGGATCTCGACCAGGTGCTGTCGCATCGTGACGAGATCAACGAGCGGCTGCTGCGCGTGGTCGACGCCGCGGTGTCGCCATGGGGCGTCAAGGTCAACCGGATCGAGATCAAGGACATCGTGCCGCCAGCCGACCTCGTCGAGGCGATGGGCCGGCAGATGAAGGCCGAGCGCGTCAAGCGTGCCGACATCTTGCAGGCCGAGGGCCAGCGGCAGTCCGAGATCCTGCGCGCCGAGGGTGCCAAGCAGGGCCAGATCCTGCAGGCCGAGGGCCGCCGCGAAGCCGCCTTCCGCGACGCCGAGGCGCGCGAGCGGCTTGCCGAGGCCGAGGCCAAGGCGACCCAGATGGTGTCGGAATCGATCGCCAAGGGCGACGTCGCCGCGCTGAACTACTTCATCGCCGACAAATACATCAAGGCGTTCGGCCAGCTCGCCGAATCGCCGAACCAGAAGGTGCTGATGCTGCCGATCGAGACTTCGAGCGTGCTGGGCTCGCTGGCCGGCATCGGCGAGATCGCCCGCGCCACCTTCGGCGAGAGCGCGGCGTCGGCGACCGCCGCCGCACGGCGCGCTCTCGCCGAAGGT
>NZ_DDOP01000099.1:0-162 GCF_002341725.1 Bradyrhizobium sp. UBA2491
GGCTGCGTCAGGCAACGCGGCGGTGGTGTCGGTCTTGAAATCGCTTGCGGTAGGGGGCGGCACATTGGCCGGTTCGGGGCGCGGGATCGCGGCGTCGATTGCGAGTTCGGCAGCGCTGGAACGGGACGTGTCCTGTGCGAGCGCCGAGGTCGCGGACACCGT
>NZ_DDOP01000099.1:414-4879 GCF_002341725.1 Bradyrhizobium sp. UBA2491
GTTGTTCGAACAGTCACGCATCATCACACCCCCTGGGTGGAACCGGCCCGGACTTCTGGAACGGTTCAAATCAGTATTTGGTTTCACAGTCTGCGCGGAAAGCGCCGGCTTGATCGATCGATTCGCACGCCTGCACGCAACCAACGCAGACGATACATTTGCCCCTCTCGTGCAGCCAGCGCCATGCGGGGCAACTCACGACAAACTGACTCGAAGCAGCTGATTTCGTTCGAGCAGTGCGTTTTTGCCACGCGGCACAGCCTTTGTCTGTCACCGCCACGACACGGTTCAAAAGGTTCCCTGGTGTGGCTTTATCGGCCGCAAGGCCTAGGTGGCGTCGCTCGTCCGCGCCCCGGCCGCGGCTTCGTCGAGCTTGCGATACAGGGTCGAGCGGCCGATCTTGAGCCGCCGCGCGACCTCCGACATCTGGCCGCGGTAATGCGAAATCGCGAAGCGGATGATCTCGTTCTCGAGATCTTCCAGTGGGCGCACCTCGCCCGCGGCATTGAGCATCGAGAGGCCGCCCGCGGTGGGCAGGGCTGCTGTGACTGGTATTTCGTTACCGGAAATCATGGCGGGCGCGGTCGAGGGCGACACCACCAGCGGCTCGCCCGTCAAGGACTTGCCCTCCGGCACCGGATGCGCCGTCGCCTGCGGGAAGTCGGCGAGCCCGAGCTGATCGCCGTCGCTCATCACCACGGCGCGATAGACCGTGTTCTCGAGCTGGCGGATATTGCCCGGCCAATCGAGTTGCGCCAGATGCGCCATCGCCTCGCCGCTGATGCCGGTGATGTTGCGGTTCTCCTCGGCGCAGAACCGCGCCAGGAAATGCCG
The DNA here is from genome assembly GCF_002341725.1 of Bradyrhizobium sp. UBA2491. Lineage (NCBI taxonomy): Bacteria > Pseudomonadati > Pseudomonadota > Alphaproteobacteria > Hyphomicrobiales > Nitrobacteraceae > Bradyrhizobium > Bradyrhizobium sp. UBA2491. Next base: position 1,249 of record NZ_DDOP01000099.1, read on the forward strand.
CAGCAGATGCGGAATGTCCTCGCGCCGCTGCCGCAGCGCCGGAATGGTCAGCGGCAGCACGTGCAGGCGATAGAACAGGTCCTCGCGGAACTGGCCGGCCTTCACAAGGTCGAGCAGCTTGCGGTTGGTCGCCGAGATGATGCGGACATCGACCTTGACCGGCTTGCGGCCGCCGACCGCCTCGACGGTGCCCTCTTGCAGCGCGCGCAGCAGCTTGACCTGCGTCGCCAGCGGCAATTCGCCGACCTCGTCGAGGAACAGCGTGCCGCCATGGGCCTCGACGAACTTGCCCTGATGGCGTTCGGTGGCACCTGTGAAGGCACCCTTCTCATGGCCGAACAGGATCGATTCGACGAGATTGTCCGGGATGGCGCCGCAGTTCACCGCGACGAACGGCTTGGCCTTGCGCTCGCTGCTGCCATGGATGGCGCGCGCGAACAGTTCCTTGCCGACGCCGGACTCACCCTCGATCAGCACCGGGATGGTCGAGGAGGCGGCTTTTTGCGCGGTGCGCAGCACCCCGGCCATGGCCTCGCTGCGGGTGATGATGTCGGAGAAAGTCAGCCGGCCCTCGCGGCTGTGGCGGATCCGCTGCAATTCGCCCTTGAGCGCCGAGGCGTTGAGGACGTTGCGCAGGGACACCTGTAGCCGCTCGAAGCCGACCGGCTTGACGACGAAGTCCTGGGCGCCGGCGCGCATCGCCGAGACCACATTGTCGATCCCGCCATGCGCGGTCTGCACGATGACCGGGACGTTCAAACCAGCTTCACGAATTTTTGCGAGGACTCCGAGACCGTCGAGCCCCGGCATCACGAGGTCGAGCACGACGGCATCGATCGCCTGCGTCTCGGTTGCGGTCAGGGCCGCTATCGCCGCGTCGCCACTGTCCACGACGAGGGGCTCATAGCCGCACTTCTGCACCATGTTTTCAACCAAACGGCGCTGTACCGCGTCGTCATCGGCGATCAAAATGGTGGCAGCCATGGTTTTCCCCGCACGCTACGATTATTTGTCTCGAATCGGGGCAATGTCGCCGATGCCGATTAACGCACTCTTAAACCTTGCCATCCCGCCGTCATTCCGCAGCCGCCGTCCTTCCGACTGAAGTAAGGTTTCGAACCAGATGACCTCGCGCTCCAAATCCGCTCCGAACAAATCCGCTCTCAGCAAGGCCGCTCTCCGTAAGGAATCCGCGCTGCGCAAGACGGCCGCGCAACGCAAATCTTCAGGTGGCCCGGCGGCGAAGAAGGCCGCCGGCAAGACAGGCAAGCTCCCGGAATGGAATCTGGCAGATCTCTACTCCGGGATCGACGCGCCGGAAGTCGCACGCGATTTGCAGAAAATGGACGCCGATTGCGTCGCGTTTGAGACCGACTACAAGGGCAAACTGGCCGCAAATACCGCTCGCGATGGCGGCGGAAAGTGGCTCGCCGAGGCGGTCAGGCGCTACGAGGCGATCGACGACCTGGCCGGCAGGCTCGGCTCCTATGCCGGCCTCGTTCATGCCGGCGACAGCGTCGATCCCGCGATCTCGAAATTCTATGGCGACGTCTCCGAGCGGCTGACGGCGGCGTCGGTGCACCTCTTGTTCTTCGCGCTGGAGCTCAACCGCGTCGACGACGACGTGATCGAGCGCGCGATGGCCGAACCCACGCTCGGCCATTACCGGCCGTGGATCGAGGATCTCCGCAAGGACAAGCCGTACCAGCTCGAGGATCGCGTCGAGCAGCTGTTCCACGAAAAGGCGCAGAGCGGCTATGCCGCCTGGAACCGGCTGTTCGACCAGACCATCTCGGCCCTGCGCTTCAGGGTCGTGGGCAAGGAGCTCGCGATCGAGCCGACCCTGAACCTGTTGCAGGACAAGGCGGGGGAGAAGCGCAAGGCTGCGGCGCAGGCGCTCGCCAAGACCTTCAAGGACAATGAGCGCAGCTTCGCGCTGATCACCAACACGCTCGCCAAGGACAAGGAAATCTCCGACCGCTGGCGCGGCTTCCAGGATGTCGCGGACTCCCGCCATCTCAACAACCGGGTCGAGCGCGAGGTGGTCGATGCGCTGGTCGCCTCGGTGCGCGCCGCCTATCCCAAGCTGTCGCACCGCTATTACGCGCTGAAGGCCGGCTGGTTCAAAAAGAAGAAGCTGCCGCATTGGGACCGCAACGCGCCGCTGCCGTTCGCGGCGACCGGCACGATCGACTGGCCCGAGGCGCGCAACATGGTGCTGTCGGCCTATCGCGGCTTCTCACCCCGGATGGCCGAGATCGCGGAGCGCTTCTTCGTCGATCGCTGGATCGACGCGCCGGTCCGTCCCGGCAAGGCGCCCGGCGCGTTTTCGCATCCGACCACGCCGTCGGCGCATCCCTATGTGCTGATGAACTACCAGGGCAAGCCGCGCGACGTGATGACGCTGGCGCACGAGCTCGGCCACGGCGTGCATCAGGTGCTGGCGGCGAAGAACGGCGCGCTGATGGCGCCGACGCCGCTGACGCTGGCGGAAACCGCGAGCGTGTTCGGCGAGATGCTGACCTTCAAGCGGCTATTGTCGCAGACCAAGAACGCCAAGCAGCGCCAGGCGCTGCTCGCGGGCAAGGTCGAGGACATGATCAACACCGTGGTGCGGCAGATCGCGTTCTATTCATTCGAGCGCGCGGTTCATACCGAGCGCAAGAACGGCGAGCTCACCGCCGAGCGGATCGGCGAGCTCTGGCTCAGCGTGCAGGGCGAGAGCCTGGGGCCGGCGATCGAGATCAAGCCAGGCTACGAGACGTTCTGGATGTATATCCCGCACTTCATCCACTCGCCGTTCTACGTCTACGCCTATGCGTTCGGCGACTGCCTGGTGAACTCGCTCTACGCGGTCTACGAGCACGCTTCGGAGGGATTCGCCGAGCGCTATCTCGACATGCTCGCGGCCGGCGGCACCAAGCACTATTCCGAGCTGCTGAAGCCGTTCGGGCTCGACGCCAAGGATCCGAAATTCTGGGACGGCGGCCTGTCCGTCATCGCCGGCATGATCGACGAGCTGGAGGAGATGGGCTGAGGCCCATCGGTATTCCGCGACAGCACGGCCGGGCCGGTAGACGCGCGGTCCAGATCAGGTTTCGTTCGGCTTTTTTGCGCCGGACGGCATGATCGTTCCATGACACCCGCGTTCGGGAGGTCGATCCTGCCCCGGCGCGGTGCGCCTGCGTCGTCGGACCGCCGCATCGGGGACAATTGATGCGCCAGATCACCCGATCGGGACCGCGCCGTTGCCCTGCCAACCCGTTTGCGGTAATGGCTCGCGGAACGCGAATTTCTGACTGGGGACAGCGATGGCAGACCATAGCGAAGTGGCCTACACGACCGCCGACGGCAACGATTACGTGGCGCACGAGCAGACCTATGAAGGGTTTATCAAGCTCGTCAAATACGGCAGCATCGCAGTTGCCATCATCCTCATCCTGATGGCCTACTTCCTGGTCTGATCCCCTAGAGGTCGGCTTGCCGCATCGCCGTCCCGCGGCGGTGTGGAATTCCTGTCGAACCCGGCTGCAAAAACCGGGGTATCCAATCTGGCGAAAATAACGCTAGTTTGAAGACGCGTGCGCCGCTCGCGCCGCCGGAGGGCCCATGAAGATTGCCGTAGCGAAGG
>NZ_DDOP01000050.1:0-47455 GCF_002341725.1 Bradyrhizobium sp. UBA2491
GACAAGCCCGGGCATGACGGGGAAAGAGAATGCTCGATGATCAGCCCCTTGCAGGGGGAGGTGGGAGGCTTCGGGGCCGCGCTCACGTGCCGCTCTCCATCACGGCGATCGCTTCTTCCTCGTCGGCGCCGAGATAGGCGGCGATCACCTTGGGGTCGTCGCGCACGGCCTGTGGCGTGCCTTCGGCGATCTTGACGCCGTAGTCCATCACTACGACATGGTCGGAAATCTCCATCACCACCGACATGTCGTGCTCGATCAGCAGGATCGAGGTGCCGTGGTCGTTGCGGATCGAGAGCAGCAGCTCGTTCAGCCCGCCGCTCTCGCGCGCGTTCAATCCGGCGGCCGGTTCGTCGAGGCAGAGCAGCACGGGCTCGGTGCACATCGCGCGCGCGATCTCGAGCCGGCGCTGGTCGCCATAGGCGAGGTTGCCGGCAGCATCGTCGGCGCGCGCGAGCAGACCGACGCGGTCGAGCCAGGTCCGCGCCAGCTCGATGGCGCGCTCCTCGGCCGCGCGCCACGACGGCGCGCCGATCAGGCCGAGCAGGGTCAGCCCCGAGGCGCGCATCAGCGCGTTGTGCTGGGCCACCATCAGGTTCTCCAGCGCGGTCATGCCGGGAAACAGCCGGATGTTCTGGAAGGTGCGCGCCACCTTGGCGAGCTTGGTGATGCGGAAATCGCCGAGCCGCTCGAGCTGCATGGTGCGGCCATCATCATGGGCGAGCCGGATGGCGCCGCCGCTCGGCCGGTAGAAACCGGTGATGCAGTTGAACACTGTGGTCTTGCCGGCGCCGTTCGGTCCGATCAGCGCGGTGATCTGGCGCCGCTGCGCGGTGAAGGAGAGTTCGTTGACCGCGACGATGCCGCCGAAGCGCATCATCAGGCGGTCGACGGTGAGGATGTTGTCGCCGCTCATCCGTGGCCCTCCTTGACGAGGTCGGACGAGATCGCCTGGTTGCGCTCCAGGAACACGGTCGGCGCGCGATGGCCGATCAGGCCGCGCGGCCGCCAGATCATCAACAGCACCATCGCGATGCCGAACACCAGCATGCGGTACTGATCGAAGCCGCGGAACAGTTCGAAGCCGCCGATCATGGCCACCGCCGCCAGCGCGACGCCGAGTTGCGAGCCCATGCCGCCGAGCACGACGATCGCCAGCACCAGCGCCGATTCCTGGAAGGTGAAGGATTCCGGGCTGATGAAGCCCTGCCGGGTGGCGAAGAACGCGCCGGCGAAGCCGCCGAACATCGCGCCGGTCGCAAACGCGGTCAGCTTGGTCGTGGTGACGTTGATGCCGAGTGCGCGGCAGGCCACTTCGTCCTCGCGCAGCGCTTCCCAGGCGCGGCCGATCGGCAGCCGGCGCAACCGGATCGTCACCCAGTTGGTAAGCAGCGCCATCGCCAGGATCAGATAGAACAGGAACACGATGCGGTGGGTCGGCGAGAAGTCGATGCCGAGCTTGGCCGCAAGCCCGTCATCGCTGTTGTCGAGCGGAATGCCGAACAGCGTCGGGCGCGGGATGCCGGAGACGCCGTTGGGGCCGCCGGTCAGGCTTTGCCAGTTGATGATGACGAGGCGGATGATCTCGCCGAAGGCCAGCGTCACGATCGCGAGATAGTCGCCGCGCAGCCGCAGCACCGGGAAGCCGAGCAGCACGCCCCAGAATGCCGCGAGGATGCCGGCGAGCGGCAGGCAGACCCAGAACGACAGGCCGAAATTGGTGGCGAGCAGGGCGTAGGAATAGGCGCCGACCGCATAGAAGGCGACGTAGCCGAGGTCGAGCAGGCCGGCGAGACCGACCACGACGTTGAGGCCCCAACCCAGCATCACGTAAGTCACGACCAGGATCGAGAGGTCGAGAATGTAGCGCTGGTTGTAGAAGATCACCGGGACCAGGAAGGCGAACACCAGCAGCGCCGGAGCCAGCCAGCGGCCGGCGAACGACATCGCCGCCTGCACCGGTTTCGGCACGACGCGCTCGGTATCGACCGGTCCCCACCATTGCCGCAGCAATTCGATGATGATGCTGCCGCCGAACACGGTGCCGACCATGGCCGCGAGATCGCCGAACCGCGTCCAGTAGATCAGGCCGCCTTGCGGGCCGGCCTCGGTACGTACGCCGATCATCAGCGAGAACAGCACCAGCGCGACGACGGCGCTGATCAGGGCTTTCTTGAGAATGAAGGCGCTGCCCGAGGGCTGCGCGGCGTGCGAGGGGCGGGCGGATGTCGCGCTCACGAAGTGCCTGTCAGACTTTTTCGACTTCGGGACGGCCGAGCAGGCCGGTCGGCATGAAGATCAGCACCACGATCAGGATCGAGAACGCGGCGACGTCCTTGTACTCGACCGAGAAATACGCCGACCAGAACGTTTCGATCAGGCCGATCGCGAGCCCACCGAGCATCGCGCCGGGCAGCGAACCGATGCCGCCGAGCACCGCGGCGGTGAACGCCTTGATGCCGGCGACGAAACCCATGAAGAAATCGACCAGCCCGTAATAGAGCAGGTACATCATGCCGGCGACGGCGGCCAGTGCGGCACCGATCACGAAGGTCATCGAGATGGTGCGATCGACATCGACGCCGAGCAGCGCCGCCATGGTCTGGTCCTGCTCGCAGGCGCGCATGTCACGCCCGAGCCGGGTGCGCGAGACCAGCCAGGTGAACACCGCGAGCAGCACGATGGTGGCGAGCACGACCACGATCTGGATATTGGAGAGCTGCACCGCGAAGCCTTCGGGGCCTTCATGCAGCGTGTAGCCGCCGGTGATGATCGGCGGCACCGGCTTGACCCGCGCGCCCTGCGACACCTGCGAGAAATTGGTCAGCACGAATGACATGCCGATCGCCGACAGCATCGGCGCCAGGCGGAACGAATGCCTTAAGGGCCGGTAGGCGATGCGCTCGATGGTCCAGCCATAGAGCGCGGTGATCACCATCGAGACCAGCAGCACGATCAGCAGGATCAGGGGAATCGCAGTGAGGCCGAGCGACACCAGCACCAAAAACGAGATCATCGCGATGAAGCCGCCGATCATGAAGACGTCGCCATGGGCGAAATTGATCATGCCGACGATGCCGTAGACCATCGTGTAGCCGATGGCGATCAGGCCGTAGATCGAACCGAGCACGAGGCCGTTGATCAGTTGCTGGGCGAAATAATCCATGCGCTGCCGCTAGTCCCCACTTCGCTCGAAAACGCCACGTCGCGTGTGACGCGGCAAGGGCCCCCGGCAGCCTGATCCGTCGCGTCGTGTCATTTTCTAACAGTGGAACCCCCGCGGCGGCAACAGCATGGCAGCAGCAGAAAGGGCTTGTACATAACTACTTTGGCGGGTGCGGTTCAGATGTCACAGGGACGACGCGACCTTGCCTTGCAATGATCGCGCCGGAACCCGTGTTCCAGGGTGCGGTCGGAAGCCCGATCCGAGGCGGCAAGACTGGACGCCTGATCCGAACGGTGAGGCCACCGCGTGCCCGCGGACACGGGCCCGTCGAAGGACGCGGCCCAGAGACGAGCCGGCCTGACTTGATGCATCGTTTTGACACGGCGCCGACCGCCCTTATGACAATCCCCAGGCCAGTTAAGGTAAACAAAGGGTTTAAATTGCCGCCGGCAATTGATCGGCGTTACCTCGCTGGCTGAACCGTCGCCGCTCCCAAAGGCGCCGGAGACAAACGGGAAGCGGCAATGTCGAATACCTGGCGGATCAGCTCCTTCAACGGCGCGCTGCTCGCGGCTTATTTCATTCCGGTCTGGACCATCATCGCCTTCAGCATCATGGTGTCGCCGATCCACGGCCTCTATGAGCGGCCGAGCGTGTCGATCGCGCTGTATGCCAGCGACTATCTGCACCTTGGCAAGATGGCGACGGTGCGGCTCGCATGGCTCCTGGCGCTGGCGCGGATCACCGTGGCGGCATTCTTCGCGGTCTTCCTCGCGATGACGGTGTTTTCGCCGTTCCGCCGAAGCAGCGGCGCCGACGAGGCGCTTGCGGTGGCGCTCTGCCTCGGCAGCGTGCTGAGCTTCGCCAGCATGGTGATGGCCTCCAAGGTCGGCGAGATCGAAGCGCTGCGCATGCATGCATCGGAGCTTCTGATGCTGCTCGGCACCGCGATCGTGATGCTGTTCGAGACGTCGCCGAAGCGCGCACGGGCGGCTGCCACCGACGCAACCGCGCCGGCAGGCGAGCTATCCCTTCAGCAGCCCTAGTTCTGCGATGATCGCGCCGGCTTCCTTGACGGCGTGATTGGCCGCCGGCACGCCGCAATAGATCGCCTGTTGCAGCAGGATCTCCTTGATGTCCTCGGGCGAGAAGCCGCCCTCGGCGAGCGCCGCGCGCACATGCAGGCGGAATTCGTCCCATTGGCCGAGCGCCACCATGGTGCCGATCACCAGCACGCGGCGGGTGCGGTGATCGAAATGCGGCCGGGTCCAGATGTCGCCCCACGCATAACGGGTGATCAGGTCCTGGAAGTCGGTGTTGAACGCGTTGCGGTTCTTGATCGACTTGTCGACCCATTCATTGCCCAGCACCTTGCGGCGCTGCGTCATGCCGTCGTCGCGACGCTGATTGTCGTCCATCGATGTCTCCTTCGGTCATCGCGAGGAGCGAAGCGACGAAGCAATCCATGTCCCGGCAGGCGGTGACATGGATTGCTTCGCTCCGCTCGCAACGACGTCCATTGCTGCTGGTGGTTAGCGTTGCGTCAGGAAGCCGACCACGGCTTCGGTGAAGGCGTGCGATTGCTCGACATTGGAAATATGCGCGGCATCGAGCAGCGTCATGCTGGCGCCGGGAATGCCGCTGCGGATCATCTCTCCCGCCGACACCGGCGTTGCCATGTCCTGCTTGCCGGCGATCACCAGCGTCGGGCTCTTGATCCTGGGCAGCAGCGCACGCTGGTCGAGCGTCGAGAGCGCTTCGCAGCAGGCAAGATAGCCTTCGACCGGCGAGGCCAGCAGCATCGCCTTCATGCGTGCCGTGGTCTCCGGCTCACGCTCGCGGAAATCGGCAGTCAGCCAGCCCGCGATCACGGCGTCGGCGACCGCGGCGATGCCGCCTTCCTTCACCGCCTTGATGCGGTTCAGCCAGTTGGTCGGATCCGGATAGTAGCAGGCGGTGTTGGCGAGGACGATCTTGCCGAACCGCTCGGGCGCGTTGGCGCCGAGCCATTGCCCGACCATGCCGCCCATCGACAGGCCGCACCAATGCACCTTGTCGATGTTGAGGTCGTCGAGGATCGCCAGCACGTCGCGGCCAAACCGCTCCATGGAGTAGGGGCCGGCCGGCACGCCGGATTTGCCGTGACCTCTGCGGTCGTAGCGGATGACGCGGAACAACTGCGTCAGCGCCCGCATCTGCGGCTCCCACATTTGCAGGGTGCAGCCGAGCGAGTTCGACAGCATCACGGTCGGCCCGCCGTCGCGGCCGTCCACCTGGACGTTGAGCAGGCACCCGTCGGCGTTGATCATCGGCATTTCTTGCTCCTTGTCAGGCGCGGGCGAACGCGCGCTTCCACTTACTCGTCATCCAGCGAAGCCAGCAGGCGGTCGATCAGCGCCTGCGAGGCGCCCTGATAGGCCATCGGTTCGAACAGTGCCGCGATCCGCTTCGCATCGAGGTGCGCGGTGACCTTGGCGTCCGCCGACAGCACGTCGCGCAGGTGCTTCTTGTTCGCGATCGCCTGCTTGCTTGCGGCCTCGATCAGATGGTGGGCATCGCTCTTGCCGATCTTCTCGGCCAGCGCAAACGTCACGGCTTCCGCCATGATCAGCCCATGGGTCGCATCGAGATTGACGCGCATCCGCGCCGCGTCGACCTCGAGCCCTTCGGCGACATCGACGATCGCGGCGAGCGCACCCGACGTCACCAGCATCAAGCCCGGCAAGGTCGGCCACTCCGCATGCCAGGGACCGGCGCTGCGCTCGTGGTCCTGGACCTGCGCGGCGAAGATCGTGGCGGCGAGGTTCGGCGCCATGGTCGCTGCTCCCAGCGCGCTGGCGGCGGCGACCGGATTGCGCTTGTGCGGCATGGTGGAGGAGCCGCCGCGGCCGGCGCCGGCCGGCTCGAAGGCTTCGCCCACATCGGTCTGCATCATCAGCGAGACGTCGCGCGCGATCTTGCCGCAACTGCCGGCAAGGATCGCGAACACAGATGCGGCCTCCGCGATGCGGTCGCGATGAGTGTGCCAGGGCGCATCTGGCAAGGGCAGGTCCAGTTCTTTCGCGAGCTGGGCTGCGACCGCGAAGCCCTTGTCGCCGAGGGCGGCGAGCGTGCCGGCGGCTCCGCCGAATTGCAGCGTCAGCGTCTCGTGGCGCAGCCGTTGCAATCGCTTGCGGGAGCGGTGCAAGGCTGCGGCATATTCGGCGAGCTTCAGGCCGAACGGCATCGGCAGCGCGTGTTGCAGCCAGGTTCGCGCCACCATTGCGGTGTTGCGATGGGCGCGGGCGAGGTCGGCAAACCCCGTAACGGCGCGGTCGAGGTCGGCGAGCAGCGCGTCGATGCCGGCGCGCAGCGACAGCATGGTCGCAGTGTCGATGACGTCCTGGCTGGTGGCGCCCCAATGTACGTAGCGCGCCGCCTCGGCATCAGCCTTGGCGACCTCGGCGGTCAGGGCCTTCACCAGGGGGATGGCCAGATTGCCGGACCGCGTCGCGGCGTCGGCCAGTGTTGCCAGGTCGAATGATTCGGCCTTGCAGGCTTTCGCAATCGGCGTCACGGCGGCCCACGGAATCACGCCGACCGTCGCCTCGGCGCGGGCCAGCGCGGCCTCGAAATCCAGCATGTTCTGTAGCGTGGCGGCATCGTCGTACACCGCGCGCATCGCGGGGCTCGACAGCATCGGCGCAAGCAGGGGAGAGAGGGCTGTGCTCATGGCGTGCGACCTAACCATTCCCGCAGCCCGCTGCCAATGCCCGCCGGCATCGCAATCGCAAGGCGGATTGCTCGATTTCGCGAGCGATCGCGCGGCTTTGCTGCGCTGCGAATATGCATCGCTCATCCTCCGAAGGTGCCCTTTTCTTTGCGTGCCGGCTGCTTTACTTGGGGAAACAGGTTTAGCTAGCGATCGAGGAGGTCCCCCATGGCCATGACAATGACCGGCGAAGTCCAGCTTGCGGCGCCGCGCCAGGCTGTGTGGGACAAGCTCAACGATCCCGAAGTGCTGAAGGCCTGCATTCCCGGCTGCGAGGAACTGGAGAAGACCGACGAGGGCGGCTTCCGCGCCACTGCCAAGATGAAGGTCGGCCCGGTCTCCGCCCGCTTCAAGGGCAAGGTTACCTTGAGCGATCTCGACCCGCCGAACGGCTACAAGATCTCCGGCGAAGGCGAGGGCGGGGTTGCCGGCTTCGCCAAGGGCGGCGCCACGGTCGGCCTTGCCGACAAGGATGGCGGCACGCTCCTGAGCTACAACGTGGAGGCGCAGATCGGCGGCAAGCTCGCCCAGCTCGGCCAGCGCCTGATCAACGGCGCGGCCAAGAAGCTCGCCGACGAATTCTTTGCAAATTTCGCCAAGGCGGTGCAGGGTTAGAGCGTTTTCGAGCGAAGTGGGCACCCGGTTCGCGTGAAGAGAACGCGTCAGAACTAGAGTCTATCCTGCTCGTGGGACGGGTCATTCGGACCCCGCGATGCCTTGCCGTTATGTCCTGGATGGGTGGCTCGAAAGGTTGCCCATCGCGGGGCGCGCCCATATTATGCCGTCTGGAATGATTTTAAACCGCCTGCTTCGCCGATATGCGGTGGTGCAGATAAGAGAGTGCTGATGGCCAAGATTTCAATGATCGTGAACGGCAACCCCGTGAACGCGAATGTCGACCCCCGTACCCTTCTGGTCCAGTTTCTGCGCGAAAATCTGCGGCTGACCGGTACGCATGTCGGCTGCGACACCTCGCAGTGCGGCGCCTGCGTCGTGCATCTCGACGGCAAGGCGGTGAAGTCCTGCACCACGCTTGCGGTGATGGCCGACGGTCACGAGGTCAAAACCATCGAGGGACTGGCGGCTGACGGGGCGCCGCTGCATCCGATGCAGGAGGCCTTCCGCGAGCATCACGGCCTGCAATGCGGCTTCTGCACGCCCGGCATGATCATGACCGCGGTCGACATGGTGCATCGCAAGGGCCACGAGCTCACCGATGAAGTGATCCGCGAGGAGCTGGAAGGCAATCTGTGCCGCTGCACCGGCTACCAGAACATCGTGGCCTCGATCGCCGCCGGCGCCAAGGCGATGGCCAAATCGGATCTCGCTTAGTCGGACTTGGCTTAGTCGGACCTGGCTTAGACAAGCCGGAGCTCGCTCAATCAGCAATTCATCGCGACAAGCGATCAGGACATTCCCAGGAATTTGCCAATGTACGAATTCAAATATCATCGTCCCGGCACCGTGCGGCAGGCCGCCAACCTGCTGGTGAAGAACGAGGACGCCAAGCTGATCGCCGGCGGTCATACGCTGGTGCCGGTCATGAAGCAGCGGCTCGCGAGCCCGCCGCACCTGGTCGACCTCTCCCATATCGAAGGTCTCGATACGATCGAGATGAAGGGCCGTTCGCTGGTGATCGGCGCGACCGCCAAGCACGCCGAGGTCGCGAACTCGGCGATCGTGGGCGAGGCGATCCCGGCGCTCGCCGAGCTTGCCGGCCTGATCGGGGATCCCGCGGTGCGCCATCGCGGCACCATCGGCGGCTCGCTCGCCAACAACGACCCGACCGCCGACTATCCTGCCGCGGTGCTGGCGCTGGGCGCGACCATCGTCACCAACAAGCGCCGGCTGAAGGCCGAGGAGTATTTCCAGGGCCTGTTCTCGACCGCGCTGGAGGCCGACGAGATCATCACCAAGGTGATGTTCCCGCTGCCGAAGAAGGCGGCCTACATCAAGTTCCGCAACCAGGCCTCGCGTTATGCGTTGGTCGGCGTGTTCGTGGCCAAGCGCCCGTCCGACGTGAGGGTCGCAGTCACCGGCGCGGGCTCTGACGGCGTGTTCCGCGTCACCGCGTTCGAGGAGGCCCTGAAGAAGCGCTTCTCGCACAAGGTGCTCGACGGCATCGAGGTTTCGGCCGAAGGCCTGAACAGCGACCTGCACGGCAGCGCCGAATACCGCGCGCATTTGATCGGCGTCCTGGCGCGCAGGGCGGTGGAAGCCGCCAACGCCAAGGACTAGCTAAGGACTAGATCCAAGGGACTAGATCCTGAGTGGATCCCAAGGATTAGATCTGACGCGTGATGTTGCTAACCCCTGTTCGAAGACTGGCTGTTCCATGAGTGCATCGGCGTTACCCACTTCCGTCGATGCGCTCGAGCAGCTGTTGACGTCGCGCGGCTATCTCGCCGAACGCTCGCTCGCGACCGTGACCTATCTCGCCCTGCGCATGGGCCGGCCGCTGTTCCTCGAAGGCGAGGCCGGCGTCGGCAAGACCGAGATCGCCAAGGTGCTGTCGGCGGCACTCGGGCGCAAGCTGATCCGGCTGCAATGCTATGAAGGCCTCGACGTTGCCTCCGCCGTCTATGAGTGGAGCAGCGCGGCGCAGATGATCGCGATCCGGCTGGCGGAAGCTTCCGGCGATACCGACCGCGACCAGCTCGCCAGCGATATCTTCGCCGAACGCTTCCTGATCAAGCGGCCGCTGTTGCAGGCGCTCGAGCCCGATGTCGCCGGCCCGCCGGTGCTCCTGATCGACGAACTCGACCGCGCCGATGAGGCGTTCGAGGCGTATCTGTTGGAAATCCTCAGCGACTTCCAGGTCACCATCCCCGAGCTCGGCACCGTCAAGGCGCCGGCACCGCCGATCGTGATCATCACCTCGAACCGCACGCGTGAGATCCACGACGCGTTGAAGCGGCGTTGCCTCTATCACTGGGTGGACTATCCCGCGGCCGAGCGCGAGCTCGCGATCGTCAAGTCGCGGGTGCCGAATATCTCCGCAAAACTGTCGCAGCAGGTCGTGCGCTTCGTGCAGGCGCTGCGCAACCAGGATTTCTACAAGTCGCCTGGCGTCGCCGAGACCATCGACTGGGCCACCGCGCTGTCGGAACTCGACGCCCGCTCACTGACGCCGCAGGTCGTCGGCGACACGCTGGGTGCGCTCTTGAAATACCAGGACGACATCGCGCGCATGCAGGGCGATGCGTTGCAGAAGACATTGAAGGAAGCGACGAGCGAGACGTAAGTCTCGCGCATGACACCGCTCGTCATTCCGGGGCGCGCCACTTGGCGCGAGCCCGGAATCCATTGGGCTAGGCGCGGGATGATAAATGGATTCCGGGCTCGCGCTGCGCGCGCCTCGGAATGACGAGTTGGAGAGATTGCACCGAATGCCCATCAACCACCTCGATCCCCCGACCGGCCACATGGCCGACAACGTGATCGGCTTTGCCCGCGCGCTGCGTGCCGCAGGCCTACCCGTCGGGCCGGGCTCGGTGATCGATGCGCTCAACGCGTTGCAGCTGATCGAGGTCGGCAACCGCGCCGATTTCTACGCCACGCTGGCGGCGATCTTCGTCAAGCGCCATGAGCATGCGCTGATCTTCCATCAGGCCTTCATGCTGTTCTTCCGCGCCGCCGAGGAGTGGAAGAGCATGTTGGATTCGGTGCCGCTGCCCGACCATGCCAAGAAGAAGCCGCCGCCGGCCTCGCGCCGGGTCCAGGAGGCGATGGCGCAGCCGGCCAGGAGCGAGGAGCGGCCGCAGGCCCAGGAGCAGGAGCTGAAGCTCTCGGTCTCCGACAAGGAGGTGCTGCAAAAGAAGGATTTCGCGCAGATGACCGCGGCCGAGATTGCCGAGGTGACGCGCGAGATCGCCAAGATGCGGCTGCCGCAGGCCGAACTCGTGACCCGCCGCTACCAGCCGGACGCGCGCGGCCTGCGGCTCGACATGCGCCGCACCGTGCGCAACTCGCTGCGCACCGGCGGCGAGATCATCGACATCAGGAAGCTCGGCCGGATCGAGAAGCCGGCACCGATCGTGGCGCTGCTCGATATCTCCGGCTCGATGAGCGAATACACCCGACTGTTTCTGCACTTCCTGCATGCCATCACCGACGCCCGCAAGCGGGTCTCGGTGTTCCTGTTCGGCACCCGCCTGACCAATGTGACGCGGGCGTTACGGGCGCGTGACCCCGACGAGGCGCTGGCGAGCTGCACATCCTCGGTCGAGGACTGGGCCGGCGGGACCCGGATCGCGACCTCGCTGCACACCTTCAACCAGCTCTGGGCCCGCCGGGTGCTGGGGCAGGGCGCCATCGTGCTCCTTATATCCGATGGACTAGAGCGGGAGGCCGATGCCAAACTGGCCTTCGAGATGGACCGTTTGCACCGCTCCTGCCGCCGCCTGATCTGGCTCAACCCGCTGCTGCGCTATTCCGGCTTCGAGGCCAAGGCGCAGGGCATCAAAATGATGTTGCCCCACGTTGACGAATTTCGCCCGGTGCATAACTTGACGTCCATCAAGGGCTTGATCGGGGCGCTGTCATCCCCGCCGCCGGCGCACCATCGCAGCCTGATCCGTTCTGTAGCCTAAGAAGCCTGACCCGATAGCAGGAGGCCACCATGCTCAATCGCGACGAAGACATCCTTCAGGCCGCCGAGGCCTGGCAGAAAGAGGGCCATGGCGTGGCGCTCGCCACCGTGGTCGAGACCTGGGGCTCGGCGCCGCGCCCGGCCGGATCGAGCCTCGTCATCAATGACGACGGCACGTTCTTAGGGTCGGTCTCCGGCGGCTGCGTCGAGGGCGCCGTCGTCACCGAGGCGCTCGACGTGATCGCGAGCGGCCAGCCAAAGATGCTCGAATTCGGCGTCGCCGACGAGACGGCCTGGAATGTCGGCCTGTCCTGCGGCGGCACCATCCGCGTCTTCGTCGAGAAGGTCGGTTAGCCGTGAAGCTCGAGATCCTGAAACAGCTGAACGCCGAGCGCGCCGCGCGCCGTCCGGTGATCATCGTCACCGACACCGCCAATGGCGAGCAGCGCCTGGTCAACGCCGCGGACATCGCCGCCGATCCGCTGCGCGCCGAGCTCGCCAAGCAGCTCAGAATGGGCAAGAGCGGCAATGTCGAGGTCGCCGGCAAGAAGCTGTTCCTCAACGTCTACGCGCCGACCGCGAAGCTCGTGATCATCGGCGCGGTCCATATCAGCCAGGCGCTGGCGCCGCTGGCGCGCTCGCTCGACTATGACGTGACGGTGGTCGATCCGCGCACCGCGTTCGCGAGCCCGGAGCGTTTTCCCGACGTGCCGCTGGTCGCCGAATGGCCCGACGTCGCGCTGCCGCCGCTCAACGTCGATCACTACACGGCGTTCGTCGCGGTGACGCACGATCCGAAGATCGACGATCCGGCGCTGCTGCACGCCTTCGACCGCGATTGCTTCTACATCGGCGCGCTCGGCTCGCGGAAGACCCATGCCAAGCGCGCCGAGCGGCTGCGCGCGCAGGGTGCGAAAGATAGCGACATCGCTCGCATCCATGCGCCGATCGGGCTCGACATCGGCGCAGTGTCGCCGTCGGAGATCGCGGTTGCGATCATGGCCGAGATCACTGCGCAGCTGCGTTTGCCCCCCAAGGAAAAAGAAGAAGCGGCATGAAGTTCGGTCCCGCCAGTCCGGCCGACGCGATTGGCGGCGTCACCGTGCATACGCTCCGGCAGGGTTCGCTGGTGCTCAAGAAGGGCACCAAGATCGGCCCTGACGAGGTCGAGGCGCTGACCAAGGCCGGCGTCAAGGATGTCGTCGTGGTGCGGCTGGAGCACGGCGACGTCTCCGAGGATGCCGCGGCCGCCAGCATCGCGCAGGCGGTAGCGGGCGAGGGCGTCAATGTCGAGCGCGCCTTCACCGGACGCGCCAATCTGTTTGCCGCGCGCCCCGGCGTGCTGGTGGTCGACCGCGCGGCGGTCGATCGCATCAACGGCGTGGATGAAGCCATCACCTTTGCGACGCTGTCGGCATTCAAGCCGGTGGTCGAAGGCGAGATGATCGCGACCGTCAAGCTGATCCCGTTCGGCGTCGAGGGCAAGTTGCGTGATGCCGCCGTCGCGGTCGCCGGCCGCGACACGCTGCGGATTGCGCCCTATGTGATCAAGAAGGTCGGCGTGGTCTCGACCCTGCTGCCGGGCCTCGCGCCGAAGGTGATCGACAAGACGCTGCGCGTCACCGCTGAACGCCTCGCACCGGCTGGCGCCAGCATCATCGCCGAGCGCCGCGTGCCGCATGACGAGACCGTGCTCGCCGCCTCGATCAAGGAATTGCTCGGCCTCGGCGCCGAGCTCGTCATCGTGTTCGGCGCGTCCGCGATCGCCGATCGCCGCGACGTCATTCCGGCCGCGATCACCGCGATCGGCGGCGCGATCGAGCATTTCGGCATGCCGGTCGATCCCGGCAATCTGCTCCTGATCGGCGGTGCCGGCGGTGTCCCGGTTCTGGGTGCGCCGGGCTGCGCGCGCTCGCCGGTCGAGAACGGGTTCGACTGGGTGCTGATGCGGCTGCTCGCCGGCATCAAGGTGACACGGTCGGATCTGACCGGCATGGGCGTCGGTGGTCTCTTGATGGAGATCGTGACGCGGCCGCAGCCGCGCACCGTGCCGGACACCGAAGGCAACCGCCACGTCGCGGCGATCGTGCTCGCCGCCGGTCGCTCGACCCGGATGGGCGGCCCGAACAAGCTGCTCGCCGAGCTCGACGGCAAGAAGCTCGCGCGTATCGTCGCCGAGCAGGCGCTGGCCTCGAAGGCCTCGGAGGTGATCGTCGTCACCGGGCATCAGGCCGGTCTGGTCGAGCAGGCGCTCGACGGGCTCAAGGTGAAATTCGTCCGCAATCCGGACTTCGCCGGCGGCCTCGCAAGCTCCGTGAAGGCGGGCATTTCGGCGGTGTCCGACAATGTCGATGGCGCGATCGTCTGTCTCGGCGACATGCCGCTGATCGATGCGCAGCTGATCGACCGACTGATCGAGACGTTCGCGCCCGATCGCGGCCACCTGATCGCGGTCCCGGTCAGCGAGGGCCGCCGCGGCAATCCGGTGTTGTGGTCGCGCAGATTCTTCAGGGAATTGATGACGCTCGACGGCGACATCGGTGCTCGTCACCTGATCGCCAAGCATGCCGAGGTGGTCGCCGAGGTCCCGGTCGAAGGCAACAGCGCCTTCCTCGACATCGACACGCCGCAAGCGCTGGAAGCGGCAAGGCGGAGCTAGCCCCACCGTCGTCCCGGCGGAGGCCGGGACCCATTACCACCGAAGGTTATTGTTGCACGACGTAGGGGCCACAGCTTCTTTCAATAACTGCATCCTGTGGTTATGGGTCCCGGCTTTCGCCGGGACGACGCGCGGATAGCACGCGCCAGCAACTCGTCATTCACCATCTGGCAACGACCCCTGCGTACAGTCCGCGTCGGGCTTTGGGGGATTTCCGCTTGATCATTTCGACCGCCGCCGCGCAGCGTCGCGCGCTGACGATTCTTGTCTTGACATTGCTGCTTGGCGCCACGCGTTTCACCGTGGAAACCTTCGTCCCCAAGGCGCACGCGGCCGGCGCGTTCGCGGTCGGCAAATGCGGGGCCTATGGCCAGGCCTACGACTATCCCGCGGAGGGCGCGGCGCGCGCCGCGGCCCTGAAGCAATGCAAGGGCGACTGCACCACCGTCACCATGAAGCGCGCCTGCGCCGCGCTCTCGATCGACATGAAGAATCCCTGCGGCGCGCATGGCTATGCGGTGGCGCCGAAGATTTCGGGCTCGCTCAATGCGGCCACCAAGAAGTGCTACGACTATGGCGGCAAGGAATGCGTGATCCGCGCCTGGGCCTGCGACGCCAAGGGGTAGGGTGCAATCCGGAACAGCGGGCGGATGCGGCGCCGCGACGTTTAGTTTTCGAGCAGGTGCTGGCCAACGGCATACACACGGCATGCCGTGTCCCTGCAATCCGTGACGGCATTCTCGCGCGCTTCCGCGATCGTTCTGCCAGTGCCGTAGCCGCAGCCCCCTTTGCCGTTGATCGCAAACGCCTCGGCGTCGCTGCGCTGGGCGACATAGCCGGTGAACGCCCTCCCGCATCCCGGTGAAAGACCAGGCGGTACGGCAAGCGCCCGGCCGGCAGATGAGGGATGCGCCACCGGTACTGGCGCTTGCGACCGGCCCGCGGATAGGCTCGCCGCATGCAGTTCGACACCAAGATCGCGGTCGTGATCCGCACCGACCTGGAAGTCTGGCAGAAGCTCAACGTGGCGTCGTTCCTTGCCGGCGGCATCGCGGCGTCGTTTCCCGAATGTATCGGCGAGAGCTACCAGGATGGCTCGGGGACGAGATATCTCTCCCTGATCGGCCAGCCGATCCTGATCTACGGTGCCGACGGGCCTGCGCTGTCGCGGGCACTGGACCGCGCGCTGGCGCGCAACGTGAAGCCGGCGCTCTACACCGAAGAGATGTTCAAGACCACGCATGACGCCGCCAACCGCGAGGCGGTGAGGGCGGTGGCGCGCGGTGACCTCAATCTGGTCGGCCTCGCCATCCGCGCCGAGCGCAAGGTGGTCGACAAGATTCTTGACGGACTCAAGTTTCACACGTAGTCGCGCACCTTGCGAACTACCCATCCTGCGTCTACTGGACCGCGCCAAGACGGTCCTCCGGAGGACAGCATGCTCGGTGATTGCAGCCTGATCGCTCTTCTGGCCACGACCGATGGGGCACGCACCCGGGCATTCTACGAAAGCGTGCTCGGTCTTCGCTTCGTCTCCGAGGATGATTTCGCCATTGTCTATGATGTGCAACGCACCGAATTGCGGGTGCAGAAGGTTCACGAACTGACGCCGCAACCGCACACCGCGCTCGGCTGGTCGGTACCGGATATCGAAGCCGCCGTGCGCGGGATCACGAACCGTGGCGGCACCTTCGAGCGTTATCCGCAACTCGCCCAGGACAGCGACGGCATCTGGCAATCGCCGTCGGGCGCCCGGATCGCCTGGCTCAGGGACCCCGATGGCAATGTACTGTCGCTGACCGAGCGGCCTCGCGCAGCGCGCTGACGCGAAGAGGGTGCGGCTGAGCCCGTACGGTGCCAAAGCAGGAAAGCTACACGTCGCCGCGGGTTACCTTTCATGACATTGACAATGACTGACCAGTCAGTCATAATCTCGGGCATGACAAAGCGCATGAAAACCACCGGTACGTCCCCGGCCACTCGCCGCACCTCCGTTCGTGTCGCCGCGGCCAAAATTCCGACGGTGGTCTCGGCACCGCTCGAGGAGGCCGTGCCTGCCTCCAGCCGTGCCGGAAAATCGGCGGAGCGGCGTGCAGCGATCGTGGAGGCGGCGATGGACGAGTTCATCGCCCGCGGCTTCGCTGCGACGCGGCTCGACGACGTCGCCAAGCGGGCGGGCGTCGCCAAGGGCACGCTCTATCTCTACTTCAAGGACAAGGAATCGATGTTCGAGGAGCTGATCCGCACCGCGCTGGTGCCGCTGATCAGCCGCATGACTGCGCTGCCCACCATCACCGGTCCGGTGCGGGACGCGGTGGAGCGATTCGCCGAGACCTTCATCCGCGAAATCGTGGCGACCCGGCGCGGCGACATCATCCGTTTGATCGTGTCGGAAGGGCCGCGTTTCCCGGCGATCGCCGATTTCTATTTCCGCGAGGTGGTGTCGAAGGGGCTCGAGGCGATGAGCATGCTGGTCCAACTCGCGGTCACGCGGGGCGAGATCAAGCAGCGCGAGATCGCGCAGTTTCCCCAGCTCGTGGTTGCGCCCGCGATCGTCGCGGTGATCTGGCAGAGCCTGTTCGCCCGGCACGCGCCGCTCGACGGGCTCGCGATGTTCAAGGTGCATCTCGATCTGATCTTCGGCGAACGGAGGAAGACATGACCGCGTCGCGCATGATGAAGCTGATCACGATCGCCGCGCTGGCGGCGGCGCTCGCCGGGTGCAAGGAGAAGCGCGATCCCGGCTTCCAGGGCTGGGTCGAGGCCGACATGATCTTCGTCAGCCCCGATGAATCCGGCCGTGTCATCAAGCTCAACGTGCGCGAGGGCGACGAGGTCAAGCCCGGCGATCTGCTCTATTCGGTCGATGACGACCTGCAACGCGCCGATCTCAACCAGAACAACGCCACGCTCGCCAACGCGCAGCAGAGCTACGACCGCGCGGCCTCGCTTCGCGGCACCGGTGCCGGCACCCAGGCCAATCTCGATTCCGCGGTCTCGGCGCTGCGCGTCGCGGAGGCGCGCGTCGTCACCTCGCAGACCCGGCTCGACCGCCGCAAGGGTTTTGCGCCGATCGCGGGTTCGATCCAGCAGATCTATTTCCGCGAGGGCGAGATGGTGCAGGCACAACGCCCGGTGCTGTCGATCATGCCGCCCGGCAACATGAAGCTGCGCTTCTTCGTGCCGGAGACCGAGTTGCCCAAGCTCGCGCTCGGCGACGAAGTGAGGGTGACTTGCGACAATTGCGCCGCCGACCTGACCGCAAAAATCTATTTCATCGCCACCACGGCGGAATACACGCCACCGGTCATCTACAGCCTCGATGAGCGCAACAAGCTGGTCTATCTGATCCAGGCACGGCCGAGCCGGCCCGATGTCCTGCGAGTCGGCCAGCCGATCAGCGTCTACTTCAACCCCAAGACGCCGGTGGCGGACCGCAGATGAACGGCGGCCCAACCAGCGCGCCCGGCATTGCCATCGACGTCAAGGGCCTGACCAAGTCGTTCAATGGACGCGAGGTGGTCCATGACTTGTCGATGCAGGTCAAGCGCGGTTCGATCTACGGCTTCCTCGGTCCGAACGGCAGCGGCAAGACCACGACCATCCGCATCCTGTGCGGCCTGCTGACGCCGGACAGCGGCGAGGGCACCTGCCTCGGTTACGACATCCGGCGCGATGCCGACAAGATCAAGCGCAAGGTCGGCTACATGACACAGCGCTTCAGCCTCTACCAGGATCTGTCGGTGCGCGAGAATCTCGAATTCGTCGCGCGGCTCTATGGGGTGCCGGACGCGCGCGGCGCCGCGGCCGACATGATCGCGCGGATCGGGCTGAAGGGCCGCGAGGAGCAGCTCGCCGCCAACCTCTCCGGCGGCTGGAAGCAGCGGCTCGCGCTCGGCGCCTGCACGCTGCCCAATCCGCAATTGCTGTTGCTCGACGAGCCGACCGCCGGCGTCGATCCGAAGGCGCGGCGCGATTTCTGGAACGAGATCCATGCGCTCGCCGCCGAAGGCCTCACCGTGCTGGTCTCGACCCACTACATGGACGAGGCCGAGCGCTGTCACGAGATCGCCTACATCGCCTACGGCCATCTGCTCGCCCACGGCACCGTGGACCAGGTGATCGCGGCCTCGGCGCTGTCGACCTGGACGGTGACGGGCGAGGATTTCAACGGGCTGATGGGCGAGCTGACCGGCAAGCCCGGCGTCGATATGGTGGCGCCGTTCGGCACCAGCCTGCACGTCTCCGGCCGCGACAAGGCGGCGCTCGAAGCGGCGATTGCGCCCTATCGCGACAATTCGAAATGGCGCTGGCAGCCGAGCGAACCGTCGCTCGAAGACGTCTTCATCGACCTGATGGGGCGCTCCAAGGACAATTTCCAGGGATGAGTGCCAAGGACAAGTAACATGAGTGCGACGGATACGATCCGGAATGGCGAGACCGGGGAGCCGCGGTTCGGCTTCTGGCGGCGCAGCTATGCGATGCTGGTCAAGGAGTTCATCCAGCTTCGCCGCGACCGCGTCTCGTTCGCCATGATCATCATGCTCCCGGTGTTGCAGCTCACGCTGTTCGGCTACGCCATCAACACCACGCCGCGCAATCTGCCGACCGCGGTGCTGACCCAGGAGGACACCGATCTCGGGCGTTCGATCCTGAAGGCGATGGAGAACACCGCCTATTTCCATTTCGTCCGCGAGGTCCACACCGTCGAGGAGTTCGACGAACTGCTGC
This sequence comes from Bradyrhizobium sp. UBA2491, assembly GCF_002341725.1. Classification (NCBI taxonomy): domain Bacteria; kingdom Pseudomonadati; phylum Pseudomonadota; class Alphaproteobacteria; order Hyphomicrobiales; family Nitrobacteraceae; genus Bradyrhizobium; species Bradyrhizobium sp. UBA2491. The sequence goes on from NZ_DDOP01000050.1 coordinate 18,899, forward strand.
AATCCGGCAAGGTGCTGTTCGGCGTCGAGATCCCGCGCGGCTTCGAGCGCGCGGTGCGGCGCGGCGACAAGCCGGCGCTGCTGGTCGCGGCCGACGCCACCGATCCGGTGGCGGCCGGCTCGGCGCTCGGTGCGCTCGGGCCGTTGGTGCAATCGGCCTTGGCGCACGACCTGCATATCGGCGATCCCCCTGACATGCCGTTCGAGATCCGCGCCCATGCGCGCTACAATCCGGCGGCGGAATCCCGCCTCAACATCGTGCCCGGCCTGGTCGGCACCATCCTGACCATGACCATGCTGATCTTCACTGCGCTGTCGGTGACGCGCGAGATCGAACGCGGCACCATGGAGAGCCTGCTGTCGATGCCGATCAAGCCGGTCGAGGTGATGTTCGGCAAGATCATCCCCTATGTGCTGGTCGGCTTCATCCAGGCCGCACTGATCATCGGCATCGGCGTGTTCGTGTTCGGCGTGCCGGTGCTCGGCAGCTTCGCGCTGCTGGCGCTGCTCACCACGCTGTTCATCACCACCAACCTGTCGATCGGCTACACGTTCTCCACCATCGTGCAGAACCAGTTGCAGGCGATGCAGCTCTCGATGATGTTCTTCCTGCCGAGCATCCTGCTGTCCGGCTTCATGTTTCCGTTCGCGGGCATGCCGGTCTGGGCGCAATATATCGGCGAGGCGCTGCCCCTGACCCATTTCGTCCGCATCGTCCGCGCCATCATGCTGAAGGGCGCGGCGATGCAGAACCTGGAATACGACACCATCGCGCTCGCCACCCTGATGCTGTTCGCCATGACCGTCGCCGTGACGCGCTTCCGCCGCACGCTCGATTGAGGCTAGAATGGTCCCAATTGTTGATTGTCATTCCGGGTTCGCCTCGCGCCCCGGAATGACGGGCGAGGGGAAATGGCTGGATTCTGGGGCACCAAAGACAGCGCGACGCCGGACACCACCGTCTCCGCCGATTTCCACCACGCGCTGATGCGCGAGGTGATGACCACCGAGCTGCTCCGCATCAAGGTGCTGATCGGCACCACGATCGTGCTCGGCGCGATCAGCCTGCTGGTGTACTTCTTCGCCCCCGAGGCGGTCAGCCGGGTCTGGCACGGCAACCTCAGCCCGATCTATGTGTTCTACGTCATCGTGCCGCTCATCGTGTTCGAGCTGTGGGTGCACGCGGCGATCAGCTGGCACATGCGCAAGGGCCGCGACCTGCCGGTGATCCGGCGCTATATCGGCGTGCTGGTCGAAACCTCATTGCCGACCGTGGTGCTGGCGTTGCATATCGACAGCATGGGCCGCCAGGAGGCGCTCGGTTTCGTGGCGCCGCTGACCTACTTCCTCTTCATCATCCTCTCGACCCTGCGGCTCGACTTCTGGCTTTCGACCTTCACCGGCTTCGTGGCGGCGGCGGAGCTGTTCTACATGGCGGTGTACTTCCATGCGTCCGGCGGCGTCGAGACCGGCCCCGGCATCTATTATCACGCCGCGCGCAGCTCGATCATCCTGATCTGCGGCGTGCTGGCCGGCGCGGTCGGCATGCAGTTGCGGCGGCAATTCGGGGCCAGCATTGCGGCCGCGACCGCGCGTGATCGCATCACCAATCTGTTCGGCCAGCACGTCTCGCCGCAGGTGGTCGAACGCCTGATGGCGGAGGGCGCCAGCACCGGGAGCGACCTCCGCCGCGTCGCGGTGATGTTCGTCGACTTCCGTAGCTTCACCGCCGGTGCGCGCGCGCGCTCGCCGCAGGAGGTGGTGGACCGGCTCGACGGCGCCTTTGCGGTGCTCGTCGAGATCCTCGACCGCCACGGCGGCATCGTGAACAAGTTCCTGGGCGACGGTTTCCTCGCGCTGTTCGGCGCGCCGTTCGAGACCGGTGACGCCGCGCATCAGGCGGTTGCCGCTGCGCGCGAGATGCTGGCGGCCAATGAGCGTTCCAACGCGTCGTCGAGCTGGCCGCTGCGGATCGGGATCGGCATCCATGTCGGTGAGGTCGTCGCCGGCAATATCGGCTCGCCGCGGCGCAAGGAGTACACGGTGATCGGCGACACCGTGAACTTCGCCGCCCGGCTCGAGGCGCTCAACAAGGACCTCGGCACGCAATTCCTGATCTCCGCCGCCGTGCGAGATGCGCTCGGCGAGGAGTGCACGGACGCGGTCCCGCGCGGCGAGATCCCGGTGCGGGGTTACGAGCACCCGGTGCCGGTCTGGCAACTGGGGTAGGGGTATCCGTGGATCGGAGGTGTCATGGTAGTCTGTTGACGTCATGTCATATACTCATATAGATGACTATATGAGTTCAGATCTCGACGACCGCCTGCCGCGCTACCAGCGTCTCCGCGACGACCTCGCGGCGCGGATCAATCGCAACGAGTGGCGTCCGGGCGATCTGATCCCGTCGGAGGCCGAGCTCGGCGCGCATTACGGCGTCGCCATCGGCACCGTGCGAAAAGCGATCGATCAGCTGGTCAGCGACGGCGTACTGGAGCGCCAGCAGGGCCGCGGCACCTTCGTGCGCCGGGCCCGCTTCAATTCCTCGCTGTTCCGCTTCTTCCGCTTCCAGTCCGAGCGCGGCGAGCGCCGCGTTCCGCAGAGCCGGATCCTGCGGCGCAAGGCGATGCCGGCGACCTCGGCGGTGGCCTCGGCGTTGCGCATCACGGTCGGTGAGCCTGTGATCAGCCTGTCGCGCCTGCGGCTGATCGACGACGTGCCATTGCTCGCCGAGGAGATCTGGCTGCAACGATCGCGCTTCGAGGCGATCCTTGCGCTCGAGACCGCCGAGTTCGGCGATCTGCTCTATCCGCTCTACGAGGACCGCTGCGGCCAGGTCGTGGTCTCGGCCGATGAAATCCTCACCGTCGAGGTCGCGAACGAGATGCAATCGCGGCTGCTGCGGCTCGAGGCCAACGCGCCGCTGATCGTGATCGAGCGCCTGGCCTTCGATCTGGAGCGACGGCCGATCGAATGGCGCCGCTCGCGCGGGCCGGCGGATCGCTTCCGCTACCACGCCGAGATCAGGTGAGCGCGGCAACCAAGCACAACGACACAACAACACAACAATTCACGGGAGGATACATGGCAAACTGGTACAGCGAATGCTCGCCGCTCGAGCGGCGTACCTTCTGGGCAAGTTTCGGCGGCTGGGGGTTGGACGCGCTCGACGTCCAGATGTTCAGCCTGGCGATCCCGGCGCTGATCACCGCATTCGGGATCAGCAAGGCCGATGCCGGCCTGCTCGGCTCGGTGACGCTGTTCTTCGGCGCGTTCGGCGGCTGGCTCGGCGGTGCGCTCGGCGACCGCTTCGGGCGGGTGAAGGCGTTGCAGATCACGGTCGCGACCTTTGCGCTTGCGACCTTCGCCTGTGCTTTCGCGATGAACTACACCCAGCTCGTGGTCCTGAAGGCCATTCAGGGCATCGGCTTCGGCGCCGAATGGGCCTGCGGTGCGGTGCTGATGGCTGAGATCATTCGTCCCGAGCATCGCGGCAAGGCGCTCGGCGCCGTGCAGAGCGCCTGGGCGGTCGGCTGGGGCGCCGCCGTGTTGCTCTCGGCCCTGGTGTTTACCTATGCGCCGGCCGACATCGCCTGGCGCATCCTGTTCGCGGTCGGCCTGATCCCGGCTCTGCTGATCCTGTTCATCCGCCGCGGGTTGAAGGAGCCGCCGCGTGCGGTGTCGCGCGCGGCCGAACCGCCGTTCTTCGCCACGCTCGCTGGAATCTTTCATCGCGACGTGCTGCGTTCGACCTTGATCGGTGGCCTGTTCGGCATCGGCGCCCATGGCGGCTATGCGGCGTTGACGACGTTCCTGCCGACCTTCCTGCGCGAGGAGCGGCATCTCTCGGTGCTCGGCTCCAGCGCCTATCTCGCCGTGATCATCGTCGCCTTCTTCTGCGGCTGCGTGGTCTCCGGGATCATCAGCGACCGGATCGGGCGGCGCGCCAACGTGACGCTGTTCGCCGCCGCCTGCGTCGTGACGGTGCTGGTCTATATCTTCGCGCCGCTGTCCAATTCGCAGATGCTGGTGCTCGGCTTCCCCCTGGGCTTCTTCTCCGCGGGCATTCCTGCCAGCATGGCGGCGCTGTTCAGCGAATTGTACCCGGCCGGCGTGCGCGGCACCGGCGTCGGCTTCTGCTACAATTTCGGCCGCATCGTCTCCGCCGCGTTCCCGTTCCTGGTCGGCTATCTCAGCGATCACATCGGCCTTGGTGCCGCGATCGGGATCGACGCGGCGTTCGCTTATTCGCTGGTGCTGATCGCCGTGCTGATGCTGCCGGAGACCCGCGGCAAGGTCTTCGAGCAAGCCGCTGCAACGCGCGCGTGAAAATGGGGAATGATCATGACATCTTACGAACATGGGTTGACGCGGCGCCAGTTTGCTGCGGGGATTGCCGCGCTGTCGGCCGGCGGCATCGTGAGCAAGGTGAGGGCTGAGGTGCCGAAACTTTCGATCGACACCCATTCCCACGTCTTCCATCGCGGGCTGAAGCTCGCGGCGGGCCGGCGCTATGCGCCCGACTACGACGCGCCGCTCGCGCTCTATCTGCAACAGCTCGACCAGAACGGCATGACCAATGGCGTGCTGGTGCAGCCGAGCTTTCTCGGCACCGACAATTCCTATCTGGTCGAATGCCTGAAGGCGACCAATGGGAGGCTGCGCGGCATCGCCGTGGTCGATCCCGCCGTCGCCGCGGATGAGCTTCGCGCGCTCGATAGCGCCGGCGTGGTCGGCATCCGCCTCAACCTGGTTGGCCAGACGTTGCCTGACCTGGCCTTGCCGGAGTGGAAGGCGCTGCTCGCCGAGGTCAAGACAATGGGCTGGCAGGTCGAGATCCAGCGCAAGGCCGCTGATCTTGCGATGCTCGCGCCGAAGCTGCTCGATCTCGGCGTCAACGTCGTGCTCGATCACTATACGTTGCCTGATCCGAAGCTCGGAATCGATGATCCCGGATTCCAGGCGGTGCTCAAGCTCGGCGCGTCGCGAAAGGTCTGGGTCAAGATTTCTGCGCCATATCGCAACGGACCCAATGGTGAGGCATTCGCCAAGCAGGCTTATCCGCTGCTGCGTACGGCCTTCGGCGTCGATCATCTGCTGTGGGGCAGCGACTGGCCGCACACGCAGTTCGAGGCGACGCAGAATTACGCCAAGAACCGCAAATTCCTCGACGAGCTCGTGACCGATGCCGATGAGCGGGCGCGCGTGCTCGCATCGCCGCGTGCATTGTTTCGGTTCTGAGGCATGATCCGGAAAAGCGCGAAGCGGTTTTCCGAGAAGAGATCATGCTCCAACAACGCGCGTGATTGTACCGAGTGCTCTGATGGGCGTCGTTGCGGCTGTGTTACGATGAAGGCGATCGGTCGCCAATGACCGGAGCACGAGGACACGCAAGATGCAGCGGCGCTATATCACCGTCGACGTTTTCACCGACCGCGCTTTCGGCGGCAACCCGCTCGGCGTGGTGCTCGACGCCCGGGGGCTGTCGACGGCGCAGATGCAGGCGATCGCGACCGAGTTCAACTATTCGGAGACGACCTTCGTGCTGCCGCCGCAGGACGCGGCCAACGATGCCCAGGTTCGCATCTTTACGGTGCGTTCCGAAATCCCGTTCGCCGGCCATCCCAATGTCGGCACCGCCTTCGTGCTGGCGAGCCAGGCGGCGAAGCCGCCGGAGCAGCTGAAATTCGAGGAGAAGGCCGGCCTCGTGCCGGTCGCGATCCTGTCCGACCGCGGCACGGTGGTCGGCGCCGAGCTGACCGCGCCGCAGGCCTTGCAGCGGACCAATGTCGTGAGTGCGGCGGATGCGGCGGCGTGCCTGTCGCTGTCGGCCGACGACGTGAAGACCGACCGGCATGCGCCGCAGGTCGTCTCGGTCGGCCTCCCGTTCCTGGTGGTGGAGATCGCCTCGCGCGAGGCGCTGAAGCGCGCCCGGCCCGATGCGGCTGCGTTCGCCAGGGCATTGGCGCAAATCGGCCGCGACGTCGTCTATTTCTACACCCGCGACGTGCCGGCGGACGAGCAGCCGCTCGATCTCCAGGCGCGTATGTTCCATCCGGGCGCCAGCGGGCTGTCCGAGGATCCCGCCACCGGCAGCGCGACCGCCGCCTGCGCGGCGCTGCTCGCCGATATCGACGCCACGCGTGACGGCGAATTGCGGCTGCGGATCGGGCAGGGCGTCGATATGGGCCGGCCGAGCCTGCTGCTGACGCGGGTGCGCAAGCAGGGCGGCGCGATCACGTCGGTGCATGTCGGCGGCGGCTGCGTGAAGATGATGGAAGGGACGCTGAACCTGTCGGGTGAGGCGGGCTAGAGCTGTGGCGCAGCCAGATTCTCGATCCTGACGCCGTCGCGCTCCTCGATGATCTCGGCGATCCAGCGGCGATGGCAATGTTCGTGGTCGCGCTCGTAGCACAGGATGCAGACCGGGCCGGACTGCTTCACCAGCGCCGACAGCTCGTCGAGCTCCTCCCTGGCCTGCACCGTCTTGAGGTGCGCCGAATAGATCTTGTGCAGCAGCGCGTACTGCCCGCTACGCGCTGCTTCCCGACCGCTCTTCGGCGTGCCGAGGCCGCGGAGGTGGACATAGCCGATGCCGCGCTCGTCGAGGCCGGCGGCGAGCTGGGTCTTGGAGAAGCCGGGACGGCGCGAGGAGGCAACCGCGCGGACGTCGACCAATAGCTTGACGCCGGCGTGCTGAAGCTCGTCGAGCACCGCGTTCGACGGCGTCTGCTCGTAGCCGATGGTGAACAGCTTTTTTGCCTTCGCCATCGCTGTTCCTTCACTTCACCCGTTCGATCAGCTCCATCGCGCCGGCGGGCGCGCGGATTTTGCCCTCGTGGATCACATAGGCGAACACGTCGCGCGGGGCTTTCTTCGGCGCGGTCTCGTCGACCTTCGGCAGGTCGTCGGGCTCGCCGCCGCCGGCCCAGTCCTGGAAGCGCCTGGCCCAGGCGTCGAGCTGCTTCGGTGGATAGCAGGTCTTCAATTCGTCGTTGCCCTTCTGCAACCGGGCATAGACGAAGTCGCTGGCGACGTCGGCGATCGCCGGATACTTGCCGTGCTCGGCAAACACCACGGGCACCTCGTGCTCGCGGATGAGGGCGATGAACTCGGGCACCTTGAAGCTGTCGTGGCGCACCTCGACCACATGGCGCAGCGCGCGGCCGTCGAGCTTGCGCGGCAACAGCTCGAGGAATTTGCCGAAATCGACGCCATCGAACTTCTTGGTCGGTGCGAATTGCCAGAGCACCGGGCCGAGCCGGTCCTTCAGCTCCAGCACGCCCGAATCATAGAATCGCTTCACCGAATCGCCGGCCTCGGCGAGCACGCGGCGGTTGGTGGCGAAGCGCGGCCCCTTCAGCGAGAAGATGAAGCCGTCGGGTACCTCGCTGGCCCATTTGCGAAAGCTCTCCGGCTTCTGCGAGCCGTAATAGGTGCCGTTGATCTCGATCGAGGTCAGCTTCGAGGCGGCGTAGGACAGCTCCTTCGCCTGCGTGAGCTTCTCCGGATAGAACACCCCGCGCCACGGCTCGAAGGTCCAGCCGCCGATGCCGATATAGATGTTGCCCGCGCCGGTCTTGGTCGTCTTGGCGTCTGTCTTGGCGTCTGTCTTGGCGTCGGTCTTGGTTGCCTTGGTGGGAGCTTTGGCCACGGCTGCACTCGTCGCGAGGTGAGGGGAGTAGGGAGCGAGAGTAGTCAAAATAATCGTGATTGGCCAGTTTGCCAGATCGGCGCGCCGGTGCTTATCGTGGTCGCCAGCGTTGGCTAGGATGCCGAAAACGGGAGAACAACAATGCGCATGCTGGTTGCGGCCGCTCTCTTGGTCACCTCGTCCGCCGCGATATCGTCTACTGCAATGGCCGACGAGGTCGACGACGCGCACAAGCTCGCGATCACCGGCCGCGACGCCTACTGGAATTGTCTCGCCCGCGAATATCCCCGCGACAGCAACAAGGCGATGTCCGACCAGGAGTTCAGCTCGCTGATCGCCAATGTCTGTCCTTCCGAGCGGCAGAACTTCCGGGTGTCGCTGATCGACTTCCTGTCGCTGCAATTTCCGAAGCAGGATGCCGACGCCAATCTGACGACCGCCAACCGCGCGATCGAGCTGGCGCAGAAGGACATCGTGACCGCCTTCACCCGGCGCAAGGCCGCGGCGAAATAGGTTCCCAAATCCTGTTGCGGCCGGCCGATTTTTGATATCAATCCGCGCAGGCGAGGGGATGTTCGGCATGAGTTCACAATCGACGGCAGGCTTTCTGGGCGCAGTGGTCGCAGCCATCGTGCTGGCGGCGGCGTTCATCTACGGGCCGTCGCCCAGCCAGCTTCATAACCCCGCACCGCCCGCTGCGGCGCAGCCGCAAGCCGCCCCTGCCGCTGAAGCCGCGCCAGTGGCCCCGGCGCCACGCGGCCCCGTGATCCGGGAAGTACCGAACAACTAGCGCCGTTCGCCCCTTGCGAACTGTCCGGGGCGTTCCTATCTAGCTTGGAACGGCGACGTTGCAGCTTCAGGGCTCCGGCGCCGGGACGACCACGACATTGTTTGGCTGCGCCGGATGTACGCGCGCCCCTTGTTCGTGGTCGTTGGCATTTTCAGGGGTATTTTGCCCCGTTTTCCCGCTTCCCGAGCGCCCGTATGGTTCGGCCTGCCTTGGCAGCCGGGGAGGCTGCGGCTATACGCTGGCGCTCATGAATGACGCCATGCAGCCGGGCCCCGAAACCGCGTCGCAGACCGCACGTCTGCCGCAGCTTTCGGTCGTCGTCCCAACCTTCAACGAGCGCGACAATGTCACGGTGCTGTACCGCCGGCTCGACGCGATCCTGAAGGACGTATCCTGGGAGGTCATCTTCGTCGACGACAATTCGCCCGACGGAACCTGGGATGTGGTGCGTGGCCTGGCGCGGCAGGATTCGCGCGTGCGCTGCGTTCGCCGAATCGGCCGACGGGGCCTGTCCGGCGCCTGTATCGAGGGCATCCTGGCCTCGAGCGCGCCCTATGCCGCCGTGATGGATGCCGATCTCCAGCATGACGAGACCCAGCTCCCGAAGATGCTGGCGCTGCTGGAGAGCGGCGAGGCCGAGCTCGTGGTCGGCAGTCGCTACATCGAGGGTTACAAGGCCGACGGCTTCAACAAGCAGCGCGCGGGCGCCAGCGCCTTTGCCACCGAGATCGCCCGCCGCACGCTGAAGGTCGAGGTCGCCGATCCGATGAGCGGCTTCTTCATGATCCGCCGTGACCGCTTCGAGCAGCTTGCGCCGCAGCTCTCGACCCAGGGCTTCAAGATCCTGCTCGACCTGGTGGCGACCGCGGACGGCAAGCTGCGCACGGTCGAAATTCCCTACAAATTCGGTGCCCGCCAGCATGGCGAGAGCAAGCTTGATTCCATGGTCGCGCTCGACTTTCTCGGCCTGGTGCTGGCGAAGCTGACCAATGATCTGATCTCGCTGCGCTTCATCCTGTTCGCCGCGGTCGGCGGGCTCGGCCTGCTCGTGCACCTCGCTGTGCTGTTTGTCGCGCTGCAAATGTTCGGCGCGCGATTCCCGGAGGCGCAGGCCGCCGGCGCCGTCGTCGCGATGACCAGCAATTTCATCCTCAACAATTTCCTGACCTATCGCGACCAGCGGCTGAAGGGCTTTGGCATCCTGCGCGGCCTGCTGCTGTTCTATCTGGTGTGCAGCGTCGGTCTGCTCGCCAATGTCGGCGTCGCATTCTCGGTCTACGACCAGGAGCCGATCTGGTGGCTTGCGGGCGCTGCCGGCGCGCTGATGGGCGTGGTCTGGAACTACGCGATGTCCGGACTGTTCGTCTGGCGCAAGCGGTGACGTTCGCATGAGTGCGAACGAGGGGCGGCTCGCCCGGAATACCGCGCTCGCGGTATGCGCGCTGGTGCTGCTGCGGCTGGTGGCGGCGGCATGGACGCCGCTGACCTTCGACGAAGCCTATTACTGGATGTGGTCGAAGGCGCTGGCCGGCGGTTATTACGATCATCCGCCGATGGTCGCGATCGTGATCCGGCTCGGCACCATGATCGCGGGCGACACGCCGTTCGGCGTGCGGCTGGTCTCGATCCTGCTCGCGCTCCCGATGAGCTGGGCGATCTACCGGGCCGCGGCGATCCTGTTCGGCGGCCAGCGCATTGCCGCGAGCGCAACCATCCTGCTCAACGTCACGCTGATGGCCGCGGTCGGCACGCTGATCGTGACGCCGGATGCGCCGCTATTGGTCGCCGCCAGCCTGCTGCTGTACGCGCTCGCCAAGGTGCTGGAGAGCGGACGCGGCGCCTGGTGGCTCGCGGTCGGCGCCAGCGCCGGTGCGGCGCTGTTGTCGAAATACACCGCGCTGTTCTTTGGTCCCGCGATCCTGATCTGGCTTGCGACGGTGCCCAAGCTGCGGCGCTGGTTTCTCTCGCCGTGGCTCTATCTCGGCGGCCTGGTCGCGGCCGGCCTGTTCGCGCCTGTCATCCTCTGGAATGCCGAGCACCAATGGGTGTCGTTCATCAAGCAGATGGGACGCGCCCGGATCGAGGATTTCCGGCCGACCTACATCGCCGAGCTGATCCCGACCCAATTCGCGTTCGCGACGCCGCTGGTGTTCATTCTCGGCGTGATGGGCCTCTATGCGCTCTATCGGCGTCGCGCCGGCGCGATGCCGGCACGCGTCCTGATCAACACGATGTTCTGGACCATCGTGGTCTATTTCACCTGGCACGCGTTACATGCGCGGGTCGAGGCCAATTGGTTCGCGCCGGTCTATCCCGCCTTTGCGCTGGCGGCCGCGGTCGCCGCGATCCAGGCGCAGTGGGCGCCGCGCGAGCAGCGCACCGTGGATTTCTGCCGCCGCTGGGCTGCACCCAGTGGCGTCGTGCTGTTCGCGCTGCTGATCGTGCAGGCCAACACCGGCATCCTCTCGGGATATCGTCGTGACGCCACCGTGCGCAGCGTCGGCGTCGGCTGGCCGGAGCTCGCCGGCGAAATCGAGGCGGCACGGGTGAAGTCGGGTGCAAGCTGCGTGCTGGCGCCGGACTATGGCACCGTCGGCTGGCTCGCGTTCTATCTCCCCAAGGGCAGCTGCGTCGCCCAGCAGGGCCAGCGTATCCGCTGGGTCAATATGCCGGAGCCGAGCCCGGCGCAGCTCTCGGGCAAGCTGCTGTATGTGCATGAGCTCGACCAGCCGATGCCGGCTTCGGTGCGCGACAATTTCACTCGTATCGAAACCATCGCCGAAGCCAGGCGCATGCGTGGGCCGCTGGTGATCGAGACCTACGCGCTGGATCTGCTGGGAGGCGCAAAGGGCGACGTCCTCGATCGCTCGCCGCCGCCGGAACTGCAATGAATTGCCGCGGCTGACTGTCGGACGCTCCGGTTCCGGTTCGTCTTCCAGGGAGCCCGTCAATCACGCGAGGTTCCGATCATGACCAGTTCCGTTCTCAAGCCCGCCGCCGAGCTCGCCAGGACCAACACCAGCCGCTTCCCCAATGAGAGCGCCGAATATCGTCGCGCGCGCCAGGCGCTGCTTGCCGAGGAGATCGAGTTGCGCCGGCACATCGAACGTGTGGCCGAGCTGCGCCGCGCGTTGCCGCCGGGCGGCGAGGTGACTACGGCCTATGAATTCACCGGCGAAGCCGGTCCGGCCTCGCTCGGCGATCTCTTCGGCAACAGGCAGACCCTGATCATCTACAGCTACATGTTCGGCCCGCAGCGCGAAAAGCCGTGTCCGATGTGCACCTCGTTCATGGGCACATGGGAGGAGAAGCTGCCCGATATCGAGCAGCGCGTGTCGTTCGTGTTCGTGGCGCGCTCGCCGATCGCGCGCCTGGTCGAGGCGAAGCGGGCGCGCGGCTGGACCCGCCACAGGGTCTATTCGGACATGTCCATGTCGGGCGACTACACGCGCGATTATGTCAGCAAGGATGATGGCGACGTGCCCGGCTACAATGTCTTCACGCGCCACGACGGCACGGTCCGTCATTTCTGGGCTGGCGAGATGGGGGCGGGCACGATGGACCCCGGGCAGGACCCGCGTGGCGCACCCGATCTCGACCCGCTCTGGACCGTGCTCGACACCACGCGAGAGGGCCGCGGCACGGACTGGTATCCGAAGCTGAGCTATTGAGGAGACGTTTCTTGCGCGATGCCCGTGCATTTACGGGGCGATCGGCAAGGAAATTCTCCCCTGAATTTATTCCGGCATCCTGCACCCGGGCGGCGTGCCGGAATGTCCCAGCATGGGACAAAAAAGCCGTTTTGGCGTTCCAATGTCATCTTAAAAAAGCCCTACGCCACAGGCACTTCCCGCGTTGCAGGGGATCGCATCCGGTTAAGTCGCATTTAACTAAAAGTCGCCTTAATGGCCGTCTGTGCCCCCTGCGCGACGGTGAGCCGAAATGTCGTTCGGCAGATCCAGTGTGGGGACAAAGGTGGACCTGTTTTGAGCGCCGGGTGTATGGGTACGAGTGCGAGTGCGTATGTTCTTGGGGCCCCGAGCCGCAAGAAATCCTCCCGAAAAATCCTCCCACAGCATTTCCTCGGCAGCGCCGCGGTGGCGGGGCTGGTGCTTGGCTGCGCCTGGACCGTCTATGCCAACATCTTTGCCGCGAGCGTCTATCCCTCGGTGGGCAGTGCGTCGTTCGAGGCCCCGGCGGTCAAGCGGCCGGTAGCGGCCGCCGCACGGCCGGCTCCGGCATTCAACGAGGTGTTCGCCTCGCTGACCCCCGCACCGGCGGCGCCCGCCAAATCCGAGGCCACCAAGTCCGAGGTGGCCAAGTCCGGGGTCGTCAAGTCCGAAGTCGCCAAATCCGAAGTCGCGAAGTCGGAAACCCCGGCACCTTCACTCATGTTTAACGATCGGTTTGCGGCGGCTTCGCCCGAGGGCGTGGCATCCAGCGTCGTCGCCGACGCCGCGCCGCAGATCGACCCGATCAAGCAGGCCGCCGCGCCCAAGGTCGCCGAAGCGAAGCCGGTCGCCTCGGCAAAGCTTGCGGAGGCCTCGAAGCCGCTGCCGGCGCCGAAATCGGTCGAGACCAACAAGAAGGAAGCCGCCGCCAATCTGCAGGTGGCGCTCAACGATCCATCAGCGTCGGTGCAACCGAAGGCTACCGACACCAAGGCAGTGGAGAGCAAGTCGGCCACCAAGTCCGGCAGCGTCACGGTGCGTGACATGGCCGCGCGCGCCAAGGCCGCGGTGATGTCGATCGCCTCGAACGAGCGGCAGACCATGGTCGAGAAGCTGTGGGGCAAGCGCGAGTCGAATGGCGGGCTGCTCTCCTTTGCTTCGGCCGACGCCAACGTCACCGGCAGCATCCCCTCGACGCTCGACCAGAACCCGATGCTCGGCGGCTCGCCGCCCTATGACCGCCAGACCGCGGTCTATGACATCTCGGCCAGGACCGTATACCTGCCCGACGGCACGCGGCTCGAGGCGCATTCGGGGCTCGGCTCCCGGCTCGACGATCCCCGGTCGTCGCATCTGAAAATGGTTGGTGTGACGCCGCCGCACATCTACGAACTCAAGCCGCGCGAGGCGCTGTTCCACGGCGTGCCGGCGCTGCGGCTCAATCCGATCGGCGGCGAGGGCAAGATCTTCAACCGCGTCGGCCTGCTCGCGCACACTTTCATGCTCGGCCCGAACGGCGATTCCAACGGTTGCGTCTCGTTCAAGGACTATTACGCGTTCCTCGACGCCTACCGTAACAAGGGTATCCGCCGCCTCGCGGTGCTCGCGCGGATTCAGTAGGCGCTGTCTGCCGGAGGGGAGCTTGCTCCCCTTGGCCTGTCCCGCCGTCGTCAGCTATCTCGGTGGCGTCAATCGGAGCGCAGGGCAGGCGCTGGACACTCGTGCAGGACACTGGCCGCCGGCGCCCGCGGGGTGGGCAAGATCTTGCTAATTGCGCTGGTGATGCGGACCGGGTGAACGGGCACGGTGGCGCACTGAACTAGATCACGCGAAGACGTCTCAACTTCGCCACTTCGGCAGGCTCGAAGCCAAATTCCGCAAGCACCTCGTCGGTGTGCTCGCCGAGTTCCGGCGGGGCACGCCGAATTTCGGCAGGCGTCCGGCTCAGCTTGATCGGCTGACCGAGGATTTCGACATGGCCGAGCTTCGGGTGATTGAGAGATTGTACGATTCCGATTTCCTTGACTTGGGGGTCTGAGAACATTTCATCGAGCTTGTAGATCGGTCCCGCCGGAACGCCGGCCGCGTTGAGGCATTCGATCCACGCGGAGGCCGTGTTCTGTGAAGTTGCGGCTTCGATCGAGGCGTTCAGGGCGTCGCGGTTGCTTTCTCGCAAATCCGCCGTCACGAAACGGGGATCTGAACTCAGCTCGGGCGCGCCGATCGCGCTGCAGAGCCGGTGGTAACTGTCATTCCCTACCGTTGAGATCGTGAAATAGCCGTCCTTGGCCTTATAGACCCCGGTAGGAACGATCTTGGGGTGATCGTTTGCGCGCTGCTGCGGAATGTGCCCGTCCATCAGCCAGCTCATGGCCTGATAATCCAACAGCATGATCTGCGACGACAACAGATTGGCCTGTACCCACTGTCCTTTTCCCGACCGTTCACGCTCGATGAGCGCGATCATCGCTCCGATCGCGGCAAATATCCCGGCGCTTACATCTGCGGGTGACATTCCTGCTCGCAGCGGCCCGCGATCCGCATAACCTGTAAGCCACATCAACCCTCCCATGCCCTGGGCGATCAGATCGAAGCCTGGTCGCGCGCTGTAGGGCCCCGTTTCCCCGAACGCGGAAATCGAGGTGTAGACGAGCCTTGGATTGATCGCCGATAGACTGTCGTAGTCGATACCCAATCGATGCTTTACGTCTGGCCGAAAACTCTCGACCACCACGTCGACGGTCTCGATCAATCTCTTGAGAACAGCCACGCCTTCGGGCCGCTTGAGGTCCAACGTGATTCCACGCTTGTTTCTTTGGGCGTTGACGTAGTCGGACGAATAGCGATCGTCCCCCATGGGATCTCCTTCGCCGTCGGTGCGCTCGACCTTGATGACGTCGGCTCCGAAGTCGCCAAAGAATTTCACGCAGGTCGGGCCGGCTCGAACGCGCGACAGATCGAGCACGCGAATATGAGATAGGGGAAGGCGCGACATATAACCTCGACGCTTTGAGGACGGTCAGTGGTGCAAGATTGTTCTGGAAGATCGCGGTGTCAGTTGAACTGACTTCTCATCCGAAGCGGCCCCTGCCTGAATCTCCGGTTGCAGGTGAGCATGGTGGCGAGCCATGCGGGGCCAGCCCGCCGCCAACTTGGTCCCTTGGCTCGACGTGACATGGATATCATCCGCGGTAGCCGCCAATTTTTCCCGCCAAACCGGGATCAGCAATTGGGATCATGCGTCGGCTCGAAGGGGAAATGGATTGGCCGATTTGCCGAGCGATCGACTGAGAGTTTGAAGATGTCGAACCTGTTGTAGTAGCCGACGACATCGTGGATCCGCTTCTGCACAACGGCGTCCTTGAGATCGATCGTGGCCGTCACCAAGCCTTCTTGATCGCTCAAGACGCTGCTTATGAGTGCACCTGTCGGGCCCAGGATCATCGAGACACCTCGAGGGCTGGCCTCCACGATCTCAGCGGCTTCCGGCCCCATCGTTGCGATCGCCTCGCGCGCGGACTGGTCGTGGTACGCAGATGCAACGATATTGAAGGCTTTTGCCTCGAAAGAATGTGCGGCGGCGCGAATCCGAATTGCCTTTTCGAGATCGTAGGTGCCGGCCGTCTTTACCTTTCCAGCCACTCCTATGGGCGGGTAGGTGGAAATATGAACCTGTTCTCCTTGCGCCATCAACGAAAAGCGCGCCAGCGGATTGGTGTTCTCGCCGCAGATCAGCATGCCGATGCCGCCGATCTCCGTGTCGCTAACGCGCAGGCCCGCGCCATCACCATTGGCCCACACCAGTTTCTCGAAAAACGTGGGCACCAGCTTCCTGTGATGATTCAGGATATCACCGCCAGGGCCGATCAGAACATTCGCATTCCACAGACAACCCACACTTACACTGCTCGCCTCCGTGAATCCGATGGAGACGAAGATATCGTTGGCGCGCGCGGCGGCGCGGACCTTTCCCATCTCGGGACCATCGACACGGATGGCCTGAGCAGCCAGCTCGGCGAAGTACTTGTCTCCGTCAAAAGGCGCAGCCAATGTCGCCCAGGTAGGATAGCCCGGGATGAACGCCTCGGGAAAGGCGATCAGGCGAACGCCTTGCCGAGCTGCTTCAGCGATGATGTCGCAGGCTTTTTCCGTCGTTTTGTCACTGTGGCCATAGACAGATGCGACATGAGCTGCCGCGACTTTGTAGCTTGGATAAAGTCCCATACGTCCTCGTGGCACGCGCGAATGCGCGCCACCACTTTATGGACAGATCGCCCGACCAAGAAGCTGGATCTGCGCATTCGTCATTGCGGAAATTCGGGCAGATGCTTACGACCACCGATTGAAGTGATCGTGATCCTCCTTGAATATCTTCTTCAGAAATCCGATCAGCGACTTTACTCTTGCGGTATAGCGAAGATCCTGATGGGTACTGACCCAGATCCCGCGTTCGATCGCGATGCTCTCCCGAAGGATCGGGACCAATCTGCGATCGGTACGCGCGGCGAAGACCGGCAGCATCACAATGCCAGCACCCGCCGCAACGGCGGCCATCTGCGTCCCCATGCTGGTGGAATTCAACACGTCGCGATGCCCTTCGACCACCTCGTCCAGGAACCGCGCGGACTCGACGCTGAGAAGATCAGGTATGAACGAAACGAACCGATGGCGAGCGAGATCGGTCCGATTCTTCGGCGTGCCCTCGCTGTCCAAATATCGCTGGGAAGCGAACAAATGCACCGTGATCGTGCCAAGCTGTTCTTTGTGGAGACCCCGTCCTTCCGGTTCGTAGAAGCTGACGAACAGGTCGGAATCCCGGATCGCGACGTTCACGGGCCGCAGTTGTGTGACGATCTCGAGACGCATTGGAGGTTGCGTCAACTGAAAGGCTGCGAGCCGCTCGGCCAAATAGAACGTCGATAGACCTTCGTAGGTCGAAATGCGGATGAGCGGAGAGGCTCCTTCGACTTCACCGCGCGAAAGATCGAGGACTTGCGAAACCTGACTGTCGATCGTTTCAACATGCCGGAGAATGTTTCGGCCGAATTCGGTGAGGTACAATCGCTCGCGCTTGCGTTCGACGAGACGGAGCCCAAGGTCGGCTTCCATTTGCGCAATGCGGCGGCTGACCGTCGACTGGTCAAGTTGCAGCAACCGGGCAGCCCCCGCGATGTGATCGCTGCGCGCAATCGCGAGGAATATTCGCAGATCATCCCATCTGATCGATCGGAGGGATTTTGCATTGCCCATTCTGAACATGCGTATTCACGTTTGGCCCGCAAAATACAAGCCTACAAGTGGCTTGTGTGGTCCTCGCACCCGGTCCGGGGCAGATTCGGAACAGACGCAAAAGTTTAGAAAGCCTTGGTTTCCGAGAGAACGAGTATTTCTGCATTGATCATTGCGGAAATGCGTCGCCTCAGCTAGCGGGCACGAACTGGGTCGAGCCATTGCGATGATGCGGGGTCGCGCGATACCTGGGTCACGCCCACCCGTCGACGAGCGCCGATGGGCGGGCCGCCGGCTGGGACGAATTGACCGGCGCGCGGCCAGGCCCTGTCCGAAGGTCGCAGTCGCGTCCCTTGAAAGGCTGCCGGGCGCGCTATATCCTGCGGAATACAGGGGTGCCAGGGTCAACAGCGCCGCGTTCCCGAGGGTCTGAGAACCCGGGGAGCAGGGGAGGGAAGCATGAGCCGGTCGCCGGGTGTCATGCATACGGACAAGGTTCTCGATGTGCTTGCCGGAGGCGGGGCGCCGTCCGAGCTGTCGGCGTCGTGGCGCCGCTCCGGCCATCTGCATGCGCTCGATCCGGCGAGCCGTAGGCCTTCCCATCGTCTCCAGCAAGCCGACGTCGCCGCCGCGCAGCAGCGTCTCGGCGAGTTTCTGAAGGTCGCCCAGGGCACGCTCGACCGGCTGTTTCTTGCTGTCGGCGGCGTCGGCTGCTCGGTGCTGCTCGCCGATCGCGACGGTGTTGTGGTCGACCGGCGCGGCGCCGGCGCCGATGACGCGACGTTCGACGCCTGGGGGCTGTGGACCGGCGCGGTCTGGAGCGAGAAATATGAGGGCACCAACGGCATCGGTACCTGCATCGTGGAGAAGCGGCCGCTGTCGATCGATCGCGAGCAGCACTTCTTCACCCGCAATTCCGGATTGTTCTGCACCACCGCGCCGGTCTTTGACGAGCATGGCGAGCTTGCCGCGGCGCTCGATGTCTCCTCCTGCCGCGCCGACCTGACCGACGGATTTTCCCGCTTGATCGCCACCACGGTCACCGACGCTGCGCGCGCGATCGAGGCCGAGAATTTTCGCCGGGCGTTTCCCGATGCGCGAATTCTGCTGACGCCGCGAAGCGAGCGCGCCGTCAACTCGCTGCTCGCGGTCGATCGCGACGACCTCGTGATCGGTGCAACGCGGGCCGCGCGGCGCGCGCTCGGCCTCAACGCGGCGTCGCTGGCGCGGCCATTGCCGGCGGCGGATCTGATCGGTGAGACCCGTGACGATGGCGGCCTGGTTGCGGCGGAGCGCGCAGCGTTGCAGCGTGCGCTGGCACGCGCCGGCGGCAACGTGTCCAAAGCCGCCAAGAATCTCGACATGTCGCGCGCCACATTGCACCGCAAGCTCAAGCAGCTCGGCCTGCATCGCTAAGGCTCCGCGTTTGCGTCGGAAATGCTGACGCATCTATGCCAATTTGCGGCGCACTCTGTCTCAGATTTGCGACAGTTCCCCTGCGGCCGTTGCGGCGGGCCCCTGTTCTGTCTGCCTGATTTGACCGAGCTTTCCGGCCAACGCCGTGTGCATCGGCGTGCCAACGGAGGAACACATGAACAAGGTTGACATGCAGTCCGTGCTCAAGGCGCCGTTTGCCAAACGCTATGGCAATTTCATCGGCGGCGAATGGCGCGAGCCCCATTCCGGAAAATATTTCGACAACGTATCGCCGGTCACGGGACTTCCGATCTGCGAGATCCCGCGCTCCGACGCGGCTGATATCGAGGCCGCGCTGGACGCAGCGCATGCGGCGAAGGACGCCTGGGGCAAGACCAGCGTCGCCGAGCGCTCGCTGATCCTCAACAAGATCGCCGACCGGATGGAGGCCAATCTCGAGAAGCTCGCAACCGCCGAGACCTGGGACAATGGCAAGCCGATCCGCGAGACCATGGCCGCCGACATGCCGCTCGCAATCGATCACTTCCGCTACTTCGCGAGCGCGATCCGCGGCCAGGAGGGCTCGATCTCCGAGATCGACCATGACACCGTGGCCTATCATTTCCACGAGCCGCTCGGCGTGGTCGGACAGATCATTCCCTGGAATTTCCCGATCCTGATGGCGACCTGGAAGCTGGCGCCTGCGCTGGCCGCCGGCAATTGCGTGGTCATCAAGCCGGCCGAACAGACCCCGGCCTCGATCATGACCTGGCTCGAGCTGGTCGGCGATCTCCTGCCCAAGGGCGTCGTCAACGTCGTCAACGGCTTTGGTCTCGAGGCCGGCAAGCCGCTGGCGTCGTCGAACCGGATCGCCAAGATCGCCTTCACCGGCGAGACCACGACGGGCCGGCTGATCATGCAATACGCCTCGCAGAACCTGATCCCGGTGACGCTCGAACTCGGCGGCAAGTCGCCGAACATCTTCTTCAAGGACGTCTGCGCGGAAGATGACGATTTCTTCGACAAGGCGATCGAAGGCTTCGTGATGTTCGCGCTCAACCAGGGCGAGGTCTGCACCTGTCCGAGCCGGGCGCTGATCCATGAATCGATCTACGACCGCTTCATGGAGCGCGCGCTGAAGCGCGTCGCGGCGATCACGCAGGGCAGCCCGCTCGACCCGTCGACGATGATCGGCGCGCAGGCGTCCTCCGAGCAGCTCGAGAAGATTCTATCCTACATCGACATCGGCAAGAAGGAAGGCGCCAAGGTGCTGGCCGGCGGCGAGCGCAACAATCTCGGCGGCGGACTGTCGGGCGGCTATTACGTCAAGCCGACCGTGTTCGAGGGCAACAACAAGATGCGCGTGTTCCAGGAGGAGATCTTCGGGCCGGTGGTGTCGGTCGCGACCTTCAAGACCGATGAAGAGGCGCTTTCGATCGCCAACGACACGCTCTATGGCCTCGGTGCCGGCGTCTGGAGCCGCGATGCCAATCGCTGCTACCGGTTCGGTCGCGCGATCCAGGCCGGCCGGGTCTGGACCAACTGCTATCATGCCTATCCGGCGCACGCGGCGTTCGGCGGCTACAAGCAGTCCGGCGTCGGCCGAGAGAACCACAAGATGATGCTCGACCACTATCAGCAGACCAAGAACATGCTGGTAAGCTATAGCGCCAAGAAGCTCGGCTTCTTCTGAGGGCTCGGTCCACCCCATCGTTTGGGGAACCAAAACGACAGGCTTCGGCGGGACGTTCCGCCGAAGCCCCATCACGGAGGCCGGGATGGCTGACAAGGTGACCGCGACGCCTGCCGCACTCGAGCTGATTGCCGAGATCGTCGCCGATCATGGGCCGGTGCTGTTTCACCAATCCGGAGGCTGCTGCGACGGTTCGTCGCCGATGTGCTATCCGCAAGGTGACTTCCTGATCGGCGATTACGACGTCAAGCTCGGTGAGATCGGCGGCGCGCCGTTCTACATCAGCGGTTCGCAGTATGACGTCTGGAAGCATACCGATCTGATCATCGACGTCGTTCCTGGTCGCGGCGGCATGTTCTCGCTCGACAACGGGCGCGAACGCCGGTTCCTGACCCGGTCCGAGATCTGCGCGCTGCCGCCACGCGAGGCGGAATAGGGCGGTCTGCGCGATCTGGAACTGGAGGCCATTGTCGCTATACTGCGTCGATCCGGAGCGAGTCCCAGCTCGACACCGGTCCTTGGCGCAAGGCGAACATGTCTCCTGCAACCCCCATCGAAACCCCTCCACCGATCACGACCGAAGCATTCGTCGATGCCGGCGCGGCGGTGTCCCGCCTCGAAGAGATCTACGAGCGCAACACCGGCTTCCTGCGCAACCGCTTCGAGGCCTATGTTAACGGCGCGGTGATCACCACGCGGGTCCGCGCGCATTACCCGTTCGTGCGCATCACGACATCGTCGCATGCCCGGCTGGATTCCCGCCTTGCCTACGGGTTCGTCGCGGGGCCCGGCATCCACGAAACCAGCATCACCCGGCCGGATATTTTCCGGACCTATCTCACCGAGCAGATCGGGCTCCTGATCAAGAACCATGGCGTGGCGGTCGAGATCGGGGAATCCGATGAGCCGATTCCGATCCATTTCGCCTACAGGCGCGACATCAATATCGAGGCGGCGCTGACCATTGCCGACAGTTCGGCCTTCACGCGATCGCTGCGCGATATCTTCGATACGCCCGACCTCGCCGCGATGGACGATGCGATCGCCGACGGTACGTTCGAATTGAAGCCGGGCATGCCGGAGCCGCTGGCGCTGTTCCGCGCCGCGCGGGTCGACTACTCGTTGCGCCGGCTCTATCACTACACCGGCACCGATCCGGAGCATTTCCAGAACTTCGTGATCTTCACGAACTACCAGTTCTATGTCGATGCCTTCGTGCAGCTCTCCCAGCAACGCCTCGCGGCGGGCGAGGCCGGTCTTGAAGCCTTCGTTGCGCCCGGCAATGTGATCACCCGCAACGCGCTGGCTGGCGGCGGCACCACCGGCACCGCATCGGAGCGTGTCCCGCAGATGCCGGCGTTTCATCTGGTCGAGCCCGGCTATCGCGGCATCACCCTGATCAATATCGGGATCGGTCCGTCGAACGCGCGCAACATCACCGATCACGTCGCGGTGCTGCGACCGCACGCCTGGCTGATGATCGGGCATTGCGCCGGCTTGCGGAACACGCAGCGGCTCGGCGACTATGCGCTCGCCCATGGCTATGTCCGCGAGGATCACGTGCTCGATCACGAACTGCCGCTGTGGGTGCCGATCCCGGCGCTGGCGGAGATGCAGGTGGCGCTGGAGGAGGCGGTCGGCGAGGTCACCGGGCTCACCGGCTTCGAGCTCAAGCGGCTGATGCGGACCGGCACGGTCGCCAGCGTCGACAATCGCAATTGGGAGATCAGCGGGCCGCAGGTGATCCGGCGGCTGTCGCAGTCGCGCGCCGTCGCGCTCGACATGGAATCCGCGGCGATCGCCGCCAACGGCTACCGGTTCCGCGTGCCCTATGGCACGCTGCTGTGCGTCTCCGACAAGCCGCTGCATGGCGAGATCAAGCTCGCCGGCATGGCCAGCGAATTCTATCGTCAGCGCGTCGGCCAGCATCTCGAGATCGGCCTCAGGGCGCTGGAGCGGCTCAAGCAGCAGGAATCCGAACGGCTGCATTCACGCAAGCTGCGCAGCTTCGCCGAGGTCGCATTCCAGTAGGGCATGATCCGGAAAACTGCGAAGCCGCTTTCCGAAAAGATCATGCACAGGCAAGAGACCCTCGCCTGCTCACGCCGCGAGCGATTTCCACAATTGCATCTCGGTGCCGACCGCGGCCTTGACCTGCGGCCGGGCCTGGATGCGTGAGAGATAGGCTGCCAGTGACGGCCATTGCGCGACGTCGACACCGGCGGCGCGGAGCAACAGCAGGGCCCAGGCGAGGTGCGCGTCGGCAACCGTGAAGCGTTCTCCGACCAGGAATTCACGGTCCGCCAGATGCGCAGATGGCACCGACAAGGTCTGGCCGATCCGCGCACGCGGCTTGGCCAGCGATGCGTCGTCCTTGTACCAGAAGGTCGGGAACAGAAAGCCCTTGTGGATCTCGGTGCCGATGAAGCTCAGCCACTCCTGCAACCGGTAGCGATCCGGATCGCCCGGCTGCGGCGCCAGGCCGAGCTCGGGTTTGCGGTCCGCGATATATTGCAACACCGCCGCGCTTTCCGTCAGGCGCTCGCCGTTCTCCAGCACCAGCACCGGTACCGCGCCCTTCGGCGCGACCGCGCGGAAATCGCCATCGTCCTCCAGAACCTTCTTGGTCCAGAGCTGGACGAGGTGGTAGCGCGCCTCGATCCCGGCCTCCATCAATGCGATGCGGCTGGCGAGCGAGCAGGCCATCGGCGAGAAATACAGCTCAAGCATGGCGATGTCTCTCAGGCGAGGGCATTGCCGCGGGCGATGATCGCGAAGCGGTCGGATAGTTCGGCGAGCGCGACGTCGTGGATGAGTTTTGCGGCAATGGTGCCGCCGCTGCCGTCGGGCAGGTCGCGGGTGGCGCAGCTGTCGGCGTCGATGGTGGTGCGGAAGCCGAGATCGAGCGCGGCGCGGGCCGTCGAGCTGACGCACATATGCGTCATGAAGCCGGCGAGCACCAGCTCCTTGCGTCCGGTCGCGGCAAGCTGCGTGTTCAGCTCGGTGCCGGCGAACGCGTTCGGCAATTGCTTCTCGATCACGATCTCGCCCGGCCTTGGTGCCAACGGCGCCACGATCGCGCCGCGCTCCGCGGCGCGGTCGAACAGGCTTCCCGGCGCTCCCTTGTGCGCGATGTGGATGATGACAGCGCCGCTGTCGCGTGCGCGTCCGAGCAACGCGGTAGCGCGTACGATCGCGGGGCTGGCGTCGGGCAAAGCGAGGGGACCTGCGAGATATTCGTTCTGGATATCGATCAGCACCAGGCAGCTGTCGCCGAGGCGAGGCGGGGTAAGATCGATACCGGCGAGCTGCATCAATGTCTTGGCTGCGGTCATGGTCCCGATGTCTCCAGCGGATGTGTCTTGCGAAAATATAGCCGCGGAGCGGCCTGCCGTTATGCAGGGATATTGCAGCCGGTGGCTGCGTTGTTGCAGGCAGGCCAGGCACGATGTAGCCTGACGCCATGAATTGGGACGACCTTCGCATCATCGCCGCCATCAGGGACGAGGGCACCTATGCCGGCGCCAGCGCGCGGCTGCGCATCGACGAGACCACGGTCGGCCGCCGGCTGGCGCGGATCGAGCGCGCGCTCGGCTTACGCCTGTTCGAGGCCGCCGACGGACTGCGCAAGCCGACCCGGCAATGCGACGTCGTGCTCGCGCACATCCAGGCGATGGCCGCGCATGCCGAGGAGATCGGCCGGATCGGCGAGAGCCTGCCCGGGCCGGTCGGCCGGCTGCGCATCGCTTCGACCAATGCGATTGCCGAGGAAGTGCTGGCGCCGCGCACCGGCGCGTTGCTGCGTGCCCATCCGGGCTTGACGTTGCAGTTTCTGACGTCGAGCGACAACGTCAAATTCTCGCGCTGGGAGGCCGATCTCGCGATCCGCCTGCGCAAGCCCGACAAGGGCGACTTTGCGATCTCGAAGCTCGCCGAGGTCAGGCTGTATTTCTTCGAGCCGGCCGCGACGACGGCGGGAGAGGCGGTGACGTGCGCCTATCCGGACGAACTCGGAGGCATTCCTGAAATGCAATTCCTGCGCGCGAAGCGGCTTCGCGCGCGCTGCGTCACCGACAATGTGCGTGTCATCCACAGACTGATCCAGTCGCATCACGCGGTCGGCGTGCTGCCGGAGCATAGTTGCGTGGACTTGCTGACCGATCGCCGCCTGCGTGCCACGCTGCTGCCGAAGCGACGCGACGTGTGGCTGCTGGTGCAGAACCATCTCAAGCGCGACGTGGCCACGCGCGTTACCATCGATTGGCTGCGCGGCTGTTTCCAGGATGTCGCACGGGGCGGGTGAGCCCCGGAATGACGAGGTGATGGTCGGTGTCCCGTCACGAAAAAATCACACATTGCCCTCTTGCAACCCGGGCGTGCTTCGTCTATTAGCCCGCTCCTTCGCTTCGGCCATGGGTTCGGGCTCGTGAGATCCCGACTGGCGCGTGCCGCTCTGCGGTGTCGTGTTCCGCCGAAATGAAGATCACGAGAATGAAGCTCATGGGCGAGCGTCGGGACTGAAATCCCGAAGGTACCGGTTCGAATCCGATCTTCTCACAAAGGATAGCTCAGTTGGTTAGAGCAGGTGAATGACACTCATCGGGTCGCGGGTTCGATTCCCGCTCCAAGCGCTCCGTTTCAGCCTTCAAAGCTGATGCCTCTGAAGGGGACCGGACGCGCGCTTCAGTCGCAGTCCGGTCGTCCTGCCGCAAGGCTCTTCGTCCGAACATCGACACTGTGAGACCGGCTTTGCGCCGCGGTGGATACCGCTTGCGCTGATGCCGGGTGGCTCCACACGGCCGCACGACAATCGTCGTGCGATCGCGCGCGTGCGCCCGTCATCGCGCAAGCTCAAGCCACGGCCCGCTTGGCTGACAGGAAGCCGCGTTCGCGTCCTCACGTCCTTTGCAAAATGAAACCCGCTCTCAGGCCCATGGGCCCGAGGCAACGATGGAGGCGTGCCATGACCTGGCATTTCTTGACGACCAAGTTGACGGTGAAGGATGGCGAGCGCGCGTTGCTGACGCGTGACGGCCGGCTCGAGCAGGTGCTCGGCCCCGGACGCCATCGGCTGTTCGATCCCTTGCATGAGCTCAAGGCCGAGCTGTTCAGCGTCGTGCGCAGCGAATTCCCCGCGGATCGCTTCGCGGTGATCAAGGCCGCGCGGCCCGATCTGGCTGACGGGCTGTTCGCGGCGATCGAGACCAAGGCGAACGAGATCGCGATCGTCAGCCTCGACGGCCGTCCGGTGCAACTGATGACGCCCTGGCAGACGCGCGTCTACTGGAAGGTCGCGACCGTGGTCGATGTCGAGCGCATCGACGTGACCAGCGATCCCAGGGTCACGGCGCGCCATCTCGCGATGATCCAGCCCAACCGGGCCGGCGTCATCACCGAGGCCGTGGTCGAGAACCACGAGGCGGGCTTGCTCACGGTTGAGGGCAAGCTGGTCGAGCGGCTCGCGCCCGGCCGGCACGCGTTCTGGATCGCGGGCCGCAAGATCGAGGTCAAGCGCCTCGACCTGCGTCCCCAGGCGATCGAGATCACGGCGCAGGAGATGCTGACCAAGGACCGCATCGCGCTGCGCGTGACGCTGACCGCGTTCCGCCGGATCGTCGATCCCGAGCGGGTCGTGGCCACGGTGCCCGACGTGGATGCGTGGCTGTACCGCCTGGTGCAGTTCGCGATCCGCGAGGCGGTGGCCGGCCGCACGCTGGACGAGGTGCTGTCTGCGAAGACGGCGCTCGACGAGGAGTTGCGCGACTATGTCCGCGGCCGTGTCGCGGGCTCTGGCGTCGAGGTTACCGAGCTCGGCGTCAAGGACGTGATCCTGCCCGGCGAGATCCGCGAGCTGGTCAACAAGGTGGTGGAGGCGGAGCGGGTGGCGAAGGCCAATTTGATCCGTCGCCAGGAGGAGACCGCGGCGACGCGCTCGCTCCTGAACACCGCCAAGCTGATGGAGGAGAACCCTCTGTTGCTGCGGCTCAAGGAGCTCGAGTCGCTGGAGCGTCTGGTCGAGAAGGTCGGCCGCATCGACCTGCACGCCGGCGACGGGCAGGGCCTCGATGCGCTGCTGACCAAGCTGGTCCGCCTCAAGGCGCCCGAGAGCGCATGATAACAAGAAGGGCCGCCCACGGGCGGCCCTTCACGTTCGTCATTCCGGGGCGCGCGCAGCGCGAGCCCGGAATCCATAACCACGGCTATCACGTGGATATCCCCGGATAGAGATCAACCCATCCCGGGTTTTGCTCCTCAATGAGCCGGGTCTTCCAATCGCGCCGCCACTTCTTGAGCTCTTTCTCGCGAGTGATTGCGGTGGTTGCGTCTTCGTAAATCTCGAACCAAACCAATTTGTCGACGCCATATCGCGATGTAAAGCCTTTAACCGCCTTCGTACGATGTTCGTGGATGCGACGCACAAGATCGTTTGTTACACCGAGATAGAGTGTGCCGTGCTTTTTTGCTCGCAAGAAGATAGACGTAGTAGGCCATCTCGACACTCGTGGTTATGGATTCCGGGCTCGCGCAGCGCGCGCCCCGGAATGACGGCGGATGGTATCGTCGCTTCGAACGTCAAATCAACACTCACTCCAAAAGCAAAAACCCCGGCATCGCTGCCGGGGTTTTGCATTTCGTGGATCGCCTTGAGTGGCTGGACTTAGAAGTCCATGCCGCCCATGCCGCCGCCCGGAGGCATCGCGGGGCCGCCGGCGTTCTTCTTCGGCAGCTCGGCAACCATCGCTTCCGTGGTGATCAGCAGCGCCGCAACCGAGGCAGCGTTCTGGATCGCGGTGCGCACGACCTTGGTCGGGTCGATGATGCCCTTCTTGACCAGGTCGGCATAGTCGCCGGTCTGGGAGTCAAAACCGTAATTGTAGGTCTTGTTCTCCAGGATCTTGCCGACGATCACCGAACCGTCTTCACCGGCGTTGATCGCGATCTGGCGAGCCGGAGCCGACAGCGCCTTGCGCACGATCTCGACGCCGGTCTTCTGGTCGTCGTTCTTGGTGCGCAGGCCCTTGAGCTGCTCGGAGGCACGGAGCAGGGCGACGCCGCCGCCCGGGACGATGCCTTCCTCGACAGCCGCGCGGGTCGCGTGCATCGCGTCATCAACGCGATCCTTGCGCTCCTTCACCTCGACTTCGGTCGCGCCGCCGACGCGGATCACCGCGACGCCGCCTGCGAGCTTGGCGAGACGCTCCTGGAGCTTCTCACGGTCGTAGTCCGAGGTGGTTTCCTCGATCTGCGCCTTGATCTGGGCAACGCGAGCGTCGATGTCGGCCTTCTTGCCGGCGCCGTTGACGATCGTGGTGTTCTCCTTGTCGATCATCACCTTCTTGGCGCGACCGAGCATCTGCAGCGTGACGTTCTCGAGCTTGATGCCGAGGTCTTCCGAGATGGCCTGGCCGCCGGTCAGGATCGCGATGTCCTGCAGCATGGCCTTGCGGCGATCGCCGAAGCCCGGAGCCTTGACGGCCGCGACCTTCAGGCCGCCACGCAGGCGGTTGACGACGAGGGTGGCAAGCGCTTCGCCTTCGACGTCTTCAGCGACGATGACCAGCGGCTTGCCGGTCTGCACCACGGCCTCGAGCAGCGGCAGCAGCTCGTTCAGCGACGAGAGCTTCTTCTCGTTGATCAGGATGTAGGCGTCGTCCATCTCAACGCGCATCTTGTCGGCGTTGGTGACGAAGTAGGGCGAGATGTAGCCGCGGTCGAACTGCATGCCCTCGACGACGTCGAGTTCGGTCTCGAGCGACTTGGCTTCCTCGACCGTGATCACGCCCTCGTTGCCGACCTTCTTCATGGCGTCGGCGAGGAACTTGCCGATCTCGGCATCGCCGTTGGCCGAAATGGTGCCGACCTGGGCGATCTCCTCGTTCGAGGTGACCTTCTTCGAGTTCTTCTGGAGGTCCGCAACGACGGCTTCGACCGCGAGGTCGATACCGCGCTTGAGGTCCATCGGGTTCATGCCGGCGGCGACCGACTTGGCGCCTTCCTTCACGATCGCCTGGGCGAGCACGGTTGCCGTGGTGGTGCCGTCGCCAGCCGCGTCAGCGGACTTGGAGGCGACTTCGCGCACCATCTGGGCGCCCATGTTCTCGAACTTG